>JANORN010000263.1:0-1807 GCA_031415355.1 Novosphingobium sp. | reverse complement strand
ATCGGCATTGGCGCGATCACCACTGTGGGCCGCGCCGAACTGCTCGCGGAATTCGCCAAGTTTGGTGCGCCAGCGGACGGCGTCTGGCTGATTGCGCTGGCAATGGCGCTGGTCATGGTGTTGCTGGGTTGCGCGTACCGGTTTGTGCAGAAGTTGCTGGAGATCGTGAACTCGGTCGGCGACGGCGACCCGTTCGATCCGCGCAATGCCGATCGGCTGTCCGCAATGGGCTGGCTCGCGGTGGCCGGGCAACTGCTGGTGCTGCCGCTGATCGGGCTCGCCGCCTGGGCCGAGCCCTATTTCGAAAAGGCCGGGAAAAACTCCGAGTTCGGCTTTGACGTCGATCCGGGTGCGATCCTGCTGATCCTGGTCCTGTTCATCCTCGCCCGGGTGTTCCGCAAAGGCGCAGAAATGCGCGCCGAACTGGAAGGAACTGTGTGATGCCGATTCCAGAACCGCGCACCGCCGAAGGCCGCATAGTCGTAAATCTCGACGAGCTGCTGCATCAACGCCGCATGACCCTGACCGAACTGGCCGAACGGGTGGATATTACCCTCGCCAACCTCTCGATCCTCAAAACCGGCAAGGCCAAGGCGATGCGGTTTTCCACGCTGGAAGCCATTTGCCGCGAGCTGGAGTGCCAGCCGGGTGACTTGCTGGGGTACAAGCTGGAGGGGGCGGAATGATCCTGCTGCCTATCCGGCGGATCGCCCGGCTGCGGTTGTGCTATCTGCCGCGTCGGCAAGCTGCAGGCTGACGCTTTGCCCGGCCTGTCCCCCAACGTCCCCCAAGGCTGGGTCAATGAACGGGCGGTGCCAGCACGGTGCCGCCCGTTCTGATTGATCAGCGACGGAATTTTCACTTTGCCAGCGCCGGATTCGTGTTAGGTTGCGCCCTTATCAGCTTCAGGAGGAAACCGCATGCGCCTGCACTGCCTGTTCTTCGCCGCCGGTCTGGCGATCACCCTGCCAGCAACGCTCGCTTCAGCCCAATCGACAGTCGGGACCAGCTTTGCTGGGGATACTGCGACCACTGTGGCTGCCTCCTATGCGATTTATGCGCCCGCCGGGTCCGACTATGCGCGCGGCCGCGCGGCGCTGACCAAGGGCGATTATTCGCGCGCGGTCACGCTGCTGACGCCGCTGGCCGATGGCTCGATGAACCCCGAACTGCACCTGCTGGCGGGCTATGCCCGGCTTGGCACCGGCGCGCTGGACCAGGCTGAAAGCCACTTCAGCCGCGCCAGCGGGCTCGCCGCGCGTGATCCGGTGGCCCGGCTCGGGCTGGGGCTGGTCGCTGTCGCACGCGGAGACCGGGTGGCAGCGCAAGGGATGCTGGCCGAGCTGGAGCGTGCACAGTCCGCCTGCGACGGTGCTTGCCGGGACGCAGCCAAGATGGACAAGGCCGTTGATTCGTTGCGCCGCGCGCTGGGCTGACGGCTTTAGAACACGCCCGGGATCAGGCGGTATTTCACTTTGCCCATAAACTCGCGGTAGGCCGGATCGAGCCCGAGCAGGTGCTCTTCGGCGTTCAGACGCAGGATCTGCGCGGACCAGCCGATCACATAGATCGTCAGGTTGAGCAGCGAGGGCATCAACATAAAGATGCCAATGTGCGAGACCATGTACCCGGCATACATCGGGTGGCGGACATAGCGGTAGGGCCCGGTGCTCTTGATCCCGCGGTTAGCGGGGGCGATCCCAAAACTGCGGCGCAGGAACAGCTTGGCCCAGATCTGGAAACAATTGCCCAGCAGCACCAGCGCAAGGCCCAGCGGCGCGAGCGCGGGCCAGGCATCGGGCACCGG
>JANORN010000262.1:0-1581 GCA_031415355.1 Novosphingobium sp. | reverse complement strand
TCGTAATCGCCCAGCAGTCGCGCGCCATAGGAACCCAGCGACGCAGCCATCCCGGTCGCAGCGGCGCGTAAGGCACGGATATCTGCGGGATCAGCGGTGACTTCTGGCGCGCCACGCCGCTTGAACGCGCGGGTTGCGCGTTCGGCCCACCCGGCCTTGCCCCGCGCCGGGCGGCGCACCAGCGTGACGAACTGATCGTTGACGAACAGTGCGCCGCCCGCCAGCCGCTGCCGCCAGCACTGGTCGATATGCGCCGCCAACGGATCGTCAAACCGCGCGTCGAGTTCCACGAACACGCGGCGGCGGATAACGTGGTGATACAGCACGAACCGCGCGTCGAGCGTGCTGCGCAGCACAACTTCGCGAGTGGCGGTGTGGGCGTTCAGCTCGGCACTGTCGGCGGTTTCGAAGCTGAGCCCAGGGACCAGCAGCGAGAGCATGACCGAACCATCGCGCAGCAGCACAACGTTCTCGTCCAGCAGCGCCGCATAAGGCAAGCGGTCGCCTGCCAGTTCCTCGCGCTTGGTCCAGGTCTGCTGGCCGGAGAAAAAGCCCACCGCGTCTACTCCTTCAAGCCGCGTAGCTGTTGCATTGCCACTGCCGCCAGCTTTTCACGCGCGGGCAACGGCTGACTTTGGTGATCCACAGATCGAACACGCGCGGCTCGCGCAGGCACGCGAGATAGCCCACGGCGTGGACCAGCAAGGCAATCGGCAGCGCCAGAAAGCTTTTAGTGATCAGAAACGCTTCGGTGGTGACCGCCGCGTTGATGATGAAAAAGCTGTAGGTAACGCCGGCAAACATCTGCGGCCGGGTCAGCGCGCGGTGTACGGGGAAGCGGGCAAGGTCCACGGCGGTTCAGCCCACTGCAGCAGCGGACTGGATGCCCGAAACAATGGCCCCCGCGCCGAACAGAATGAAGCAACCGATGATCACGGTTGCGCCAAACCGCCAGTTGAGCCGCCCGGTCAGCATCATGAAGCCGACTGCGGCCACGGCCATCACCGCCACAGCGGTGGCGACATTACCCAGCAGCGTCCCCTGCATCCAGCTCAGCGCCGCCACGATCGGCCCCGATCCTTGCGGATTAGCGGTTTGGGCCAAGGCGGTTTGGGGCAACGTAGTAAGCGCCGCCGCCAACAGGGCGGGACGTACAAAACGCAAAGTCATGGTCTGAGATCCTGATTGAGCCGCCCGATTATCGCGCGGACGTAGCCTTGGGTTTCCTTGATCCGGGGGATGCCGCCCGCGTCCAGCACGCGCTTCGGCCCGGCATTGTAGGCCGCCAGCGCATGCTCCACGTTGCCGTCGAAAGTATCCAGCTGCATCCGTAGATAGCGCACGCCGCCTTCCAAGTTGGAATCAGCGTCGTGGGGGTTGACCCCCTGGTCGCGCGCGGTGCCGGGCATCAGCTGCGCCAGACCGCGCGCACCGGCGTGGGACACTGCGCGTTGATTCCAGCGACTTTCCTGCCAGACCAGCGCCTCGATCAGGCGCGGGCTGACGTCGTATTTGGCGGACAGCTGCGCGACCCGCGCTTGCCATAGGGCCGGGCCTGCGCCGTCACGCACTTCGGTAACG
>JANORN010000261.1:0-2104 GCA_031415355.1 Novosphingobium sp. | reverse complement strand
GCGCGGGTAAAATAGCGCGCCCTTCCCCTGCCACCGCATCGGCCCTATAGGCGCGCAGCTATGGCCGACACCGAACTCATGCCGATCCCCGGCCTCATTGATCCCGTCCCCACTCCGCGTCCGATTACGCCGCGCGCGGATGGGCGCGTTGACCTGCTCGGGCTGAGCAAGGCGCAGATCACCGAGCTGTTCGCCGAGGCCGGGCTGGATGCCAAGGCGGCCAAGCTGCGCGCCAAGCAGGTGTTTCACTGGCTGTACCATCGCGGGGTGACCGAGTTTGATGCGATGACCGACATTGCCAAGACCATGCGGCCGTGGCTGGACGAGCGGTTTGTGGTCAGCCGCCCCGAAGTGGTTGAAGCGCAGCATTCGACCGACGGCACGCGCAAATGGCTGCTGCGCACGGCGGACCAGCACGATTACGAAATGGTGTTCATTCCCGATGAAACGCGCGGCACGCTGTGCGTGTCCAGCCAGGTCGGTTGCACGCTGAACTGCCGGTTCTGCCACACCGGTACGATGCGGCTGGTGCGCAATCTGACCCCGGGCGAGATCGTGGGTCAGGTGATGCTGGCGCGCGATGCGCTGGGCGAATGGCCCAAGGGATCGATGGCGGGACTTGAAGGCGACGGCGAAGACGAGGGCGGTGACTACACCGCAGATGGCCGCTTGCTGACCAATATCGTGATGATGGGCATGGGCGAGCCGCTGTATAATTTTGACAATGTCCGCGATGCGCTGAAGCTGGTGATGGATGGCGATGGGCTGGCCTTGTCCAAGCGCCGGATCACGCTGTCCACCAGCGGCGTGGTGCCGATGATGGCGCGCGCCGGAGCGGAGATCGGGGTGAATCTGGCGGTCTCGCTCCACGCCACGACCAAGGAAGTGCGCGACGAGATCGTCCCGATCAACCGCAAATACGGGCTGGAGGAACTGCTGCAAGCCTGCGCCGATTATCCCGGAGCGAGCAATGCGCGGCGGATCACGTTCGAATACGTGATGCTGAAGGACAAGAACGACAGCGACGCCGATGCGCGCGAGCTGGTGCGGCTGATCAAACAGTACAAGTTGCCCGCAAAGGTCAACCTGATCCCGTTCAACCCCTGGCCCGGCGCGCCCTATGAATGCTCCGCGCCTGACCGGGTCAAGCGCTTTGCCGAGATCGTCTTCGCCGGCGGGATCAGCGCCCCGGTGCGCACGCCGCGAGGCCGCGACATTGATGCGGCTTGCGGCCAGCTGAAAACCAATGCCGAAAAGAAAACTCGCGCGCAACTCGACCGGCTGGCGGATGAAAAACAGGCCGCACTCGGTTGAACGCGTTTGCGGCCCGGCTCGGCACACCTTGAAATCTGCGGTTCAGCCACTGGGGCCTGTGGTGCGTTTACACAATTCGCAACCAAAGGAACCGAACCATGTTTCGCCCAGCCCTGATCGCTTTGTCGATGGCCGCTGTCACCGTGCCCAGCACCGCCGCGTTTGCCAAACCGCCATCGTGGGCCCCCGCCAAGGGTTACCGCGCGCAAGACGGGTCAATCCGTTATCGCCAGGCCGATGGTGTGCGGTACTGGAAGGGCCAGGACGGGCGCTATCACTGCAAACGTTCAAACGGCACCGTCGGCCTGCTGGTCGGCGCGGCGTTGGGCGGCTTGCTGGGCCGGGCCGTGGATACGCGCGGTGAGCGCACCACCGGCACAATCATCGGCGTCGCAGCCGGCGCATTGGTCGGTCGTGAAATTGAACGCGGACGCACCCGCTGCCGCTAATCCGGCACCAATAGACACTTCCCCCTGACGGCTGGGTGTGCATAGACTTCGGTCATGCTCCCAGCCGTTCTCATCACTGGCGCAGGCCGCCGGATCGGCGCAGTGCTGGCGCGAGCGTTCGGCACAGCGGGCTGGCACGTAGTGCTGCATGTGGGCCATTCGCCTGACGCAGCTCAAAAGATCGCCGCCAGCCTGCCCTCCGCCGAAGTGGTACAGTGCGATTTGCTGGATGGCGCTGCTGCGCTGGCGTTGGTGGCGCAGTTGGCAGAGCGCCTGCCCGACTGGCGCGTGCTGGTGAACTGTGCCGCCGTGTTCCGCCCCGATAGCGCCGCCGCGCTTGA
>JANORN010000260.1:0-4244 GCA_031415355.1 Novosphingobium sp. | reverse complement strand
ATGGCGGCGCTATCGGCGCGGTCGCCCCGGCAATGGAGTTCCAGCGCGATCCGGACTTCGCGGCCGGTGCGATCCTTGCAGCTCCAGTCCGCGCTCGCGCTGGCGGCGATGGCCAGCCAGGGCAGCGCGCTGCGGCTGGGGGTTTCCTCCACGATGGCGTTCAATTGCGGTGACAGCACCGGGTCAGCCGCCAGCCAGGCGATCAGCGCGGCGCGCAGGGCGATTTCCATGGGCATCACTCCTTGACGAATAGCGGCCAGAGCAGCGCGGCCTTGCGCCAGCGCTGGGCAGGATCATGGCGGGCAGGATCACGGCGGGCAAAGTCAGCCGCAGCCAGGCGCGCCGCCGTCAGTCGCCGGGCGTGGCTGATCAGCGCGGGCACGAGGTCAGCAAAGCTGGCGCTCATGCCAAACGCACCCGCCGCCAGGGCCGCCACAAGGCCGCAACGGCGGCGGGCGGCAGTGGGGCAGATGTCTCGCTTTCGCGGTGGCGATATTGGTGCGCGGCCAGCCGCAGTACCCCGTGGCGCAAAGCATCGGGCAAATCAGGCCAGTCTGCCGCCAACCCCGCGCCGAACCGCACCGCGATGCGCCCAGCGGCTCCGGGATTGTGGACTCGCACCCGCCCGCTGCCGTCGGCATCAAGGTCCAGCGCATAGCTTTCCAGCGGCAGCACAAACCGCGCGCCCTCCGCGGGCAGGCCTTCCACCAGGGTGATTGTCTGGATTGGTTGCGCGGCCAGCCGCTGCCATTCAGCGGCCACTGGAAGCACCTCCTCGCAGGTTTGCACCAGCGGCATCAGCCCGGTAAAACCTTCGCACAGCTCCAGCGCGGCGCGCAGCAAGGCGGTCAGCGCGGCATCGTCCGCCGCGATGGTGATGCCCAGCCAGTCCTTGAGCTCGGCTAGCGCCGCTGGCGCAAGCGCAGCGGGAGTTATGACAGTCCGGTGCATGAGCGGCTCCATGTCGGAGAAAATGGAACGCCCGCGTCGCAGGGGAATGCGGCGCGGGCGCGGGTCTGATCCAGCTTGGCCGGATCAGACCGATCAGACGCTGATTTTCAGCAGTTTGATCGCGTCGCTATCCAGCACCTGCCCGCCGACCCGGCGAGTGGCGTAGAAGTTGACGAACGGCTTGTTGGTGAACGGATCGCGCAGGATCGTGGTCGCGCGGCGCTCGGCGATCAGATAGCCGGCCTTGAAGTTGCCAAAGGCAATCGGGGTCGTATTGGCGGCGACATCAGGCATGTCCTCCGCCTCGATCACTGGATAGCCCAGCAGCCGTGCGGGTGCGCCCTCCAGCAAGCCCGGCTGCCAGATGAACGTCCCGTCGGTAGCCTTGAACTTGCGCACGCTGGCCAGCGTCTTGGAATTCATCACAAACACCGCGCCTTGGCGGTGCCCGGACTTGAGCGCATGCACCAGATCGATCAGCTTCAGTTCGGGCGCGGCATCAAACGCGGCGGCATTGCCGCTGACCAGATGCTGCAAAGTGCCGAACGGACGGATCGCGTCGCCGGTCAGCGCCGTGGCGACTTGCAGGAACCCGCGCGGCTGGTTGGTGCCGGTACCATTGACGAACGCAGTCCCTTCAGCGCGGGCGAATTCCATCGCAATCTCGCTCGCCAGCCACTCCTCCAGATTGAACGCTGCGTCATCCAGCATCACCTGGCTCGCCGCCGGATTGGCATAGAGCTCGCCCATCGGCGGTGCGATTTCGTTGAACCTGGGCGTAGTGGTTTCAGGCCGTGCGGCCACTTCGCTGACCCAGCCCGACGCTGATCCGCCTGACGTGATCAGCTTGCGATAGCCCGCCGTGCCGGTCTGCACCACTTGCGCAATCGCGCGGATCGGGCTGATCGTTTTCAATTGCGCGGCGATCAGCGCGTCGATTTCACGCGGGACGGCAAACCCGCCATCGGCTGCGATCGCCGCGTTGACCGATTTCAGCTCGCTGTCGCGGCCATGGCGCAAATAGCCATCGACGAAGCCCTTCAGCTCCGGGCTAGCTTCGCCGCTGCCGGACAATACTGGGCGCGCGGCAGCGCGGCTGACGCGTTCGAGGCGGCTCTTCACCTCGTCAACATCGCCGCGCAAAGCGCCCAGCGCCTGTTCGGCGGCGTCTTGCCGGGCCACCAGATCGAACGAAGCGTCCAGCGGATCAAGCGTGGTTTGGGGTTCCATGGGCAGTTACCTTTCGGGTTGAAATCCTCCCCGGACGGAGAGGCAGAGAATTGGACTTCAAACGATCAGATGCACCCGCGCGGCGTGTTGCATCGGGTGGGTGACGAGGCTGACTTCGAACAGATCGACATCGGTCAGCTCGCGGCCCGCATGGTCGCGGGTGAAGCGGCGGGCGCGGTAGCCGAAGCTCAACCCGGTCACCGCGCCGCGTTTCAGCGCCGCCGCCGCGCCGCCAGCGGGGTTATCGATGCTGGCCACCACCCGCAGGCCGCGCGCGTCTTCGGCGATGGTTTCAATCCAGCCGACGCGCAGGTCGGGGCGGTGCTGCCAGAACAGCGGCAGGGGCACGGCTTGTGCGGCAAGAGTGCGGGTGAACGCGCCGGGTGCGATCCGGTCGCGCCCGGCGTCGCGCCGATCAAACAGCGCGGCGTATCCCGCCAGTCTCACTTTAAGAGCTCCGGCACGCCCATCCGCCAGGCGATGCCCATCAGCAGCAGCGCCAGGCACCCGCGCACGATCCAGGCGACCGCCGCTTTCCACGCGCTGGCCTTGGCATCGCGCCAGGCCTGGAGCAGCTCGCGCAGATCCGACAGGTCCTGCTGCGCCGCCGGATCGGACAGGCCGAGCCGGTTCAGCGCACGCTCTGCGCCGCTCTGGCTGGCCTCCTCCACCACCGCGCGCAGCGTCACCAGATCGCCGCCTTCGCTTTCGGCCTGCGCGAGCAGGCGTGCCAGCATCTCAGATTTGATCATGGTTTGTTCTCCACATCAGGCAAGCCCAACATTGCCCGTTTCTCCCCATCGCTGAGGAACCCGGCGGCGCTGACCTGCGCCCACAGCCGCTCGCGGTCTTCGGCGAGCGCCGGGATGCGGTCGAGATCGATGGTCAGGCCCGCCGCTGGAAACCACGGCTCCAGCCCTTCGCCCAGCGCGCCCAGCAGCTTGCTGGCCAGCGGTAGCAAAGTGAGCCGCCACAGCGCGCGGTTTGCCTCGCGGTAATTGGCATAGGTGGCGTCCCCGGGCAGACCCAGCAGCATCGGCGGGACGCCAAAGGCCAGCGCGACATCGCGCGCGGCGGCGGCCTTCAATTCGGCAAAGTCCATGTCCGCCGGGGACAGGCTGATGCTTTGCCATTTCAGCCCGCCTTCCAGCAGCATCGGCCGTCCGGCATTGGCCATGCCCGCATAGGCGCCGGCCAGCTCGGACTTCAGCCGCTCGAATTGCTCCGCCGTCAGCCCGCCGGCGTCGCCCGGATCATAGACCAGCGCACCCGATGGCCGCGCCGCGTTTTCCAGCAGCGCGCGGTTCCAGTTCGCGGCGGCATTGTGCGTCGCCACCGCCATGTCCGCCGCCGCCAGACAGCCCGCGCCGTAGTGATCGTCCGCCGGGTGGAAGTGCCGGATGTGGATCAGGTTCGGCGCGGCATCGTCATCGAGCGCGGGGATGGTCAGCGTGCGCTCACCGACTTTGTAGGCATAGGCGCTTGGCCAGCCCTCCGCATCGGCGATCACGCTCACCCGCTCAGGCCGCAGCGCGAACAGTTCCACCGGGTGTCCCAAGCCATCCTTGATCACCTGGACATAGGCATTGCCGTGCAGCAGCAATTGCGCGGTCAGCGTTTCGAGCAGCGCCTGCCCGCCGCTGGTCGCCGTGACCAGCCGCGCCAGCGCCGGATCGACGGGAGCCAGCGGCGCGCCGCCAATCCCCTCCGCCACCAGCCGCACCGCACGCTGCGCCACCGGATTATCCAGATAGGCGCGGCGCACGGCCTGCGAATATTCAAACGGCGCACGCGCCTGCGCCTCGGCAAAATACCACGGCGAAGTGAGCGTGCGTGCGAGCGGCACACGACTATGCGCGCCGCCCTTGAAGGCAGCGGCCAGAGATTGCAGGAAGGACATGGGGGAGCCTTTCGGTAACGGAGCTATTTGCTCACGAGATTCGCACGCGGAGTTAACCCCCAGTCGAAAGCCGATGGAGGTTAGGCCGCGTCATTTGCCTGTGAATTTATTCGTCGGGGTTTTGTCGCCTACGACCTTGGATCAGTTGCCCAACTACGCCCAA
>JANORN010000259.1:0-2733 GCA_031415355.1 Novosphingobium sp. | reverse complement strand
GTGCTGGGGCTGCTCGAGAAGTTCGATTTGCGCGGGCTTGGCAAGGACGACGTCCGCGCCTGGCACCTGATCGCCGAGGCGCAGCGGCTGACCTATGCGGACCGCGAGCGTTATCTGGCCGATCCGGATTTTGTGCCCGTGCCAGTCGCAGGCCTGCTTGCGCCGGACTATCTGGCGGCGCGTGCCCAACTGATCGCCACTGACCGTGCGATGCCGGGCGTGGCGCCGGGCAACCCAGCCGGGGTCAAGGTCGCGCTAGCCGATGGGCGGCATCTGACCGAACAGGGTACTTCGCACTTTGTCGCCATCGACAAGTGGGGCCAATCGGCCACTTTGACCTCGACCATCGAAAGCGCCTTCGGTTCAGGCCTGATGGTCAACGGCTATTTCCTCAACAACGAGCTGACCGACCTCAGCCTGATCCCGTCGCGCGACGGTGTGCCGGTGGCCAACCGGGTGGAAGGCGGCAAGCGCCCGCGCAGTTCGATGGCGCCAACGCTGGTCTATGGTCCCGACGGCAAGCTGCGGCTGGCGATTGGTGCAGCCGGCGGAACCACGATCCCCGCGCAAGTGTTGAAAGCAATCATCGGCGTGATCGACTGGGATTTGTCGGCGCAAGAGGCGATTGCCTTGCCGGTAATCTTCGCGCCGGGCGGCGATGTGGTGTTTGTGGAACAAGGATCATTTCAGGAAGCCATGGTTCCCGCGCTGCTCGCGCTGGGCCACAAGGACGTGAAACTGCGTGAACGCAGCTTCAAGGCAAATGCGGTGGAAGTGATTGCCGGACGGCTGGTCGGCGCAGCCGATCCGCGCAGCGAAGGGCAGGCAGTGAGCGAGTAGCTTGCCGCCGCGCGCTGGCATGCCTAAGTCAGCGCTGGGATTGGGTACTGCAAAAAAGGGGCAGTGCGGGATGCACATCGAAGACGTCAAGACCAGCCGCAATCTGGTTGACCTGCTGCTGACCCGCGCCGCCGTGCGCGGAGACAGCCCGTTCTTGTGGGCCAAGCGCGAAGGGATCTGGCAATCGCGCAGCTGGGCTGAGGTGGCGGCGCAAGTCTGCCTGCTGGCCGAAGGACTGCGCGGGCTGGGCCTCAAAGATGGGGACCGGGTGATGCTGGTGTCCGAAAACCGCCCCGAATGGTGCATCGCCGATTTCGCGATCATGGCGGCGGGCTGCATCACGGTTCCCGCTTACGTGACCAACACCACCCGCGACCACGCCCATGTGATCGACAATTCGGGCGCGCGCGCGGTGATCGTGTCGGACGACAAACTGGCCAAGGCGCTGCTGCCCGCCGTGCTGGGCTCAGACAAGTGCAGCCACGTGATCGGGATCGAACCACTGCGGATCGCACAGACCGGCAACTTTGAATACCACGACTGGACCAAGGTGACGGGCGGCGATCCGGCCACGGCGCGCGCGGCGGTGGATGCGCGGATTGCGCAGATCAGCCGCACTGACACCGCGTGCATCATCTATACCAGCGGCACCGGCGGCGCGCCGCGCGGGGTGTTGCAGCATCACGGTGCAATTCTGTGCAACGCCTATGGAGCGGGCAAAGTGGTGGACGAAGATTTCGGTATCGACGACGAAGTGTTCCTCAGCTTTCTGCCGCTGAGCCATGCCTACGAGCACACCGGCGGGCAGGCACTGCCGATCGCAATGGGCGGGCAGATCTACTATTCCGAAGGTCTCGAAAAGCTCGCCAGCAATATCGAGGAAGTGCGCCCCACGATCATGGTGGTGGTGCCGCGCCTGTTCGAAGTGCTGCGCACCCGGATCATGAAGCAGATCGAAAAACAGGGCAAAGTCGCCAATTACCTGATGGACCGCGCGCTCAGCATCGGCGCGTTGAAAGCCCGGGGCCGCCAGCGGCTGCGCGACAAGCCGGTGAATTTGTTGGTTGACCGGGCGCTGCGGCCCAAGATCCGCGCCAAGTTCGGCGGGCGGCTGAAGGCGATGGTTTCGGGCGGCGCGCCGCTCAATCCCGAAGTGGGCGTGTTCTTTGACGCCATGGGGCTGACCGTATTGCAAGGCTATGGCCAGACCGAGGCCGGCCCGGTGATCAGCTGCAATCGGCCTTCGGCCGGGATCAAAATGGACACCGTCGGCCCGCCGCTGGCCGGGGTGGAGGTACGGATCGCCGACGACGGCGAGATTCTGGTACGCGGCGAACTGGTGATGCACGGTTACTGGCGCAACGAGGCCGAGACGGCGAAGGTATTGAAGCCTGACCCCAGCGCACCAGACCAAGGCCTCTGGCTGCACACCGGCGATATCGGCCATATCGACCCCCAGGGCCGCGTGGTGATCACCGACCGCAAGAAGGACATGATCATCAACGACAAGGGTGACAACGTCTCGCCCCAACGCGTCGAAGGGATGCTGACGCTCCAGCCGGAAATCGCGCAGGCCATGGTGATCGGCGACAAGCGGCCATACCTGGTGGGGCTGGTCGTGCCCGATCCCGAATGGGCGCTCGATTGGACGCGGGCAAATGGCGAGAAGTTCGATCTGACTGCGCTGCAAGCCCTCCCCGCCTTCAAATCCGCGGTCCGCGCCGCGCTCGACCGGGTGAACAAAGACTTGAGCGTGATCGAAAAAGTCCGCCAGTTCACCTTCGCCGATGAGGCGTTCGGGATCGACAACGAAGAAATGACCCCCAGCCTGAAGATCCGCCGCCACAAGCTGAAAGAGCGCTATGGCGAGCGGCTTGACGGGTTGTATCGGGG
>JANORN010000258.1:0-8220 GCA_031415355.1 Novosphingobium sp. | reverse complement strand
CTAATCGCGCAAGATCAGCTCCGCCCCCGGCTTGTTCGCGCGAATTTCCGCATCGGTCAGACCACAAATTTCGTGCGGGAACACCAGCCAGGCTTCGGTTTCGTGGACGAAGAAATCGGGCTTGAGCGCGGTCACGTTGCGCCCCGGCTTGTAATAGACCGTCGCGATCCCGACGGTGCGCGGCATGTTGTGACGGCAGCGCGCGCTCAGTTCGCCCAAGAATGCTTCGATCGAACGGCCCGAATCGAACACGTCATCGATCACCAGCAGCCGGTCGTCCGGGTTCAGCGTATCGACCAGATAGCCCAGCGCATAAACCCGCACTTCCTTTTCCTGCTGATCGATCCCGGTATAGCTAGAAGTGCGGATCGCGATGTGATCGCTGTGGACGCCGTTGAATTCCAGCAATTCCTGCACCGCAATCCCCACCGGCGCGCCGCCGCGCCAGATCCCGACAATATGGGTCGGGCGGAAATCGGCGTCGAGCACCAGGTTCGCCAGCCGGTAGGAATCTTCCAGCAGGGCATCGGCGGTGAGGTAAGTCTTTTCAGTCATGTCCCGGTGCTGGCCTCAGCCGCAGCCGTGATGGCCGCCAGATGCGGCGCCTGATCGGCGGGCGATAGCAGCGAGCCGGTGAAGCTGTTGCGCGCCAGCTGCACGATCTGCGCATCGGTCAGCGCCAACGCGGCTGCAACAGCGCGGTAATTGTCATTCACATAGCCGCCGAAATAAGCCGGATCATCCGAATTGATCGTCGCCTTCAGCCCCAGATCGAGCATCCGCTTGACCGGGCTTTGCGCCATTTCACCAATCACGCAAAGCTTCAGGTTGGACAGCGGGCAGACGGTGAGCACCAGACCCTCGGCGGCGATCCGCGCGACCAGCGCCGGGTCTTCCAGCGCGCGGTTGCCATGATCGATCCGCTGGACCTTGAGCAATTCGAGCGCTTCGTGGACATATTCTGGCGGACCTTCCTCGCCGGCGTGCGCGGTCAGAAACAGTCCCAACTCGCGCGCCTTGGTGAAGACGCGCGCGAACTTGGCCGGAGGATGGCCCAGTTCGGACGAATCGAGCCCGACGCCGTGAATCCGGTCCAGATGCGGCATGGCCTCTTCCAACGTGGCAAAGGCGGCTTCCTCCGGCAGATGCCGCAGAAAACACATGATCAGCCGCGAGCTGATACCAAGTTTACTATTGCCGACCTGCAGCGCCCGGTCGATCCCGTTCAACACTGTCGCAAAAGCCACGCCCCGCTCGGTATGACCCTGCGGGTCGAAAAAGATTTCAACATGGCGGACATTGTCGGCCTGCGCGCGCAGCAGATAGGCCCAGGTCAGATCATAAAAATCCTGCTCGGTCAGCAAAACTGCCATGCCTTGATAGTAAATATCCAGAAAATCTTGCAGATTTGAAAAGTCGTAAGCCGCCCGAACTTCAGCAACGCTCGCAAATGGAATCGCCACGCCATTGCGCTGCGCCAGCGCAAACAACAGTTCCGGCTCCAGCGATCCTTCGATGTGCAGGTGTAGTTCGGCCTTGGGCAGGCGGGCGATCAGGGCGGACTGGTCTGGATTCGGCATGGCCCGAAGGCTTAGGCGGTCGCGCGCCAGCGTCAACTACTCGCAGGCCGAGCGGTGCAAAGCTGCGGTTGGGGACTTGCCCCGCGTTCCAGTTCCGTTCTAATTGCGCGAAATGGCCGCAGTCTTGCCCCTACCCGCGCTTCACGCCAGCCATTCCGGCTGCTGGCTGCGCGATGGTGCCGGGCATACGCGCGGCGCGGCGAAGGGCGATGCGATTGTCGCGGCGGCGGACACCCCGCTGTTGATGCTCAACGCGCCGCTGGTGGCGGCCCGGCTGGGCTATCCTGACTTGTCAGGACTTGATCTGCTGGAGCTGTTCGCCTTCGTCCATCCGGCGCGGTTCACGGTGCCTACCCCGCGCGGACTGGCCCAGGTGTTGGCGCTCGACGCTCCGCTGGATGACGCCGCAATCCCGGCTTTTCTGCAAGTCGCGGCTGAGGCGCTGCTGGTAATTTGCGCCGCGCCGGACTGGCCCGAGCGCGAAGGCGCGTGGTCTGCGTTGCAATCGCTGACAAGGCTGCGCTGGCCCTGGGCGCCGCTGGTTGCCTCACGCCTCAAGACGCCCGAACAGGCCGAGCGCTGGCTGTTTGGCCGCCTGCCTGAATGGGAGGACGCGGCCGAGCGCCCGCAGCCCGCGCAAGTCGTGCTTGATCATACGGCGGTACGCCATCGGCTAGGCGAACTAACCGGCGCGGATGCAGAGCCGCGCCCGGCGCAACAAGGCTATGCCGAAGCGGCGAGCGCGGTATTCGCCCCGCGCCTGCGCGCCGGGCTGCCACATCTGTTGCTGACGCAGGCCGGCACCGGTATCGGCAAGACGCTGGGCTATCTCGCGCCGGCTTCGCTGTGGGCGCAGCAATCTGGGGGGACGGTCTGGGTTTCGACCTATACCAAGGCACTGCAACGCCAATTGCGCCGCGAAAGCCGCCGCGCCTGGCCGGATCGCCGCGAAGATGGCTCGCGCGCAGTGGTGGTGCGCAAGGGGCGTGAGAATTATCTCTGCCTGCTCAATCTGGAGGATGCGCTGCAAGGCGGGTTCACCGGGCGCGCGGCGATCATGGCGCAACTCGTGGCGCGCTGGGCGGCCTATTCGCAGGATGGCGACATGGTCGGCGGCGATCTGCCCGGCTGGCTGGGCACGCTGTTCCGCCAGCGCGGGGTCAAGGCGCTGACCGACCAGCGCGGCGAATGCGTGTTCGCGGGCTGCCCGCATTACCGCAAATGCTTTATCGAACACAGCGCGCGGGCCTCAGCCGGGGCCGATCTGGTGATCGCCAATCATGCGCTGGTGATGGTCAATGCCGCGCGTGGGCGTGATACCGCCCAGCGGCCAACCCGGATCGTGTTTGACGAAGGCCATCACGTGTTTGAAGCCGCTGATTCGACTTTTTCGGCGGCGCTGACCGGGGCGGAGACGATTGAGCTACGGCGCTGGATCATCGGGCCAGAGCGCGGCTCCAAAGGACGGCGGCGGGGTCTTGCCGCGCGGCTGGCGGACGTAGCGAGCTATGACGAAGCCGGCGGCAAGGCGATTGCCGCCGCGCGCTATGCCGCCGAAGCCCTGCCCGGCGATGGCTGGCTGCAACGGCTGGCCGAAAACCAGCCGTCCGGCCCGATTGAGGCGCTGCTCGCGGCAGTGCGCGCCTGCGTCTATGCCCGCGATGAAAGCGGCGGGCAGGAAGCGGGCTATGGGCTGGAAACCGAAGCGGTCCAGCTTGACGGGCCGTTCATCGAAATCGCGCAGGCGGCGCAGGTTGCGCTGGCCGAACTGCGCGGGCCGCTGCTGCGGCTGGGGCTGCGGCTGGAGGCGGTGCTGGCCGATCCGCCCGATTGGCTCGATGGTCAGGGCCGCGCCCGGATCGAAGGCGCGCGCCATTCGCTGGGCTGGCGGATTGATACGCTGGCCGCGTGGGAAGCGCTGCTGGAGCGGCTGGCGGGCGCCACCGATCCGGCCTTTGTCGATTGGCTGGCGGTTGACCGGGCTGAAGCGCGCGAATTTGATGTCGGCATTCAGCGCCGCTGGCTTGATCCGATGAAGCCGTTTGCGCGGACTGTGCTGGAACCCGCGCACGGGGTGATGCTGACCTCCGCCACCTTGCGCGACGGGCCAGACTGGAGCTCGGCGATTGCCGCCAGCGGCGCAGGCGAGCTGGAGCTGGTGCCGCAATTGTCCAGCTTTGACAGTCCGTTTGACTATGCCGACCAGGCCGAAGTGCTGATTGTTACTGACGTGCCCAAGGGCGATCTCGCTGCCTTGGCGGGGGCCTATGGCCGGCTGATCGAAGCAGCGGGCGGCGGGGTGCTGGGGCTGTTCACCGCGATCAGACGGCTGCGCGCGGTCCATGGCCGGATTGCGGATCGGCTCGCGCGCAGCGGCTTGCCGCTCTACGCGCAGCACGTCGATCCGATCGACACCGGCACATTGGTTGACATCTTTCGCGATGATCCCGGTGCGTCGCTGCTTGGCACCGATGCCTTGCGCGACGGGGTGGACGTTCCGGGCCATTCGCTGCGGCTGGTGGTGATGGAGCAGGTGCCCTGGCCCAAGCCATCGATCCTGCACCGCGCGCGGCGGCTGGCGGGCGGCGGGCAAGCTTACGATGACCGGATCATCCGCGCGCGACTGGCGCAGGCATTCGGTCGCCTGATCCGGAGCCGCGCTGATCGCGGGCATTTCGTAGTGCTCTCCGCCGCGTTCCCCAGCCGTCTGCTAAGTGCTTTTCCGCCGGGCACCCCGATTTACCGGGTCACGCTTGACGAGGCTTTACAACGCGTCGCGGGCGGTGCTTTGAAGGCTGCCCTGCCAAGTGAGACAACCCCGCTGTGAAAATCCTGGGCCTGTTCCGCCACGCCAAGTCTGAATGGCCCAAGACGGACGCCGGGGCACCGCGCGCGCGCGACTTTGACCGGCCGTTGAATGATCGCGGGCGCGAAGGCGCGGTGGTGATGGGGCGGCATGTGCGCGATCATGGGGTGCGCTGGGACCGGGTGCTGGCCTCCCCCGCGATCCGCTGCGCCGAAACGATTGAGCTGGCTTGTGAAGCCGCTGGGCTGCCAGTGGCGGTCAACTGGGACCGGCGGATTTACCTCGCGAGTTCAGCGACTTTGGCGGACGTGCTGCGCGAACAGGATGACAATCACGGTGCCAGCCCCACCAGCCTGCTGATGGTTGGCCACAATCCCGGGCTGGAGGATATGATTTTTGATCTGGTCCCCGATGATGGCACCAATCCCTTGCGCGAAATTGTCGAGATCAAATTCCCCACGGCGGCTTTTGCCGTGCTCAAGCTGCGCATCGAATCCTGGGCTGAGCTGAACGACCGTTGCGGCGTGCTGGACCATCTGGTGCGCCCGCGCGATCTTGAAGCGGCGCTGGGGCCGGAGGCGGATTAGCGCGGTCTGTGGATGATCAACCGCGCAAAATTGCAATGCACGGCACAATCGTGGCAGCAGAGGGTCAAGCGGGGGTCAACCACGGCCGAGCTGCAGCAGCCGTGCGCTTAAGAGCGTGCTAAAAACTGCCCTCTATTTCCATATTACACTTATAAATCAGACGGATATGATAGGACACAACGCGTTCTAGTGCGTCCCCGAACAATTGCCTGTGTCGCCTAGTCTTGCCACAATCGCACGATGTAGGAAACCGCTGCGTTTGAACCAAGTCGGCTAAGCCGTGTGGATCGCCTTGACCGCCAGATAGCTGTCCATCCCTTCGGTCCCGCCTTCGCTGCCAAAGCCTGATTCCTTGACGCCGCCGAACGGGGAATCGACCGCGCCAATTGCAAAGGTGTTGATCCCCACCATCCCGCTTTCGAGCGAGTCGCCCAGCAAGTTCGCCTGGCGCATATTCTCGGTAAATGCGAAAGCCGCGAGGCCAAAGGGCAGCCGGTTGGCTTTGGTCAAAGCATCCTCCAGCGTGGTAAACGGCGCAGCCACCGCAACCGGCCCGAACGGTTCATTGTTCATAATATCTGCCGTATCAGGAACGTCCGCCAGCAAGGTCGGCTGGAAAAAGAACCCATCGTTGCCACGCCGTCCGCCCGCCAGTACCCGCGCGCCGTGGTGTTCGGCATCGGCGACCAGCGCCGCGATTGCATCGGGGCGGCGGGCATTGGCCAAGGGGCCCATCGTCGTGTCTGCATCCAGCCCATGACCGGTTTTGACATTGGCCGTGCGCGCCGCGAACCCGGCCAGAAACCGGTCATAGATCGCCTCCTGCACATAGAACCGCGTGGGCGAGACGCAGACCTGTCCGGCATTGCGGAATTTCTGCGGGACTACCAGATCCAGCGTCTTGTCCAGATCGCAATCGTCAAACACCAGCACCGGAGCGTGACCGCCCAGTTCCATCGTCACCCGCTTCAGCCCGTCCGCCGCCAGTCGCATCAGATGCTTGCCCACCGGGACCGAGCCGGTGAAGCTGACTTTGCGGATTATCGGCGAGGCGAGCAGGTGGCGGCTGACCGCATCGGGCACGCCGTGGACCAGTTGCACGACATTGCCGGGCAGCCCCGCATCAAGCAGGCAGCGCACCAGCGCACCGGTGCAGCCGGGGGTTTCCTCCGGCGGCTTGGCGATCACCGAACAGCCCACCGCCAGCGCCGGGGCCAGTTTCTTCGAAAGCAGATAGACCGGGAAGTTCCACGGACTGAACGCCGCCACCGGGCCAACGGGCTGGCGTGTAATCATGCTGCGCTGACCGCTGGGGCGGACCAGCAGACGGCCATAGATCCGGCTGGCTTCTTCCGCGCACCAATCAAAAATCTGCGCCGAACCCATGACTTCCGCGCGCGCTTCGGCGAGCGGTTTACCCTGCTCAAGTGTCAGCAATTGCGCAATCGCGCCGCTGCGTTCGCGCAGCAAGGCAGCAGCCTTATGCAGCACCGCTGCGCGCTGATCGACCGGGGTTGCACGCCATTGAACAAAGCCCTGTTCGGCCGCCGTCAGCGCTTCATCAAGGTCTGCCGGTGTGGCCAGCGGTACTTCGGCGATAGTTTCACCGCGTGCCGGATCAACGACTGGAAACAAATCGCGGCCTTCGCCAAGCCGCCAACTTCCACCCACAAATAGCGCGAGGTCTGCATCATAAGCTGTTGTCATTATTGAAATCCAGATGTTGCTGATAGCGCCATATCTGGCGCAGCCAGTGCAATCAGTCAGGCGTCTTGCAGCGCCGATGCCAGCGTGTGTCGCAGCGCGACCAGCCGGGCGCGCATGCCAAAACTGGTTTCGTATCCGCTCGGTACCACGGGCGCAGCGGCCTGGACCGGCGGCGATGTTGTGGGGGCTGGACCACCCAGCGCCAGCCTGGCCCCGCGCAGGGTATAGCCCTGACGGTGGACCAGTTCATCGATGCGTTGCAGCAAGGCAATGTCTGCCGGGCGATAATACCGCCGCCCGCCGCTACGCTTCAACGGGCTCAGCATGGGGAACTGTTCTTCCCAATAGCGCAGCACGTGCTGCCGCAGTCCCAGTGCCGCCGACACTTCGCCGATGGTGCGCAGCGCATCGGGCGCTTTGTCATCGGCAAAGTGCAGCTCTGCGCTCATCCCTTGCCGATCCGCTCCTTGAGGAGCTGGCTGGCGCGGAAGGTCAGCACCCGGCGCGGGGTGATCGGTACTTCGACCCCGGTTTTGGGATTCCGGCCAATCCGCTGCGCCTTGTCGCGCAGCAGGAATGTTCCGAATCCGGATATCTTGACGTTCTCGCCCGTCTCCATGGCATTCGACATGTGACTGAGAATCGACTCCACCATTCCCAACGATTCCGACCGCGAAAGCCCTAGCTTCCGATTGATCGCATCGGCCAGATCGGCGCGCGTGAGTGTGTTCATGGAGCGCATCGAGCTCCTTCCCTTCCAACCAAAGTAACGTCCCGGCCAGGAGCATATAACATTGATAGGGGATTGCAACGTCTTGGCAGAAGATCAGAGGGGAATGTGCGGTTAAACGCCCAGCAGGCAGGCGTCTAAACGCGAAGCAAGCAGGCGCCCCAGGTAAAGCCGCCGCCCATCGCCTCCAGGACGATCAGGTTCCCAGGCTTGATCCGGCCATCGCGCACCGCCGTATCAAGCGCCAGTGGCACCGATGCGGCCGAGGTGTTGGCGTGCCGGTCCACGGTGATAATCACCTTTTCGGGCGGCAAGCCAAGCTTGCGCGCGGTCGCATCCAGGATGCGCTGGTTGGCCTGGTGTGGCACGACCCAGTCTATCTGGCTCGGCTCGGCCCCGACGTCAGCCAGCACTTCGCGCAGAACCTCCGCCAAATTGACCACGGCATGGCGGAACACTTCCGGGCCCCGCATCCGCAATTTGCCTACGGTGCCAGTGGTACCTGGCCCACCATCAACGTACAGCAACTGGTTATGCGCACCGTCGGCATGGAGGCGGGTGGCGAGAATGCCAGGCCCATCCTCGGCCACATCCTGCACCTCCAGCACCACGGCCCCCGCCCCGTCGCCAAACAGCACGCAGGTCGTTCGATCATCCCAATCAAGCAGTTGCGAAAAGGTTTCCGCGCCGATCACCAGCGCGCGCTGCGCCATCCCGGTGCGCAACAGCGAATCTGCGACGCCCATGGCGTAAAGGAAGCCTGAGCAGACCGCTGCCACGTCAAACGCGACACAGCCGTTGCACCCTAGC
>JANORN010000257.1:0-3631 GCA_031415355.1 Novosphingobium sp. | reverse complement strand
CAACTGCGACGGTGCCAGCGGGCGCGGCGGGCGCGGTTCAGCCGGTGGTGCACGGTCCAGCCATGGCGGCAACAGCGGCAGCGCCAAACTGGTCGCAGCCGCGCTGATTGGGGGCAGCGGCGCGCGTTCGCCATGCTCCAGCCGCCCGCTCCAGATCGGGTCTTCGATCCAGGCATCATCGGGCAGCAACGCCGTCAGCCGCGCGTACCAGCTGTCTGGCGGCACGATCCCGCGATCCTTCGGGCCGAGCGCGCCCGCCACAAACAGCGCCTCCTCCGCGCGCGTCATCGCCACATACAGCAGCCGCCAGTGCTCCTGCCGCTCGGCAATCGCATTGCGCGCTTCCGCCGCCGCAATTGGCCCCAGCCGTTCTGGCTTGGCGAGTGGCGGCAGCGGAATGGAGCGCGCGGGTTCATCTGCGCCGGGTGGCACATCTTCCAGCGCCAACGGACTCGGCACCGCACGATCTGGATTATCAGCCGCATCGGCCAGGATCACAATCGGGGCCTGCAAGCCCTTCGCGCCGTGAACGGTCATCACCCGCACTTCGTCCGCCGCCTGCCCCGCTTCGCGCTTCAGCTCGCCCTCGCCCGCATCAAACCAGCGGATGAAGCCCAGCAGGCTGGCGGTGCTGCTGGCGGCATAGGCGCTGGCGGCGTTGAGCAGTTCGTCAATCGGATCGTTCGCCTCATGCCCCAGCCGCGCGATCAGTTTACGCCGGCCTTGCCAATCCCCCAGCAGCAGCCAGTGCAGCAAAGCTTGCGGCAATTCGCGGTCAGCCTGATTGAGCAGCGTCACCAGCTGCGCCACTGTGGCCGCCACCAGTGGTTCGCGCGACTGGCGCAGATGATCCCACAGCCGTACGTGCTTGGCGCGCCAGCCGTGATCGAGCAGGTCTTGCTGGCTCCACCCCAGCAGCGGCGAGACCAGCAGGTTGGCCAGCGTCAGATCATCCAGCGGCTGGGTGGCAAAGCGCAGCGCAGCCATCAAATCCTGCACCGCCAGCGGCGCGGCCAGCCGCAGCCGGTCCACCCCCGCCACCGCCACCCCCGCCGCGTGCAGCCGCGCCACGATCAGCCCGGCGAGTTCCTTGCGTTTGCGCACCAGCACCATGATATCGCCCGGCGTGGCCCGGCGCGCGCCGCCTTTGACCAGCGGAAAGCCTGTTTCCATCCACTGCCGCACTTGCCGCGCGATCCGGTCCGCCAGCTGGCGATCAGACCGGGCGAGCCAGCCTTCCTCGCCTTCATCCTCGTCGTCGGCATCGGTGTCTTGCGGCGCGCCGACTACGCGCCACAGCGCCACCTGGCCCGGCCGCGCCTCGCCGACATGCGGCTGCGGCGCATCCTGCAATCCGAAGGCTTCATGGCCGATCCCGGCAATCGCCTGATCGACGAAATCGAGCACCGCCTGCGCCGTGCGGAACGATTGACCGAGGCCCAGTTCCTGCAAATCGCGCGCATCAAGATTGCGGCGCAGGTCCGCCGCATTGTCCGCCAGTCCGCGCATCGCCGCCCGCACCCGCTGGCGCGCGGCTTCGAAGTTTTCCGGGCTGGTCCCTTGAAAGCGGAAAATCGCCTGCTTGTAATCGCCCACCACAAACAGCGTGCGCAGCTTGCCTTCATGCGCGCCTTCACCGGCAAAGAAATCGCCGGTCAGCGCGTTGATGATCGCCCATTGCGCGGCATTGGTATCCTGCGCTTCATCCACCAGCACGTGATCGATCCGCCGGTCCAGCTTGTACCGGATCCATTCGGACAAGTCGGCGCGGGTCAGCAGCGCGGCGGCCTGGCGAATCTGATCATCGAAATCGATGAACCCGGCGCGCGCCTTGGCATCGTCCCAGGCAAGCGCGAATTTACGGCCCAGTTCGAGCGCCGGGGCCAACCATTCGGCCAGGCCGAGTAAGGCTCTGAGATTGCGTACCGCCAATGCACTCGCCAGCACGGCCTCGCCCGCTAGCCCGAAATCGCTTTCGAATTTCTCCAAGCTTGTGACATCGCGCACGGTGTCTTTCAGCGTGAACAGGATCTTGTGCAGATCGGACAGCAATTCCAGCCGCCGCTGCGCCGGTGCTGCCAGCCAGTCGGCAATCACCACGCGCCCGGCCTGGCCCTTCTTGCCGTTCCATTGCGAATAGGCGGCGAGACAGCACCGCAAAGCCTCCACGTCAAACGCCGCATCGTCGCACAGTGCCACCAGCTCAGCGGGGCCGGCATCGCTGGCCAGGCCGAGCAATTGCTTGACCCGGGGCAGCATCGGCGGTTGCCACGCCCCAACCCCAGTCCAGGCCTCCTGCGCCTGCGCACAGCGCAGCAGGAACCGCTCGGCGCCATCAGGACCGAACTTGATCGAGAGCGCTTCCAGCGCGCCCAGCACGCCCGCGTCATTGGTCCGCTCGGCCTCCAGCAACAGCGTACCCAACACGTCGCGCGCCAGCAGGTCGCGGTCGCGGTCTTCCAGCGCGCGCACGCCCGGCAGCAGCCCGGCCTCGTGCGGGAAGGCGGCGAGCAGCCACTGCGCAAACGCATGAATCGTATCGATTCGCAGCCCCCCACCGGGGCAATCGAGCACCGCCGCGAATAGGCGGCGCGCGCGCGCGATGGTTTCTGCGCCCGGATCGGCCCCGATTGCCAGCAGGTCCTTCGCCAGCACCGTTTCGGGCAGCCGTACCCAGCGCGCCAGCACTGCGTTGATCCGGCTCGCCATTTCGGTCGCGCCAGCCTTGGTGAAAGTCAAGCAGAGGATTTGCGACGGCCGGACATCGGGTTGCAGCAACAAGCGCAACACCCGCGCAGACAGCACCTGCGTCTTGCCCGTCCCTGCCGAGGCCGACAGCCAGACCGTTTCCGCCGGATCGACCGCCGGGGCTTGTTCCGCCGTCAGCGGGAAAATGCGGCCAGACCCGCTCATGAATTGGCACCGCTCATGCGTCGCCCTCGCTGCGGGCTTGCCATTCGTCCAGCCGCATCAGTTGATCGTAATCGGCATAGCTTGGCAGGTCGGGATTGAGCCGCGCGGTGAAGGCTTCGTCGCCCTTGATCCAGCGCGTGATCGCATCGGACAAATGGCCCGCCGTCTTGTCCAGAAACTCGTCGAACGGAACGCCTTTCGCCCCTTGCGCCCCGGCAATCGGGCTGATCCGCTTGCCAAAGCCGGTGACCTCATTCTTGTCGTTCCGCGCCAGCGACCAGTATTCGAACGCCCCAGCTTCGCCCGCAACGCCTTCAAACCCGCCGCCTTCTGCGATCAGCCCCAGCGTGCCGAGTTGCAGCGCATAGCCTTCTGCGACCATCTTGTGCGATGGCGCGCTGCCGGTCTTGTAATCGACAATCGCCAGCCGCCCGTCCGCGAGCCGGTCAATCCGGTCAATCCGGCCGTAGACCTTGACCCCGTCAAAGGTGATGTGCCCGTCCAGTTCGCTGTCCAGATAGACTCGCTCAGCCGTTGCCAGATCAGCAATTTCAGCGTCAACCCATTCCAGCGCCTTGGTCAGGCGCGGCCACCACAGGCTGCGCACCAGCGGATGCGCGCGCATCGCGGCGAGCTCTTCTGATGCCAGCGCCAGCAGTTCGCCCGCGCCGCCACCGGCCTTGTGCCAGCGGTCCAGCACCGCGTGAACCACGGTGCC
>JANORN010000256.1:0-3005 GCA_031415355.1 Novosphingobium sp. | reverse complement strand
GGATGTGGGGGCCGAGCATCATCGGCTACGGCAGCTATGATTACACTTACGCCAGCGGCCATTCCGGCACCAGCTGCCGCGCAGGATTCAGCCCCCGCAAGCCCGCCCATACGCTGTACTTGATGGGGATTTATGGCGAGCGCCAGCCCGAAGCCGACGCGCTGCTGGCGCAACTGGGCAAGCACTCGCTGGGCAAGGGCTGCCTCTATATCAAGCGGCTGGCGGAGGTTGATCTGGCCGTGTTGGAACGGCTGGTGCGGTTGAGCTGGGACTGCATGAACACTGAGTATCCCGGCTAGATCCAGTTCCTTCCCGTTTTTGGCGAATGCCACAAACGGGGAGGTGGATCGCTCGAAGAGCGAGACGGAGGGGTCTCGACGCCGGCCCCGAAACCCCTCCGTCAGCCGCCTGCGGCGTCTGCCACCTCCCCAGTTGTGCCATTCGGCAAAACCGGGAAGGATCTATTTACAGGATACAAAAGCGCTCACGCCGCCACCGCCAACCGGACCCCCAACGCCCGCGTCACCTTGATCAGCGTATCCAGCGTCGGATTGCCATTCTCGCCGAACGCCTTGTACAATGCCTCGCGCGAGAGGCCGGCGTCGCGCGCCAGCGCGGTCATGCCGCGGGCGCGGGTTACGGCGCTGAAGTCGTGGCGGATCAGTGCCGGGTCGCCATCCTCGAACGCGGCTTCAAGGTAATGGCGCACGTCAGCGTCCGAGCCGAGAAATTCTGCCGCGTCCCAGGGCTTTGTCGCGAGCGTCACGAGGTCAAACTTCATCCCCTTCGCGCGGCGTTTCCCCGCGCTTGCGCTGCATGATCTCCAGCGCGGCCTCCACATCGGCGCGCGCGCGGCGCTCCTCGAAGAAGTCGACGGTGCGCAGGGCGGAGAGCTTTTCGGCCACGGCGGTGACGATGAACTGGTTAAGGCTGGTGCCGTCATCGCGGGCGACTTTTTCCACCTCGCGCTTGAGTGAGGCGGGCAGGCGCAGGGCGTAATTGCTGGCGACGCTCATTTCAAAGACTCCAAAAACTGTGCAGGCGTTGCAAGGGTGACGCCGAACCGATGAGCGGCCATCGCGAAATCCCGCGTGTTGAATGTTACGATGGTGCGGTCCTTTGCATTGATCGCGGCTTCCAGCACCATCTCATCATCGGCATCGCGCAACTGCGGACGCCACCGAAAATGGATATCAACCGGCTGCGCCAAAGCTGCGAGCGCATCGATCACCGTGAGCGCCTCCGCAGCGGACAGGTCACCCGCGTGCAAATGCTCCGACCGCGTTGAAACGGCTTCATACTCCAGCACCATTGCAACCGAAACTTCTATTAGCAGTTGCCCCCGCAACACGCGGCGAACAATCTCCGCCGATGCACCCATGCTGCTGCGAATGGCCGCGACGATTACATCGGTATCCAAGATCATAACGCTGCATCTCATATCGTTGGCGATATGTCAACAATTCGCCGGATTGGTCGACGATCCCATGAGCAATTCCGCCGCGATTTGACATTTCCCCGATCATCCCGAACTTGGCCCGCAACACAGTCAGCGGGATCGGGGCAGGACATGGCGTCACTATGGACACGCGCGGGCGACATGGCGGCCAAGGCTCCGCCGGAGCGTAATCGTTATGTTGATTTTCTGCGCGCGCTGTCGATCATGGCGGTGGTGGTCGGCCACTGGCTGGTCGCTGCGCCGTTCATCAAAGATGGCGTGGTGCAGGGCGGGCACTTGCTGGGGATCCTGCCGTGGACGCAGTGGCTGACCTGGGGGTTTCAGGTGATGCCGGTGTTCTTCCTGGTCGGCGGGTTTTCCAACGGGATGTCGTGGGCGGCGAATCAGCAAAAGGATGGGCTGTGGGCGGACTGGTTCGCCGCGCGGGTGCAGCGGCTGATCAATCCGGTGTTGCCGTTGTTTCTGGTCTGGACGCTGATCGCGCTGTTCGGGACCGCCGTGGGGATCGAGCGCAGCATTGTGAAGCTGGCGAGCCAGCTGGCGCTGATCCCGGTCTGGTTCCTGGCGGTGTACCTGCTGGTCACCGCGCTGGTCCCGCTGAGCCATGCGGCGTGGCGCAAGTTCGGGCTGGGATCGTTCTGGACGCTGGTCGCGGGCGGGGTGGTGATCGATGCGCTGACGCTGTGGTTCGGCGCGCCTTATGTGAATTTCCTCAATTTCCTGTGCGTCTGGCTCGCGGTGCATCAGCTGGGCTATGCGTGGAATGCGGGGCGGTTCCAGCGCCCGCTGGTCTGGGGTCTCGGCGGGCTTGCCGTGCTGCTCGCGCTGGTCAAGTTCGGGCCGTACCCGGTCGCGATGATCGGGGTGCCGGGCAGCGACCTGTCCAACTCGATGCCGCCGACGCTGGCGCTGCTTGCCCTCGGGATCGCGCAGACCGGGTTCGCACTGGCGCTGGAGCCGTGGATGCGCGCGCGGCTCGATTCGCTGCGGCTGTGGACGGCGGTGGTGCTGCTGAACGGGATGATTATGACGGTGTACCTGTGGCACCTGACCGCGTTCGTGCTGGTGCTGATCGCGGCCTGGCTGCTCGGCGGAATCGGGCTGACCGTTGCGCCGGGCAGCGCGGACTGGTGGCTGGCGCGGCCGGTCTGGTTTGCGCTCTATATCATTGCGCTGCTGCCGCTGATCGCGGTGTTCGCTCGCGCCGAGCAAGTCCGCGCTGCGCCGGGTGCCACTGACTCCGGGGGCCGGGCGATTGCGTGGTGGCGGCTGGTGCTGGGGCTTGGGCTGATCTGTCTGGGTCTGGCGATGACCGCCGCGATCTCGATCGCCAGCCCGCTGGGGGTGACGGGCGTGCGGCTGTGGGTGGTGGCGCTGCCGTTTATCGGCGCGGCGCTGATCGGGATCGGCCCGGTCCACAGCCTGGCCACCAAACGCTGATTTGCAAGCCGCCCGCGCGCTCTTCACTTGCCAAGCGCGCGCGGTGCGGCAATGATCGTGGCATAGCTTCACCTCACGAAGTTGCAGTATGAGGAAACTTTATGAC
>JANORN010000255.1:0-8667 GCA_031415355.1 Novosphingobium sp. | reverse complement strand
CGCTTCCCCGCCTGCTTCGCGGCGGCCGAGGTTGAAGGTGCCGATGTTGATGCCGTTTTCGCCGAGCAAGGTGCCGATCCGGCCGATGAAGCCGGGGGCGTCTTCGTTGACGATGTACATCATGTGCCCATCGAGTTCGGCCTCAACCTTGATCCCGAACAGTTCAATCAGGCGCGGCTCGCTATTGGAGAACAACGTGCCCGCGACCGAGCGTTCGCCTGCATCCGTTTTCACCGAAACTCGGATCAGCGTGTTGTAATCGCCCGCTTTTTCGCTCTTGATCTCGCGCACTTCCATCCCGCGTTCCTTGGCGAGGTAAGGCGCGTTGACCATGTTGACCGTGTCAGACTGCACCCGCAGAAACCCGGCGAGTACCCCGGCGACAATCGGCTTGATATTCAGTTCCGCTGCCGCGCCTTCGGCGTGGATCGAAATCCGCGGGATCGAACCGGTGGTCAGTTGGCCCATCAGGCTGCCCAGCCGCTCGGCCAGCGCCATATACGGCTTCAGCTTCGGCGCTTCTTCCGCGCTCAGGCTCGGCATGTTGAGCGCGTTGGTAACCCCGCCGTGGACGAGGTAGTCCGACAGCTGCTCGGCCACCTGGATCGCGACGTTGACCTGCGCCTCGTCGGTTGAGGCCCCAAGGTGCGGGGTAGAGATGAAGTTTGGCGTGCCAAACAACGGCGATTCCTTGGCCGGTTCCTTCACGAACACGTCAAGCGCCGCGCCCGCGACATGGCCCGAATCGAGCGCATCCTTAAGCGCTTCCTCATCGATCAGGCCGCCGCGCGCACAGTTGATAATGCGCACGCCCGGCTTGGCCTTGGCGATGTTTTCTCTGGAGAGGATATTGCGGGTCTGGTCAGTCAACGGCGTGTGCAGCGTAATGAAATCGGCCTTGGCCAACAGCGTATCGAGATCGGCCTTCTCCACGCCCATTTCCACCGCGCGCTCCGGCGTCAGAAACGGATCGAAGGCCACGACCTTCATCCGCAAGCCCAGCGCGCGGCTGGCGACGATGCTGCCGATATTGCCCGCACCAATCAGGCCCAACGTCTTGCCGGTGACTTCGACGCCCATGAAGCGGTTCTTCTCCCACTTGCCGGCCTGGGTGCTGGCGTCAGCCTCGGGCAGCTGACGGGCGAGCGCGAACATCAGCGCGATGGCGTGTTCGGCTGTGGTGATCGAATTGCCGAACGGGGTGTTCATCACCACGATCCCCTTCACCGACGCGGCGGGGATATCGATATTGTCCACGCCAATGCCGGCGCGACCAACTACCTTCAACCGGGTCGCCTTCTCGATCAGCTCCTTGGTCAGCTTGGTGGTCGAACGGATCGCCAGGCCATCGTATTGCCCAATGATTTCGCCAAGTTCTTCGGGGGTCTTGCCAGTGATCACATCAACGTCGCAGCCGCGTTCGCGGAAAATCTGCTCGGCCTTGGGGTCCATCTGGTCGGAAATAAGTACGCGGGGCTTGGTCATGATTCTATCCTTCGTCATCCCGAACCTGATCCGGGATCCCGCTAGTTTTGGCGGGAGGGGAAAGGGGGTGCGGGAACCCGGGTCAAGCCGGGGGTCCCGCGAAGTGTTTAGGCTTTGACGGTTTCGTAAGCCCAATCCAGCCACGGCCCGAGCGCTGCGATATCGGCGGTGTCTACCGTCGCACCGCACCAGATGCGCAGGCCCGGCGGGGCATCGCGGTATCCGGCGATGTCGTAGGCCGCACCTTCTGCTTCGAGCAGCGCCGCGAACTGCTTGATGAACGCTTCATCCGCGCCTTCGACCGTCAGACAAACCGAAGTCTTCGAACGGGTGTTTTCGTCCAGCGCGAGATGGCCCAGCCAGTCACGCTCCGCCACGATCTGACCGAGCGCTGCCGCGTTGGCATCCGAGCGCGCTTGCAAGCCTTTCAGCCCGCCCAGCTCCTTGGCCCATTCGAGCGCAAAGATCGCGTCTTCAACCGCCAGCATCGACGGCGTGTTGATCGTCTCGCCCTTGAACACGCCTTCGGTCAGTTTGCCCTTGGAGACCAGGCGGAATACCTTGGGCAGCGGCCAGGCGGGGGTGTAGCTTTCCAGCCGTTCGACCGCGCGCGGGCCGAGGATCAGCACGCCGTGGCCGCCCTCACCGCCAAGCACCTTCTGCCAGCTGAATGTGGCGACATCGATCTTGGCCCAGTCGATGTCATAGGCAAACACCGCGCTGGTCGCGTCGGCGAAGGTCAGACCAGCGCGGTCTGCGGAAATCCAGTCTGCATTCGGCACGCGCACGCCCGAGGTGGTGCCGTTCCAGGTGAACAGTACATCGGTGTCAAAATCGACCGAGGCCAGATCGGGCAGCTGGCCATAGTCAGCGCGGATCACGGTGGGATCGAGGTTCAATTGCTTGACCGCGTCAGTCACCCAGCCTTCGCCAAAGCTTTCCCACGCCATTGCAGTCACGCCGCGCGCGCCCAGCATAGTCCACATCGCCATTTCAAACGCGCCGGTATCAGACCCGGGGACGATGCCAATGCGGTGGGTTTCAGGAAGTTGCAGCACTTCGCGCATCAGATCAATGCACAGCGCCAGTCGTGACTTGCCGACCTTCGCGCGGTGCGAGCGACCGAGGCATGCGATTGCCAGTTTTTCAGGGGAATATCCGGGCGGCTTAGCGCAAGGACCGGACGAAAAGAACGGACGCGCAGGTTTCCGCGCTGGTACTGGTACAGTCATGTATTCTCTCCTTACAGAGAGCAGCGCGGCGTTGGGACCGCGTGGCCCGTCGGCGCTGGTAGTGGCGCGGCGGGGGAAGTCAAGGCGCGCAACCGCGCTAACGCCCGATTAACCATCCCCAGCCGCGCGGGGTTAACCACCTGCGGCATAGGCTTGCCGCCATGCGGAACCGTCTTGCCGTCGTGATTCTCAGCCTGGCGGTCAGCGCCTGCGTCGGTGCGCCGCAGGATCGCCGCGTGGTGCCGGTGCAGCAGAGCGCCGCCGTGTTCAGCCCGCGCCCCGAAGCCGGGCGGTGTCTGGCCACCCTCGGCGCAAGCAGAGCCGATTTCACGCCCCTGCCTGACAAGTACTATGGCGCGGGCTGCACCACGCTGAACACCGTTAAGCTGGCCAGCCTGCGCAGCGATGATGCCGCGCTGGCGCTCACCAACCTGGGGCCAGTCACTTGCCCGCTGGCATCGACCTTCGCGAGCTGGGCGCGGTTCGGAGTGGACCGCGCGGCACGCCAGATCCTGGGATCGCCGCTGGTCCGGATCGAAACGATGGGCAGCTACAATTGCCGCAACGTCGGCGCGTCAGCCAAGCGTTCGGCCCATGCCACGGCCAATGCCATTGATGTGGCCGCGTTCGTGCTGGCCGATGGCCGCCGGATCAGCCTGACCGGCGGCTGGGACAAGGGCAGCGTGCGCGAGCGCCAGTTCCTCAGCGTGGTCCACCAAAGCGCCTGCAAACGCTTCGGCACCGTGCTCGGCCCGGCCTACAACGCCGCGCACAAGGACCACTTCCACCTGGAGCTGAGCGGCGAGGCGTTTTGCCGGTAACTCTCGGCTTGCGTCAAAATTTTTTCTCGTCGATTGAACCTGACCCTGTGCTCCACCGACAGACGCAGGCAGCAACTCTGCGTAGTCATGGATCAAGGAGTTCCATCATGAAGACCACATTCGCCGCCACCCTAATTGCCTTCGGCCTGCTGGCCTCTACCAGCGCCGCCATCGGCCAGGCTCCTGCGGCCATGCGTGAAAAGCCGCCAGTCGGCTGTGTGCTGCGCCCCGCCCCGCCGGTCTCGTGCAGTGAAGTCAAGCGGCCGGATGGCAGTACAGTGCGCGTCACCGCAAAAGATCGCCGGTTGACTGCCGCCAAGATCGCAGCCGTCGCCGAGCAACTGAGCGGGCAATTGCCGAACCCGCTGGGCCAGTACCAAATGGAAGAATTCAGCGAAATCGCGGCGCGGGTTGCGGGCAATCAGGGGGTCGGGCCGGCTGGAATAACCGTCCAGCTCTGCTGGGAAGGCAAGCGCCGCCGCTGGTGCATCGGGGTTGAAGTCGAAATCTAAACCGGGCTGGCCCCGGATCGGCCCCGGATCGCCAAAGCGGTTCGGGGCCCCCACTTCAGCCTGTTGCTGAAACACTCAACCCAAACCCGCCCATGCTGAGCTTGTCGAAGCACCGTTCTTGTTCTTCGAGCGTCACGCACTGCTGCACGAAGAACATGAACGACCCTTCGACAAGCTCAGGGCAGGCGGTGCTTGGGGTGAGGTGGTCGGCATTTCTCAATTGCCGGAAAAATTGATATCAGCATTCAGCCCCGCAGGTCGCCGCCATCCGGTCCGTGAAAGAACGAATAGTCGGGCAGACTTTCGAACGCCAATTTCAGCGCCTCGCTCCAACCGGCTGAGATCGCGCGGAAATAGGCGTTGTCGGCGGCGATCCGGCGTTGGTGCAATGGTTCGAACTTGTCCTTTTCCAGCACCAGCAAGTCGAGTGGCATGCCGACCGAGAGGTTCGCCTTGAGCGTCGAATCGAAGCTGACCATCAGCAGCTTGACCGCGTCTTCAAAGCTCATGTCCCGGCTATAGCCGCGCAGGATAATCGGGCGGCCGTATTTGGTTTCGCCGATCTGGAAGAACGGGGTGTCATAGCTGGCTTCGATGAAGTTGCCTTCGGGATAGATCAGGAACAGCCGGGGCTCCATACCGGCAATCTGCCCGGCGACGATGATTGAGGCGGTGAAGGTGCTGGCCGCTTCCTGACCATGATCAGACTGGCGCGATTTGATCGTTTCGCACAACAGCTTGCCGATCAGGCTGGCGACCTGAAACATCGTCGCCGCTTCCAGCAGGCAGTTGCGCCGTTCGGCCTTGGCCTTGGTGCGTTCTTCCAGTTGGCTGACCACCGCCTGCGTTGTGGCGAGATTGCCCGCGCACATGATCGCGATCATCCGCTCGCCCGGTTCGGACCAGTGGAACATCTTGCGGAAGGTGGAAATGTTGTCGACGCCCGAATTGGTGCGGGTATCGCTCATCAGGACGAGGCCCTGGTCCAGTGTCATGCCAACGCAATAGGTCAAAGCCGCGTCCCCCCTGCGCTTGCGCCTACTGTTCGGCGGTCTGTTGTTCAACCGCCAGACGCACTTCCAGCACAGTTTCCCCCGATCCAGACGACATGCCCGTGATCGGCGCGGCTTCGCCATAGTCGCGGCCAGTGGCAACGCGGACATAGCGTTCATCGGGGCTGATCCCGTTCGATACGTCAAACCCAACCCAGCCCAGCCCGTCAACATGCGCCTCAACCCAGGCATGGCCGGCTTCCTGTTCGATCCGGTCAGTCAGCATCAGATAGCCCGAAACATAGCGCGCCGGGAATCCCAGCTGCCGCGCCGCGCCGATAAAGATGTGTGCATGATCCTGGCACACCCCCAGCCCCAGCGCCGCGGCTTCCTCCCCCGTGGTGTGAACCTGGGTTTCGCCGGGGGCATAGCGCACTGCTTCAACGATCAGCGCGGATAGCTGATGCAGCACCGGCACCCCCCTGGGCGCGCCCTCGTCCAGCTTCGCGATGATCGCCTTGACCCGCGGCCCGGGCCGGGTCCGGGCAGTCTGCGCCAGAAATGCCCACAGCGGCATATGCCCGGCGTGCTGGCCGATCACTCCATGATTGTTCGCGGTATCGATCAAGCCACGGCAGCGCACCTCGACCACGGTCGCGCCCGGTTCCACCGAGATCAACGTAGTGCGGTTGTGGTTGTGATCATCATATTCGACTTCGCGCCGCGCGCCCGCAAGGTCCATCGCCCAGTCCAGGACTTGCTGGCCATTGGTGGCCTTAGGCGTCAACCGCAAACGTTGCAGCCCGCGCAGAACCGGCGCGCTAAACAAGTAGCGGGTGGTGTGGTCAATCCGCAGCCGCATCAGGCGTAAAACCGATAGTCATGCTCGATCGCTTGCGAAATCTGGCGGTTGCAGGCGATGAATTCGACGATGAACTTGTGCAGGCCCTCTTCAAAGATCGTCTCGATCGTCAGACCGTGGATCCGCTCGGTCAAGTCAGCCACCAAGCCATGCGCGGCGGTTTGGGTGCCATATTGATGCTCCAGTCCGAACAGGTTGGAGCGCAGCTTGTCGACGCAGAAATGGAAGCTGCGCGGAAAGCGCTGGTCCAGGATCAGGAACTCCGCAATCCCGCGCGGGTCCATCTTGCCCTGATTGAGCCAGCGATAGGCCCGGTCCCCCGCGACCGAGCGCAGCACAGACTCCCATTGGACGTTATCGAGATTTGACCCGACCCAGGCGAGCGAAGGCAGCAGCACATAGTACTTCACGTCGAGGATCCGCGCAGTGTTGTCCCCGCGCTCAATGAACGTACCGATCCGGAAAAAGTTGTAGTTCTCGTTGCGCAGCATCGATCCTTCGACCGCGCCGCGCACCAGCGTCGCCTGCCGCCGGATCGTGCCCAGCACTTGCCCCAGCGCCGGTTCGCGGACCGGCTTGGCCAGCAGGTCTTTCAGCACCATCCAGCTTTCGTTGACCGCTTCCCAGACTTCGCGGGTCAGGGCGGTGCGGACCCCGCGTGCATTGGTGCGGGCACCCTCGATCATCGCCAGCACTGACGCGGGATTGGCCTTGTCGCGCAACAAGTGGTTCCAGACCTGCGACCCGGTATAGTCCGCATGCGCCGCTTCATAGCTTTGCGCATGGCCCAGCGTGGTCACGACGGAGCGCCATTCCTGATGCGCGGCGGCGGCATCGCGGGTCAGCGCCATGCGGAATCCCGCCTCGATCAGCCGCGCGGAATTCTCTGCCCGCTCAAGATTGCGCGCGAGCCAGAACACGCCATTGGCAGTGCGGCCTAACATGATGCGGTTCCGCCCATCAGTCTTCCAGCACCCAGCTGTCCTTGGTGCCGCCGCCTTGGGATGAATTGACCACCAGTGAACCCTGCTTCAACGCCACCCGCGTTAAGCCGCCCGGCGTGATTTCAATCCCATTAGGCGAAACCAGCACGAACGGGCGCAGATCGACATGGCGCGGCGCCAGCCCCGCTTTCGCAAAGATCGGCACGGTAGAAAGTGCCAGCGTCGGCTGAGCAATGTAATTTTCAGGCCGCGCGCGCAGCTTTTGCGCAAAAGCAGCGATTTCTGCCTTGGACGAAGTTGGCCCGATCAGCATGCCATAGCCGCCCGAACCGTGGACTTCTTTGACTACCAGCTCCGCCAGATTGTCGAGCACATAGGCGAGGCTGTCTTTCTCGGCACAGCGCCAAGTCTGGACATTGCCCAGCAGTGGTTTCTCCCCGGTGTAGAATTCGATGATATCGGGCATGAACGAATAGATCGCCTTGTCATCGGCGATCCCGGTGCCGGGGGCGTTGGCAATCGTGATCCCGCCCGCGCGATAGATGTCCATGATCCCCGGCACCCCCAATGCCGAGGTGGGATTGAAGCTGAGCGGATCGAGAAAGTCGTCATCAACCCGGCGGTACAGCACATCGACTGGTTCATAGCCGCGCGTAGTCCGCATCGCGACCCGCCCATCGACCACCCGCAGGTCGCTGCCTTCAACCAGTTCGGCACCCATCTGATCGGCCAGGAAGGCATGCTCGAAATAGGCCGAATTATAAATCCCCGGAGTCAGCACCGCGACGGTCGGCGTGGCCCCGGCACAGGCCGGCGCGCAGGCGGCGAGGCTTTTGGCGAGGCGGCGCGGATAGTCCTGCACCGGGCGCACTTTGACGCGGGTGAACAGTTCCGGAAACATCGCCATCATGGTTTCACGGTTTTCAAGCATGTAAGACACGCCCGACGGGGTCCGCGCGTTATCCTCCAGCACCATGAAATCGTCGGGCCCGGTCCGTACCAGATCGATCCCGACGATGTGGGTATAGACCCCGCCCGGCGGCACCAGCCCCATCATCTGCGGCAGAAACGCGGCGTTCTCCGCAATCAGCCGCTGCGGCACGCGCCCGGCCTGAATGATCTCCTGGCGGTGGTAGATATCGTGCAGAAAGGCGTTGATCGCCCGCACCCGCTGCTCGATCCCGCGCGACAGCTTGCGCCATTCGCTCGCGGTCACAATCCGGGGGACCATGTCGAACGGGATCAGCCGTTCTTCGCCGTCATCATCGCCATAGACGTTAAAGGTGATCCCGGTCTTGCGAAAGAACCCTTCCGCCTCCTGCCCCTTGCGACGCAGTGCAGTCTGGTCTTGGGTGTCGTACCAGTCGCGATAGCCCGCATAGGCCCCGCGCACCCCGCCTTGGGGGTCCAGCATTTCATCATAGCACGCCGCTGCGCGTTGCATCAGACCGACCCCTTCCCCGCCATGACTGCCGCATGGCGGAAAAGAGTCAAGCCACGTAATGCTGCAACTGCGAAAATATCAGCGCGCGTAGACCCGTGCCGATTGCGCCAGGCGTTGCCGTGAGGTGTTGCCCGGTGCCGCGATCGCCAGCCACGGTTCATAGCTTTTGCCAACCGCAGCGCTGCCTTGCGGAACCCAGACCTGGACCAGCGTGTTTGAATAGCCGTTGGGCTTGTACCGCACCCAGTAGCCATCGGGGTGCTGGCTCCACCGCGACGCTGGCGTATCCACGCTGCCCTCGCCGCGCGGCACCGCCCCGCCCAGCACCGCCAGCCGTTCAAAATCGGCATAGCTTGAACCGGTGCCAGAAAACAT
>JANORN010000254.1:0-10117 GCA_031415355.1 Novosphingobium sp. | reverse complement strand
CTCGATTATCTGGGCGAAAGCGTGATCGTGGTGCGCGGTGACGATGGCCAGGTCCGCGCCTTCGCCAACGTCTGCCGCCACCGCGCGATGCGGCTGGTCGAAGGTCCGGCGGGCTGCGCGCGCAAGCTGGTCTGCCCTTACCACGCCTGGACTTACGAGACCGACGGGCGCTTGTCCGGGGTGCCGATGAAGGCGGACTATCCGGCGCTGAAGCTTGAGGACAACGGCCTCGCACCGGTCGCGCTGGAGCTGTGGAACGGCTTTGTGTTTGTGCGGCTGGAGGATGGCGGGTTTCCTAGCGTGGCCGAGATGATGGCGCCGTTTGCCGCTGAAATCGCACCCTACCGGTTTGAAGACCTGCGCCGCTGGGGTGACGTGCGGCTGCGGGACCGCGCGGTCAACTGGAAGCAGGTCGGCGATAACTATTCGGACAATCTGCACATTCCGGTGGCGCATGACGGGCTGACCCGGCTGTTCGGCAAGAGCTATGAAATCTCCGCCCACGGCTGGGCCGACCGGATGAAAGGCGATCTGCGCGATCAACCCAGCGCGAACTTCTGGGAGCGGTTCTATCAGACGCATCTGCCCGACGCGCCGCACCTCCCCCCCGAAAGCCGCCGCCGCTGGCTCTACTACAAGCTCTGGCCCAACATGGCCTTCGACATCTACGCCGACCAGATCGATTTCATGCAATGGCTGCCCACCGGGCCAACCACCTGCGTGCTGCGCGAAATGACTTATGCGCTGCCGGATGCGCGCCGCGCAATGAAGCTGGCCCGCTACGCCAACTGGCGCATCAACCGCGTGGTCAATGCCGAAGACACCTGGCTGATCGAACGCGTCCAGCAGGGGATGGCCTCGCGCAGTTATACTGCGGGGCCAATCGGGCGCAGCGAGGTTTGCTTGCGGAGCTTTGCGAAGAAGATCAGGGCAATTGTGCCGGAGGCAAGGTTGCAGCGGACGCCGGAGAAGGGGTGGAGTGGGCTTGGAACGGTTAGATAGGCGAAACGATTTACCTTCGGACCCAGCGGGCCTAAACGACATGAGCGTGGCTGCCGAGTTTTGACCCGAGGAAGCAAATGTCCGGAACGAATTTCAAAACTGAGAACAACACGTTCCGCAAGCTATTCGGCAATGGTCTCACCTACAGTGTTCCCCGGTTTCAGCGGGACTACAGTTGGACCGATGTTGAATGGGATGAGCTTTGGCTCGACATCCAGGAAGCAACCAAGCCGGGGGGTGAACCCGCTCATTATATGGGCTACCTCGTCCTGCAGACCGAAAATGACAAAACCTTTGACGTGATTGACGGCCAGCAACGCCTTACGACCTTATCAATCATCGTTCTGGCCATTCTGCGCAATTTGAAGCGGTTGATCGAGGCCGGAGACGATCCTGAACGTAACCAGCAGCGCCTCGATCAAATCCGCTCAAGTTATATCGGTTATCTTGATCCAGTGACCCTTATCGCCACCTCGAAACTAACCCTAAATCGCAACAATAATGACTATTATCAAAGCTATCTTGTGCCACTGGCACCCTTGCCGCTGCGTGGCTTCAAAGCGTCTGAGCGTGCTATGCGGAAAGCCTCTGACTGGTTTGAAAGACGTGTTCTTGAATTTGCAACAGCCCCGAGTAATCCCGAACAGGACACCGGAGTAGCTTTGGCACGATTGCTCGAATCGATTTGCGACAAGCTATTTTTCACGGTGATCACCGTTTCCGACGAGCTGAATGCCTACAAAGTTTTTGAAACACTTAATTCCAGAGGCGTTCGCTTATCGGCCACTGATCTGCTGAAAAACTATCTTTTTTCTGTGCTGCACCGGGACAGCGTCCATGAAAATGAGATGTCGGCAATGGATGATCGCTGGGAGCGGCTTGTCAGCAGACTGGGTGAGACGGATTTACCCGATTTTCTTCGAATTCATTGGATGAGCCGCAATGGCTTGGTTCGCCAGTCTGAGCTGTTCAAGACGATCCGCGCCAAGATTGATTCCCGGGCAGCGGTGTTTGCACTGCTCAACGCACTTGATGCTGACGTCGATCCATATCTTGGCCTAACCTCCCCTGGAAGTTCGGATTGGTCGCCTGAGCTTAAAGAGTCCGCCACGTTGTTGCGGATGTTTGGGGTAAGCCAACCCTTTGCCTTGTTGATCTCAGCACGCAGAATTCTGAATTCTAACGATTTTACAGCTTTGCTTAAGATCATCGTCAACATCTCATTCCGCTACAACGTCATTGGAACCATGCAGGCGGGTGAACAGGAACGGGTCTATTCAGATATTGCCGCACGTCTGTCTGACGGAAAAATCATTGATCTCGCGTCGATTATTGAAGCACTCCGTCCGGTTTACCCTGCTGACCCGGCGTTCAAAGCCGCGTTTGCGAGCAAAGAGCTCAAAACCACCCAGTCCCGCAACAACCGGATTGTGCGCTACATCCTGTGCAACCTTGAGCGGCAGGCTGGTGGTGGCGATCATGACCGGGATAGCGCCACCTTCACGGTTGAACATATCTTGCCGCAGAATCCAGAAGGCGGCTGGGACCAGTTCTCGGAAATTGAGGCCGACGCAAACACTTACCGGATTGGAAACATGGCGCTGCTAGAGACAACTTTGAACCGGGAAATTGGCAATGTTGCATATGCGGTAAAGCGACCGGTGTTTGCGAGCAGCATGTTTGAGACGACCCAGAAAATTGCTGCCGACAATGATGATTGGAACCCTCAACGGGTAACGGCTCGGCAAAATGCGCTTGCGCGCATCGCCATTTCTATTTGGCGAGTAGCTCAACTGAGCTAGCTGAATTTTTTGCCTCGCTGCGGTCAACGCCAATCCGGTTTCTTTGCTGTGCGAGCGACTTTCCTACACCAGCAAATCCTGCCAAGATCGCCCCAAGCCGGAAATCGCCCGATTTCCCGCGGCCGCAACCCTGTGAACTTTGTGAACTTCCGAGGATCCCGATGACCAAAACCTACGACGCGCTGATCATCGGTGGGGGGCATAATGGCCTGACTTGCGCGTTCTATCTTGCCCGCGCGGGGATGCGGGTGCGGGTGCTGGAGCGGCGGCATATTGTGGGCGGGGCGGCGGTGACCGAGGAGTTTCACCCCGGTTTCCGCAATTCGACCGCGAGCTATACCGTCAGCCTGCTGCGGCCCAAGGTGATCGCGGACATGAAGCTGCATGATCACGGCTACCGCGTGATCGAGCGGACGATTTCGAACTTCTTCCCGTTCCCCGACGCCTATCTGAAGCTGGGCGGCGGGGCCGGGCGGACCCAAGCTGAGTTTGCGCGCTTTTCGAAGAAAGACGCGGCGGCTTATCCCGCCTATGATGCTGCACTGGAAAAAGTCGCCAATGTGCTGCGCGACCTCAGTTTGCAAATCCCGCCCAATGTTGGCGGGGGGCTGTCATCATTGCTGGCGGCGGCGCAGCAGGGCTGGCCGATGGCCAAGCTGGATCTGTCGGTTCAGCGCGATCTGCTCGATATCTTCACCAAGTCAGCGCGCGATTTCCTGAATGGCTGGTTTGAAGACGACCATGTTCAGAGCGCCTTCGCGTTCGATGCGGTGGTGGGCAATTACGCCGGGGTCTCCACCCCCGGTTCCGCCTATGTGTTGCTGCATCACGTGTTTGGTGAGGTCAACGGCAAGCTGGGCGCCTGGGGCCACGCGGTCGGCGGGATGGGGGCGATCACCCAGGCCATGGCCAAAGCCTGCGCATTGCAAGGGGTGGAGATCAGCCTGGAAGCGCCGGTGGCCAAGTTGCTCGTCGATGGCGGCAAAGTCACCGGGGTTCAGCTGGAAAGCGGCGAGGAAATCGCCGCGCCGATTGTCGCGTCCAACGCTGGCCCCGCGCTGCTGTACCGTCAACTGGTCGATCCGTCCGATCTGGACGCGGACTTCAAAAAGCGCATCGCGGGCTTCAAGACGTGCAGCGGTACGTTTCGGATGAATGTCGCGCTGTCCGAACTGCCCTCGTTCAGCGTGTTACCGGGTAAAGAGCTGGCCGAGCACCACACCGCCGGAATCATCATCGCGCCGGGGATGGACTATATGGATCAGGCCTTCATCGACGCGCAGCAGCACGGCTGGTCCAGAAAGCCGATTGTCGAGATCAAGATTCCGAGCAGCGTTGATGACAGCCTGGCCCCGCCCGGCCAGCACGTCGCCAGCCTGTTCTGCCAGCAGTTCGATCCCAAGGTCGATTGGGACACGCACCGCGAGGCGGTGGCGGACTTGATCATCGATACGGTCAATGACCACGCCCCCAACTTCAAGGCGAGCGTGATCGCGACGCAGATCCACTCGCCGCTTGATCTGGAGCGCAAATTCGGGCTGATCGGCGGCGATATCATGCACGGCAATATGGGCCTCGACCAGCTGTGGGCCGCGCGCCCGGTACTGGGCCACGGCGACTATCGCGGGCCGATCAAAGGGCTGTACATGTGCGGCGCGGGCACGCACCCCGGCGGCGGGGTGACCGGCGCACCGGGGCACAACGCGGCCCACGCGATTTTGGCCGACCGGTCCTTGATCAGGAAGCTGCTGCGGTCTTGAGAACTGCCCTGATCGCGGCGCAGTAGATAGTTCCGGTGTTCGGTCAAAGCCGAAGCCCCGTTCATGCATGATTTGATGCCTCGGATGAAATCCAGCGCCGCTCCGTACAGCCGCAACTCATGTTGAGTGGTTAGGCAGGAAACCGGATTCGTTCTGAAGAGTTTTCCGCTGTACGATACTTGAAAGAATAAGATGAAGTACGTTTCGCTAACTGCGCTTCTTGCTGCGATTTCGGCCCCTGCATTTGCTCAGGGTGCCAACTCCGCACAACCCGATTGGGTATCTCAAGCCAAGATTGTCGCAGAGGCGGAGGGAATCAGCGTCGGCGAAGCCATTCGGCGTGGAAACCTTGAGCGCCGCCTGGCCACCGCGATCAATCGGATGGAACAGAATGACGCCTACGCTGGCTCGTTCATCGAACGTGACAGCAATTCCTTCAGGATCGTGCACCTGTACACGGGCAATGGCACCGGCGGCAAAGCGGGTTCGGAAGACCTTGAATCCGCATCGGAATATCGCACCGTCCGGCACGGCCTCGGTGAAGTCAAAGCCTACCAGCGCTCGATTGTTCCCACACTAACGATTGTTGATGCCAACGCTTATTCCAGCATCAAGGTTCGGGATAACGCCTTGGTTATCAGAACGTCCAACGAAGCCGCGGTGCGTGCCGCACTTGGAACCGTTCCGGAATTTGTGCGGTTTGAAACCGGGGGCTGGTATGTCGAACCAGATGCCGCCATGTCTTAAGGTGGCGCTATTTCCGCTACGAGCGGCTCATGCACTGCCGGTTTCATCGTGACGGGCGCGGTTACCCGCGTCTCTACAGCAAGTCACTGCGTACCCTTCGGCCTTATTCGCTACCAAGGTGTCAGCATCGGAACGCATCGGGGACCCGCCTACGTAAAGGGGACGAAGCACCGGGCGGGACGAGATTTCACGTGGTACCGCGATAATGCGAACACGTATAACAACACCGTTCTTTACGGCACGGGGTTCTATTCGATTACCACTGTCGCACCCGCCAACGTCGCCCCCAACACGTCGGTCTGCCTAATCAAGCAGGACGGTTCCCAGCGCTGCGCCTATGTCGCAGAAAGTCGCCACGCCTCCGGGCGGAACCGGTCCTGCCGTTATCCTGGACCGCAGGATTTCAGTTCCTGGAGACAGCGGCGGACCGTGGCTCTATGGCTCAATCGCTTATGGGACCAATCAGGGAACGAAATGCGATGACGCGGCAATGACCGTCAATTGCAGATCGCTCTATTCCCCGGCAGCAAACATGCCCGCCGTGCTGGGCGTGTCGGTAATTACTGCGCCGTGAATTGACCGGCTGAATCAAGGTTGTTCTTCAGGGGAGCTGGCACAAGTTGTCGGCTCCCTTTGCACCGGGGATCAGCTGCAACATATCCGCGCTTGCCGAACCGAGCGAGGATGGGGGGCTTGAGCCGCGTGCAATCGCTGCCCCTTGCTGCCGGGAACGAGTTATTTCCGTAGCACTCGCCTAGCCGCGACGGCGGTAGAACGGCAGGCCTGACAGCATCAACACCAGGCTGAGCAAACTGATTTCCCAGCCAATGCCCCACAGCACCAGCAGCGCGAATATCAACCCGCCCCATGCCGCCCACGGTGCGGCATTCAGCCGAATCCCGCTGGCCGCTACCGCCAGATAGAGCCACAGGCTGGTTGCAGTCGTCAGGGTGACCATAAAGGTCAGTACTTCGCTCAGACCCTCGCCAAGCTGGGTAAGAACCAGGGCGACTCCAATGGTGGCGGACAGCAGGTGGGTGTTGACCGGCACTCCAGCCGCGTTGCTCTTGGCGAACCACGCAGGCAAAGTGCCGGTTAAAGCCATCGCGCGCGGTACTTCGCCTTGCAGCAAAATCCAGCCGTTGAGCGCCCCGAACGCGGCGAGTGCGGCAGCGGCAGCGATCAGGGTGGCACTGCCCGAGCCAACGAAGCGATCAAACAGCAGCGCAAACGGGGCTTCGGATTTGGCGAGCACATCGGCGGGAATCGCCAGCGCCATCCCGGTGCAGATCACCATGTAGAGCCCGCCAGCAATCGCCAGTCCAGCGATGGTGGCACGCGCCACGTTGCGCTCTGGGTCGCGGACCCGCGCGGCGGCAACACTGGCCGCCTCAAACCCCAGCAGCGCAAACATTGCAGCGGTCAGCGGGTCGAACATGGTGCGATCGAGTGGCGGGACCGGCAGCGGGCTTGCACCCATCCCGCCCTGCACCGCAATCAAGCCCAGCAGCAGCGCCGCACCGAGCAACGGGACCACCTTTGCAGCCGTCGCGCCGACTTGAAACCACCCGGCAATCCGGGTTCCCGCAATGTTGAGCAAGGTCAGGGCCACGATCAGCCCGCAGGCCAGCAGGCTGGATCGGTTGCCACCAAGCCCCGGTATGAAGCTGGCGGCATAGCCCGCTGCGGTCAGTGAGATCACCGCATTGGCGCAGAGGATCGAGAGCCAGTAGGACCACCCCACCAGCATCCCCGGCAGCGGCCCCAGCCCGATCTCCACCAGTTCGATGGCCCCGCGCGCGGCGGGCAGTTGCCGGTGCAGCGCTATGAACACCAGCGCCAGCAACAGCGAGCCACCAATCGCCAGCGCCCATGCGGCAATGCTCCACACGCCATAGGAAGCCATCTGCGCGGGCAGGATGAAAATCCCCGCCGCGATCATCCCGCCCACCACCAGCGCGGTTGCGGTCCAGAAGCCAAAGGGTTGGTCGCTTGTCGCTGCGTCTGTCACATTTCATCCCCCGTCCACGCAACCTATCGCTTGATTGCGCCGCGTCACCATGTTTCTTGGCGCGCGATGACGAACCCCGCACCGCAATCCTGGCTGTCCCGCCTGGGCCAATATCCGCCCGCTCTGATTGAGGCGGCGCTGGCGATGAACGAGAACCGGCTGCACGATGCCGAACCGCGCCTGCGCGGGCATCTGAAAGCGCATCCGTTCGATGTCGCCGCGATCCGGATGCTGGCGGAGCTGGCGGGGCGGATCGGGCGCTACAAGGACAGCGAGGCGCTGCTGCGGCGCGCGGTGGAGCTGGCTCCGGGCTTCACCCCGGCGCGGGCCAATCTGGCGCTGGTGCTGTACCGCCAGAATCGCCCGGCGGAAGCCATTGCCGAGCTGAACCAGGTGCTGGCGGAAGATCCGGACAATCCCGGCCACGCCAACCTGCAAGCCGCCGCGCTGGGCCGGGTGGGTGAATTTGACGATGCGCTGGTGCTTTATGCGCAGGTGCTGGAACAAGCACCGAACCAGCCGCGCGTCTGGATGAGTTACGGGCATATGCTCAAAACCGTTGGCCAGCAGGCCAAGGGGGTGGAGGCCTACCGGCAGGCGATCAGGCTGCTGCCGACGCTGGGGGAGGCCTGGTGGAGCCTCGCCAACCTGAAGACGGTGAAATTCAGTGACGCCGATATTGCTGCGATGGAGAAGGCGCTGGCGGGCGATGCAGTGGCTGCGGAAGACCGCTTTCATCTCGACTTCGCGCTGGGCAAGGCACTGGAAGACCGGGGCGCTGCCGAACCGGCTTTTGCCCATTATGCGGCGGGCAATGCGCTGCGCCGGGCGGAGCTGGACTACAACGCCGACGAGACCACGCAGTTCGTTGACCGCGCAATCGCGCTGTTCACGCCGGACTTCTTCGCCGCCCGCGCCGGGCAGGGCTGCGATGCGGCGGACCCGGTGTTCATCCTGGGGATGCCGCGCGCGGGCTCTACGCTGGTCGAGCAGATTCTGGCGAGCCACAGCCAAATGGAAGGGACCAGCGAATTGCCGGACATTCCCGCACTGGCGCGGCGCGATCCGTTCTATCCCGAGGGCTTGTCAGACTTGTCGTTCGGGCAGCTCGCGGCGCTGGGCGAGGAATACCTCCAGCGCACCCGCATCCAGCGCAAGACCGGGCGGCCTTTGTTTATCGACAAACTGCCAAACAACTGGGCCCATGTGCCGTTCATTCATCTGATCCTGCCGAATGCCACGATCATCGATGCGCGGCGTCATCCGCTGGGCTGCTGCTGGTCCAACTTCAAACAGCATTTCGCGCGCGGGCAGGCGTTCAGTTATGACCTGACCGACATGGGCCGCTATTACGCCGACTATGTCCGGCTGATGGCGCATGTTGACGCCGTGCTGCCGGCGCGGGTCCACCGGGTGAGCTACGAACGCATGGTCGATGATACCGAGGCCGAAGTGCGCGCGCTGCTGGCTGCTTGCGGCTTGGACTTCGAACCGGCCTGTCTGGCGTTCCACGAAACTGAGCGTGCGGTGCGGACCGCCAGCAGCGAACAGGTGCGCCAGCCGATCTATCGTTCTGGAACCGAAGCGTGGCAACCATTTGAGCGCTTCCTGGAGCCGCTGAAGGCGGCGCTGGGGCCGGTGCTTGATGCCTATCCGGCGGTGCCCACAGCGTTGTAATTCTGCCACGCAGTGGCCGGATCGGGCACAAGCTCGCGACAGAGACTTGACCAAATCGCTCCGGCGATTCAGGTTACTGCAATAATTGTTCACAGGGGTGGCTTTCAGATGGTGTTTAATTCGCGCAAGGCATTGGTCGCTGCCCTGTTTACCTCGACCGCGCTTGCCGCTCCGGCACTGGCGCAGGAGGCCGCACCTGAAGAAAGCGGCTACGATGAAATCGTGGTTACCGCGCAGAAGCGTGAGGAAAACCTGCAAAACGTGCCAATCTCGATTCAAGCGATCGGCACCGAGCGGCTGGAAGACCTGAACATCACCGACTTCAAGGGCTATGCGCAGCAGCTGCCTAACGTCTCGTTCCTCGCGCTGGGCGGCACCCCCGGCACCAACGTGATCTACATGCGCGGCGTTGCAGCCACGTCCAGCGCGGAAGGCAACCATTCGGGCACCCTGCCGTCGGTCGGCGTCTATCTGGATGAACAGCCGGTCACCACCATCGGCGGCAATCTGGACGTCCACATCTATGACATCGCCCGGATCGAAAGCCTCGCCGGGCCGCAGGGCACGCTGTACGGTGCGTCATCGCAGGCGGGGACGATCCGGATCATCACTAACCAGCCCAGCACCGCCGGGTTTGAGGGCTCGATTGACGTCGAAGCCAACCAGATCGACGGTGGCAAGCTGGGCGGCACACTTGATGCCATGATCAACGCGCCATTGGGAGACAGCGCCGCATTGCGCGTCACCGGTTTTTACCAGCGCGATGGCGGGTTCATCGATAATGTCGCAGGGCAGCGCTGCTTCGTACCGCAGCCGGGCGGGATTTGCGTGCGCAACACTGCGTTGGTCGAACAGAATTTCAACGATGTGGAAGTCTATGGCGGCCGCGCCGCGCTGAAGATTGATCTGGACGATACCTGGACGATGACGCCTTCGGTGATGTACCAGCACACCGAGACGAGCGGCGCGTTTGGCTATGATCCCTCGGTCGGCGATCTCAAGACGCAGCGCTTCTTCGATGAATTCCGCACGGACAAATTTGTGCAGGCGGCGCTGACCATCGAAGGCCAGCTGGGCAATTGGGACGTGACCTATGCCGGGGCCTATCTGGACCGGCG
>JANORN010000253.1:0-5703 GCA_031415355.1 Novosphingobium sp. | reverse complement strand
ATCCCGGCGCGCACAGCCGTGGCGCAGCAACCGGTCAGAGTCGAAGCCCATCTCGGTTCAGCCGCGCTATCAATCGCGCAGATTGAAACGCTTGAAATCGGCGATATTGTCGTGCTTGATCGACCGCTGACCGCGCCGGCCCGCCTCAGCATCAACAATCGCTTCGGCACCATGCCCTTCGCGCTGAGCGATGATGGCCAAAACATTATTCTCACATTGCAGGACTGATATATGTCAAAGAAAGACGCTGCTGCGGCGCAGGAATCGAGTTCGACCAGTGAAGCCAATCGCAAGCGCCTGGTTGAGCATGTCGAAGTGACCTGCGAGGCGTTCCTTGGCAGCGGTACGATTACTGTTGGCCGGCTTGATGCCCTGGCGACCGGTGACACGGTCGTGCTGGAAAGTTCGCCGGCCGATTCGGCGGAGATCCGGATCAATGGACAAGTGGTCGCGCGGGGCGAAATCATCACGGTCGATGATCGCTTTGCGATTCGCATCACGGAAATCGGATAACCTTGGGGAACTGAGCCAGTGGGCATGCTCTTTTTGCTTTCAGCCGCTCCGCAGGCCTTAGCGCAAGCGCCCGATCTATCGATCCCGTGGGCGCGGATCGTGCTGGGCCTGCTATTTTGCATTGGTCTGGCCTTCATCGCCGTAATGGTTATCCGCCAGCGCCAGGGATTGCCCATCAGCCTAGCCGACCTGCGCCAGGCTTTTGCCACCGGCCAACCAAGACCGGACTCCGGTGCCTTGCAGATTGAGCAAAGGATCCGCCTTACTGCCGCGAGCCAAATCGTCGTGCTGCGCTGCGCCGAGCGGCGCTACCTCGTCCATCTGGGTAATCAGGGCGCGCAGTTGATTGACCGGTTGCCCGATCCTGATGTGACGCTGGAGCAGGTATGAAGGTACTGCGTGTCGTACTCGGCATGGCACTGCTGAGCCTCGCCAGCCCGGCCTGGGCCGTGATCGGCAATCCGCAGTTCGCTTCTGAGGTGACCAGAACTGCTCTGGTGCTCAGCGTCCTTGCGATCCTGCCAACCTTGTTGATCGCCACCACCAGCTTTCTGCGAATCGTGATCGTCCTGGCGATGGTCCGCCATGCCTTCGGTATGCCGCAGACACCGCCCAATGCGGTGCTCACCACCCTGGCCCTGTTCATGAGCGCGTTCCTGATGCAGCCAACGCTCGAAGCCGTGAACAATGATGCCTTGAAGCCATTCATGGACGGGCGGATCGGGATCGAACAGGCGATGGATCGGGCGGCCACACCACTCAAGACCTTCATGCTGGCCCACACGAAGGAGAGCGACATCGAGATGGTGCATGCCGTCGCGCGCTCACCCCTGCCCGACAGCCCGCAAGAGCTCTCGCTGACCAAGGTGATTCCGGCCTTCATGCTCAATGAACTGCGGGTGGCCTTTACGATTGGTTTTGTGGTGCTGCTGCCGTTTCTGTTGATCGACCTGGTGGTGTCCAGCATCTTGCTGGCGCTGGGCATGATGATGGTTCCGCCGGCGACCATTTCGCTGCCGATCAAGGTGCTGATGTTTGTCCTGATCGATGGCTGGAGCCTTATCATGCAAGGATTGCTGGGCAGCTTCGGATGACCGCGGTCAGGCGCAGTCGTGGTCTGGCGCTGGTGATCGACGATGACCGGGCCCTTGCCGCGCTGTGGCGCAATCATACAGCGGCACCCAGTCCCGCCACGCGTGCAGCGCTGTTCGATCATTACCGGCCCACCGCTCGCCACATCGCGGCCGAGATGCGGCGGCGCATCCCGCGGATCGGCCTTGAGCCGGACGATTTCGACCAGCTGGCTTTGGAAGCCTTGCTGCAATCGATCGATCGCTATGACCCAACCTTGGAGGACCGCTTCGCCGCCTTTCTGCGTATCCGGATCAAGGGCCACATCCGCAATGCGGCTGCCAAGGCATCCGAATCCAGCGCGCAATATACCTATCGACGGCGGCAGGAACGCGATCGCCTCAAATCGCTGCGTGATGGAGCCGAAAACCAAGGGAAATCTGTGATCGAATTGCTGGCCGCCATGGCCGCAAAGATTGCAATTGGCTTGATCCTGGAAGACCAGGCCACACCCAATGTCGAAGACCTCCCGGCGGCCGAACCTTCGGCCTACGATACCCTGGCCTGGCGGCAGCTGTGCAACGAGCTCGACCGTCGGTTGGCAGCGCTGCCAGATAGAGAGGCCTTCATCATCAACCAGCACTATCGACATGATGTGCCGTTTCAACAGATTGCCTTGCTGCTGGGATTGAGCAAGGGTCGGGTTTCACAACTGCATTCGCAAGGGCTTGAACGCCTGCGCAAGCAGATGGCGCGGGTGCGCTAGGCCAAGGAGGGCTGAATGGCTGAAGGAATGGCAACCGACGCCGAGATGGCCGAATTGACGGTCCGTATCGAAACCAGCGCGGACGGAGATGATACGGCCGTCGCTGAGGTGCTGCGTCGTTATCCGGACGATCCCCGACTGCACTTCATGCTAGGTTCGATCCTCGCCGGGAAGGGCCGGGCGATCGAAGCCCACCAGGCAATGAGCCGCTCGGTCGAGCTGGCCCCGGGCTTCCTTGTGGCGCGCTACCAGCTTGGCTTCTTCGAGCTGACCTCGGGTGAGCCTGAGCGAGCGCTATCAACCTGGGGGCCATTGCTGGTTGCCCAGCGCGACAATTATCTGCGCGTATTTGTGGAAGGGATGACCCACCTGATCCGAGACGAATTCGCCGAGGCGATCGAGCGATTCCAGGCCGGTGTCGTCTTGAACCGCGAAAACCCACCGATGAACAATGATATCCAGCTACTTATCGCGGAATGCCGCAAGCTGCTGGAACGGTCAGGTGCGGGCCCTGCCGACGAGGACGTTTCGGCCACGGCCTTGCTGCTCGGCCGGTTCTCCGGCAACCGCACGGTCCAGTAGGGCAACGGCGATGGTCTCAATCGGAAATACCGACCAGGTCATGGCCTTGGTCCGCAACCAACTTGAACGCATGTCGCGCGAGCGCAAGGTCGACAAAACCGGCCGGTCGGCCAAGACCAGCAGCAGCGCAACCGCTGGCAAGACCACCGAGGCAAGCCGCCAATCGCGGTTGCAAGCCATCGGTACCCTGGCCGACTTACCTGAACAGGAATTCGGCCGGGTCCTGGTGGGCGCCCTGCTCTCGCATGAGTTCGGCGAAGAGGTAGCCCGGGATTCCAGGTTTCAATCGCTGGTGGATCGCACCACTGCGATCCTCCATTCCGATCCCGAAATTGCAGCAATGCTGCGTGACTTGCGCAAAGGCCTGCCCGGCTAGCCATTCCGTCACCATGACCTGGGCGATGGCACCGCCAGGAAACGATCCAGGAGAAGCAGCCAATGTCGATCAAAGGCAACCCCTTCGACTCCTATTTCACCGATCAGGCTGCGGCGCACGACCTTGCCGGTGAAGATCTGGCTAGGCTTCAACAAACGGCCTTGTCGGCCAAGCTCGCTGACCTGCTCCCCAAGCTGCCTCCGCTGGCGGCCTTGGCGCGCGCGCAGGGTCTGGACGAAGAGGTGCTGCTGTGTGACGCACCCAAGCTGTTCTTCCCGCATACGATCTACAAGACCTATGACCCGGCCTGGTTGCTGGCCGGCAATTTTGCCCGGATGAACCGCTGGCTGCAGCAGTTTACCACGGTCGATCTCAAAAATGGCGAACTGCCGCAGTTCAGCTCGATCGATGGTTGGCTGGCATGGCTTGAAAACACCTGCGGCATCGATGTTGCGCACAGTTCGGGCACGACTGGCCGGATGTCGCTGATCGCCCGCGCCAAGGAAGATGCCGAGGCGCGCCACGCCCGCAACCGAGTGGCCTTCGTCACGCTGGTCGGCGAACATGGCGTCGCGCCGGATGACGCCTGGTTCCATATCGTCTGGCCTGGTGCAGCCGGGGGTCGCTCAGCCCAACAAAAGATGGCCGAAGGGGCACGCCGGATGAGCGCCCGTTCGCCCGACCACTTTCTCTCGCTCTATCACAACGATCTGGGGGCGGATTACGAGTTCTTCGTGGTTCGTGCCCGCCTCGCCCGGCGGATGGGGCGTCTTGATCTTCCATCGCCCTCACCATACGTCGAGGCGCGATTGGCAGAAGCAGACCGCCGCCATGCGCAGTATGCCCAGGATCAGGAGCGTTTGATCCACAGTCTTGCCGAACTGGCCGGCAAACGAATCATGTTGATGGGCAGCCCGCATAGCCTTGCCACGATCTGCCGAGCGGGCGTCGAGCATGGGCTCGGTCGCGGTTTTGCCGCCCAGTCAGCCCATGTCTCGGTCGGCGGTCTCAAAGGACTCGACGCCCCGGCCGATTATGCCACAGTGCTCGATCGGTTCCTCGGCCCATCAATCCCGATCGAAGGCTACGGCGCGACCGAAATGAACACCGGCTACATGAAGTGCCGACATGGCCGCTTCCACGTTCCGCCCTGGGTAGCGATCTATGTGCTGGATCCGGCTGGCGGCTGGCAACCCAAGCCGCGAGAAGGCAAGCAGGAAGGCCGCGGGGCCTTTCTCGACCTGGCTTTTGCCAGCGCCTGGGGCGGCCTGGTTACGGCTGATCACATCGAGATCGACTACACCCCGTGCGGCTGCGGGCGAAAATCGCCCTCGATTTTGAGCAACATCCGCCGGGTTGCCGATTCAGATGAAGACTTCTCCTGGATTCCGGCCAGCGGCGAAGCGGTCAATGCAGCCTTGGAAGAATTGCTGCGCGCAAGTTAAGCGCTGTCCCCCGTCAGCATTCAATAGACAGCTTGGCTTCGTAAAATAGGAGAGTGTATTGGGTTCATCGTAGTGACTGCAAGGAACGAAGTTGAACGCAATACACTCAAAGCCGTCCGCGCAAACGGTTGTAAAAGACAGCTGGGTCGCTTGGCTACCGATGGTAGTTCATCGAATTGAAAACTGCCAAGGTCCAATTCGCCAAGTCTTCGGACAAATCCTACACGCCCACAGCCGCCGCAGGCATCGCGCAATGTGCTACCTATCGCGCCCACTTCGCAAACTACATTGAAACGGTGCGTTCTAACGCGGGCATCGAGGACATGATCGTGCCCGCGAATGTCATCCTGATAATCGGTGACGCGTCTACCGAAACCGATGAAGAAAAAATCTGCCGGTCGGAGTTTGACAGCCTAAGCGCGAGCATGATGGTTGCCTCTTTCGATCACATCCGCCGAGGGCTTCGCAGTGATCTTGCTTTCAAACGGCGGGCGAAAAGTGACCTCGGCTAGGCGGCCCATTTGGGGGTATGATTGGGGGTATCTAGAAATTCCTCATGTTCGAAAATGTTGGAATTCAGCTATTTATTGGACTTTTCGCGATTCCCTTCACCGCTCCATTTTTTTGCTCATGATGAACTGCTTTCCACCGTGCAGCGGCTGTCAGCGCTCCTGCGGGAATGACGACGGATAGGGCGCGATCAAGGCTTCGGCGCGGGGCCAATCACTGCGGAGCCAACCGCGCCAAGCCGCTGGATCGGATGGCAAGATCGCAGGCATCCGCTCCAGCCCGTGGGCGCGCAATGCGGCGTTGGCTGGGCAAGTCAGCAGCGCGAAACTTGGAATCTCGCTGTCTTTCCAGACGCCCGCCATGGCGAACAGCGGCTGATCTGAGCAGCCGAGCCACAGCGGACGACGCTTGCCCGTAACAGCATCGGGGCGACTCCATTC
>JANORN010000252.1:0-3687 GCA_031415355.1 Novosphingobium sp. | reverse complement strand
GCCCGATGCCGTCGCAATTGCCGTCGCCGGGCCGGTCGGCGGCGAGGTAATCCGCTTCACCAATAACCCGTGGATCATCCGCCCCGCGCTGATCCCGGAAAAGCTGGGCGCGCGCCGCTATACCGTGGTCAATGATTTCGGTGCGGTCGGCCATGCCGTGGCCCGCGCCGATGCAGCCCATTTCGTCCACCTGGCCGGGCCTGACGTGGCGCTGCCAGCCGAAGGCACCCTGACCATCGTCGGTCCCGGCACTGGCCTGGGCGTTGCGCACCTCTGGCGCGGCGGGGATGGTGCTTACCGCGTGCAGGCGACCGAAGGCGGCCATATCGACTTCGCCCCGCTGGATAGCATCGAAGACGCCATCCTGGCACGGCTGCGTCAGCGTTATCGGCGGGTTTCAATCGAGCGGGTGGTGTCCGGCCCCGGCGTGGTCGATATTTACGAAGCGCTGGCGGTGATGGAAGGCCGCGCGATTCAACAACTGGATGATCGCACGATCTGGACCAACGGCACCAGCGGGGCAGACAGCCTCGCCGCCGCCTCCGTGGACCGGTTCTGCCTTTCGCTCGGATCAGTCGCGGGCGATATCGCGCTGGCGCAGGGGGCGAGCGGCGTAGTGATCGCGGGCGGGCTGGGGCTGCGGATCAAGGACACCTTGCTGCAATCGGGCTTTGCCAACCGCTTCACCGCCAAGGGCCGCTTTGCCGAATTGATGGCGGCACTGCCGGTCAAACTGATCACCCACCCCCAACCCGGGCTGTTCGGCGCTGCTGCGGCCTTTGCCAAGGAACATCTGACGTGAGCCGGATCGAAGAAATCATGCGGATGGCCCCGGTCATCCCGGTGCTGGTGATCGAAGACGCCGCCTATGCTGCGCCGATTGCCGAGGCCTTGGTCAAGGGCGGGCTGCCGGTGCTGGAAGTGACTTTGCGCACCGCTGCGGCGCTCGACGTGATCCGCGAGATGAAGCAGGTGCCCGGCGCGATTGTTGGCGCGGGTACGGTGCTGAATGAATTCGCGCTGGAAGACGCGCTGGCCGCCGGGAGCGAATTCATCGTCTCGCCGGGGCTGACGGACATCCTGGCCAAGGCCGCGATTGCCGCCAACGCCCCGTTCCTGCCCGGCACCGCCACTGCCAGCGACATCATGCGCGGGCTGGATCTGGGGCTGGACCGGTTCAAGTTCTTCCCCGCCGAAGCCAATGGCGGCATCCCCGCGCTGAAAGCCATCGCCGCCCCGTTTGGCATGGCGCGGTTCTGCCCCACCGGCGGGATCACCGCGAGCACGGTGGCGGACTGGCTCGCGCTTGATTCCGTCTTGTGCTGCGGCGGCTCGTGGCTGGTGCAGAAAGGCCCGCCCGATGTGACCGCAATTGAAGCGGCGGCACGGGCTGCTTGCGCACTTCGGCCCTAACCCTGTGCCTCCCCACTCCGCCCCTGCTGAGCTTGTCGGGCCGAAGGCGGCCAAAGGCCAACCACTGTCCTTGTTCTTCGCGCGTCACGCACTGCGGCACGAAGGAAAGAACAGCCCTTCGACAAGCTCAGGGTGGACGGGTTTTGGTAAAGGGTTCGGCTTGTGACTGAGTTGGAAACCCTCCACGCCCGGTTGCAGGAACTCCACCAGCGTACCGCTGATACGCCGCTGTTCAACCCGGTGTTCCAGGTGGGGCTGGAACTGTCGCGCCGGATCGAGGCGGGCACGCTCTCGCTGGACAGCGTTGCGGCGCTGGTCGCCGAACTGGAATGCCAGGGCCTGCAAGCCCGCGCGACCCGGCTGGCCCGGTTGATTGCACCGGTCGCCAGCGCCGACAACGCAGAGCGCCTGCGCGCTATCGCGGATCAAGCCGGTGATTTCGCCAGCTTTGCCAACAAGTGGCAGCACCCGCTGGCCCACGTGGTGTTCACCGCGCACCCGACTTTTTTGCTGAGCGCGGCGCAGTCCGCCGTGGTCGCGGCCTCTGCCTCCAGCGGCGAGATTGGCGCGGGCACCACTTGCGCCGCCCCGGGGACACGCGACAGCATCACGCTCAATTCCGAACATGCCGCGGCGATGGCGGCGATGGCCCGCGCGCAGGCCGCGCGCGATCAGATCAACGGCGCACTGTTTGACAGCGCGCGCGCCCGCTGGCCGGATCAGTGGCACGCGCTGCAACCGCTGCCGCTGCGCTTCGCCTCGTGGGTCGGCTATGACATGGACGGGCGCACCGATATCTCGTGGGCCACGTCGCTGCGCTACCGCTTGTCCGAAAAGGCCGAACGGCTCGCCAGCTATGCCGCGCAGCTGGATCAGGCTGCGCCCGACGTTGCCGAGCGCCTGACCCGCGCCGGTGCCTATGCCGCCGCGATGGCCGCGCTGTTTGCAGCGGACCTGCGCGAACCCGCCGCGCTGTCGGCCGCCGCCAATACCTTTACTGCCGCGCATCCCAACAAGCTGACCAGCCTGATCGCGATCATCGCCGAGCTCGAAGCCGCTGCCACCAGCGCAGACGCAACCACCGCGCGCATCCTGCTAATTGTCGCCGCCGCGATGCGCGCCGATGGGCTGGGGATGGGCTGGATTCACTTCCGCGTGAACGCCAGCCAGCTGCAAAACGCGATCCGCCGCCGGATTGATCCCACTGGCAAGCTCGATCTGGCCAGCCAGGCCGCGCTGGTGCGGATGCGCGAACTGCTGGCCGAAGCGCAGCCGCTGCGCAGCAACTTTGCCGCGCTCGCCATCGAAAACAGCACCGCCGTGCGCCAGTTTCTGGCGATGACGCAGATCCTCCATCACGTGGATGCCGACGCGCCGATCCGGATGCTGGTGGCCGAATGCGAACAGCCGACCACCGTGCTGGCCGCTTTGTACTTCGCCAAGCTGTTCGGAATTGCCGACAAGGTTGATGTCTCCCCGCTGTTCGAAACCGAGTCGGCGCTGGAACACGGCGGGCGGTTTCTGGACGCCTTGCTGGCCGAGCCAGCGTACCGCGAATATGCACAAGTGCGCGGGCGGGTATCGATCCAGACCGGGTTTTCCGACGCGGGGCGGTTCGTGGGCCAGATCCCCGCTGCGCTGGCGATCGAGCGGCTGCAAGGGCGGTTGTCCGATGCGATGGCGGCGAATGGCCTGGCGCACGTTGCCGCGCTGATCTTTAACACCCACGGCGAATCGATGGGACGTGGCGCACATCCGTCCAGCTTTGCCGACCGGCTGGAATGGCCGCTGTCCCCGTGGTCGCGGCGGCGGTTCGCCCGCGCGGGCGTGCGGCTGGAGCCCGAAGTCAGTTTTCAAGGCGGCGATGGCTATCTGTTCTTTGGCACGCTCGAACTGGCGCTCGCGACGTTGACCCGGATCGCCGAGCTGGCCCCGGCGCAGACTGACGCCGACGCTCCGGTCGATCCGTTCTATCGCCGCACCGACCTGAGCCTGGACCTGTACCGCGCGATCCGGCGGGTACAGCAAGGCTATCTGGCCAGTGCGACCTATCCCCGCGCGGTCACTGCGTTCGGGCTCGGCCTGCTGAATGACACCGGCAGCCGCAAGAGCCGCCGCCAGTCCGATCTGAGGGCAGACCGCAGCATGAGCCTGCGCCAAATCCGCGCAATCCCGCACAATGCCGTGCTGCAACAGCTGGGCTATCCGGTCAACGTGATCGCCGGGTTCGGCACCGCCGCTGAGGGCAATTACGAAGCGCTGGCGCAGCTGCTG
>JANORN010000251.1:0-4386 GCA_031415355.1 Novosphingobium sp. | reverse complement strand
ATCTTTCCCGCGACGTCCCCCGCCATCTGTCCCCATGACCGACAACCCCCACCTCACCCCCATGCGTCAACCCGAAGACCACGACGCCGCGCTGCGCCCCAAGACGCTCGCCGAATTCGTCGGGCAGGCGGCGGCGAAGGACAACCTGCGGGTGTTTATCGAGAGCGCCAAGTCGCGCGGTGAGGCGATGGATCATGTGTTGTTCTTTGGTCCGCCGGGGTTGGGCAAGACCACGCTGGCGCAGATTGTCGCGCGCGAATTGGGGGTGGGCTTTCGCGCCACCTCTGGCCCGGTGATCGCCAAGGCGGGTGATCTGGCGGCGCTGCTGACCAATCTGGAGCACGGCGACGTGCTGTTCATTGACGAGATTCACCGGCTCAACCCGCAGGTTGAGGAGGTGCTGTATCCCGCGATGGAAGACCGCGCGCTCGATCTGATCATTGGCGAGGGGCCATCGGCGCGTTCGGTGCGGATCGATCTGCCCGCCTTTACGCTGGTCGGCGCGACGACGCGCGCGGGGCTGCTGACCACGCCGCTGCGCGACCGGTTCGGCATTCCGGTGCGGCTGAATTTCTATACCGAGCCCGAGCTGGAACGCGTGGTCACGCGCGGCGCGGGTTTGCTGGGGATCGGGATCGAACCGGCGGGCGCGCGCGAAATTGCGCGGCGCGCACGCGGCACCCCGCGCGTGGCCGGTCGGCTGCTGCGGCGGGTGCGCGATTTTGCGCATGTCGATGGCGTGGCGACGATCAGTCAGGACCAGGCCGATGCCGCCCTGACCCGGCTGGAAGTGGACCGGCTGGGGCTGGACGCGATGGACCGGCGCTATCTGCATATGATCGCCGATATCTACAAAGGCGGGCCGGTGGGGGTGGAAACGCTCGCCGCCGGGCTCAGCGAACCGCGCGATACGATCGAGGATGTGGTGGAGCCGTACCTGATCCAGCTGGGCCTGGTGGCCCGCACCGCGCGCGGGCGCTGCTTGAATGACCGAGCGTGGCAGCATCTGGGAATCACGCCCCCGGCGGGATCGCAGACCGGCTTGTTCGATGGCAGCGATTCGCCCGATGCTTAACCGTTTGCCCGGCGCAGCTTAAGCAAAGCGGTTCCAATCGGTTTCAATTCGGGACAGGTGCCCCCTGATGTGGGTCGAATCGGCAACAATTCTGAAAACCCACACGGAAAACACGGTTAATTGCATTGCTGCTTTACCAATCGTCTGCGTTTCTATGACTACAGGGGTTGAATAGCAGGCATAGGGACCTGCACGACTGCCCCAGAGGCAAAGAGAGCAAAGCTTATGTCGGTACGGATGGCCCTCGCGAAATTGTCTGCCTGTGCGGCAGGTGGCGCAGTGATTGGTGGCGGGGCGGTACACGTCGCCGAAGCCCCCGCTGCGCAGGTGCAATATGTCAAGAAAGGCCCCGTCGCGGCATCATGCCCGCGCGGAGACTTCAACGGCAACGCGCCCGGCTGTGGCCGCGCCCGGCGTCAGATCGCCAGCACCGGCGCAACCGCGGCTGAACCGCGCCGCACCCGGCGCATCCGCCGCGTGGTAACCCGCACGGTCAGCTGCGCTGCGGCCCCCGCGCAGCAGATGGCGATGGCCCCCGTGCCCTACATGCCGCCCCTGCCCCCGCAGCCGATCAGCTCTTCGGGCGGCGGCGGTGGGGTGACCGTCATCGGCGGATCGGGCGGCATGGGCTTTGGCGGCGGCTTCTTCGGCGGCTTCTTTGGCGGCAGCGGCAGCGGCGGCGGTGGCAGCGTAGTTGTCACATCGACCACCACCGGCGGCATCACCAGCTCGACCTCGGGCGGTTCAAGCTCGACCTCATCAGGCGGCTCGGGCGGCAGCTCCAGCTCCACCTCGGGCGGCTCCACGTCGACCTCAGGCGGATCGACCTCCACCACCAGCGGCGGGGTCTCAACCTCAACCGGCGGCGTTTCGACGTCCACCAGCACGGGCGGGGTCTCGACTTCCACCGGCGGCGTGTCCAGTTCGACCGGGGGCGTTTCGACCTCCACCGGCGGGGTTTCTACCTCGACCGGCGGCGTCACCAGCACGACCTCAACCACCTCGGGTAACGTCACCAGCTCGTCCGGCAACGTTACCAGCTCGTCGGGTAACGTCACCAGCTCGAGCAGCAGCTCGTCATCGTCCAGTTCGTCGTCATCGTCTTCGTCCAGCTCGTCGTCGAGCTCATCGGGCGGCGACACCAGCGGCGGCTCTACGGGATCGAGTGGCTCATCCGGCTCCAGCGGTTCGTCGGGTTCCAGCGGCTCTTCGGGCAGCACCGGCGGCTCGACCAGCGGTTCCAGCTCAACCAGCTCTTCCACCTCGTCTAGCACCAGCTCAAGCGGTGGGACAAGCGGGACCACCGGGGGCACCACTGGCGGAACCACCGGCGGGACAGAAGTCCCCGCCCCGCCGATGTTGCTGCTGTTCGGTGCTGGTGCCGCGGCCATGCTCGGCCGCCGCCGTCTGCGCAAAAAAGATCAGGCAAAAGCTGCGGCCTGAACTCCGCCGCAGACCAAGCCTTCAAGAAGGGCGGCTCCCCGAAAGAGCCGCCCTTTTTTAGTCCTCCCCGTCAGGAGAGGGAACCCACGCAGTGGGGGAGGACCTAAGCCGCCAGCTTGCGCAGCACGTAATGCAGGATCCCGCCGTTCATGAAGTATTCGACCTCGTTCGCGGTATCGATCCGGCAGAGCGCTTTGAAAGTGAAGGTGGTGCCGTCCTTGCGGGTCACTTCCACGTCCACGTCCTGACGCGGCTGCAATGACGCGACGCCCACAATCGTGAAGCTGTCCTCACCCGTCAGGCCCAGCGTCTGGCGAGTGGTGCCTTCAGGGAACTGCAAAGGCAGCACGCCCATGCCGACCAGGTTGGAGCGGTGAATCCGCTCGAAGCTCTCAACGATCACCGCGCGCACGCCCAGCAGGTTGGTGCCCTTGGCGGCCCAGTCACGCGACGAACCGGTGCCGTATTCCTTACCTGCGATCACCACCAGCGGGGTGCCATTGGCCTTGTGCGCCATCGCTGCGTCGTAGATGGACATGACTTCGCCATCGACCACGGACATCCCGCCTTCGATACCGGGAACCATTTCGTTCTTGATCCGGATGTTGGCGAAGGTGCCGCGCATCATCACGTCATGGTGCCCACGCCGCGCGCCGTAGCTGTTGAAGTCCGCCTTGGCGACCTGATGCTCCAGCAGCCAGCGGCCCGCCGGGCTGTCGGCCTTGATCGCTCCGGCCGGGCTGATGTGATCGGTGGTGATCGAATCACCCAGTATGGCGAGCGGCCGCGCAGAAATGATGTCCTGCACCGGGGCCGGGGTCATCGTCATGCCGTCAAAGTACGGCGGATTGGCCACGTAAGTGCTGCCCGCGCGCCACTGATAGGTTTCGCTGCCGGTCACGTTAATCGCCTGCCAATGCTCGTCGCCTTCATAGACCGTCGCATAGCGCGCCCGGAACATCGAACGGTCGATGCAGCCCGCCATGGTGGTGGCAACTTCTTCGTTGGTGGGCCAGATATCCTTGAGGTAAACCGCCGTCCCATCACTACCGATCCAGATCGGGGTGGTGACGAAATCTTCGGTGACCGTGCCTTTCAGCGCATAGGCCACCACCAGCGGCGGGCTGGCGAGGAAATTGGCGCGCACATCGGGGCTGACCCGGCCTTCAAAGTTGCGGTTTCCGGAGATGACCGAGGCGGCGACGATGTTGTTGTTGTTGATCGCGGCGCTGATCGGTTCGGCCAAGGGGCCGGAATTGCCGATGCAGGTGGTGCAGCCATAACCGACGAGATTGAAGCCCACCGCGTCAAGATGGTCCTGCAAGCCGGCCTTGACGAAGTAATCGGTGACCACTTGTGATCCCGGTGCCAGGCTGGTCTTGACCCACGGCTTGGGCCGCAGCCCGCGTTCATTGGCTTTTTTCGCGACCAGTCCGGCGGCAATCATCACGCCCGGGTTGGAGGTGTTAGTGCAACTGGTAATCGCAGCGATGACTACGTCACCATCGCCGATATCAAAGTCCTTGCCCTCAACCGCCACGCGCGCTGCGGCCTTGTTATAGACTTTTTCCAGATCGGCGTTGAACACGTCATCGACTTGCGTCAGCGCCACCTTGTCCTGCGGGCGCTTGGGGCCAGCGAGCGACGGCACGACGGAGCCCATGTCGAGTTCCAGCGTGTCAGTGAAGATCGGGTCTGCCATGTCGGCCGAAAGCCACAAGCCCTGCTCCTTGGCATAGGCTTCAACCAATGCGATCTGGTCTTCCTCGCGGCCGGTCAGGCGCAGATAGGCCAGCGTCTTGTCATCGATTCCGAAGAAGCCGCAAGTCGCGCCGTATTCGGGGGCCATGTTGGCCAGCGTGGCGCGG
>JANORN010000250.1:0-2265 GCA_031415355.1 Novosphingobium sp. | reverse complement strand
GGGGGAGAGCGCGGTCCACAATCTGCTGGCCTTGCAAGACAGCCTGCCGCCAGTACCCTTCGCCGCGATCAAGGCCGAAATCGAAGCCAGCTTTGGCAAGCCGATTGAGAATTTGTTCAGCAGCGTCGATCCGCACCCGGTCGGCGCGGCTTCGATTGCGCAGGTCCACCGCGCGGTAACCACCGAAGGCCGCGACGTCGCGATCAAGGTGCTGCGCCCCGGGATCCGCGAAAAGTTCGCCGCCGATATCGAAACCTACGAATGGGCCGCCGCGCATCTGGAAGCTTTGGGTGGCGAGGCGACCCGGCTGCGTCCGCGGCTGGTGATCGCCAACCTGAAACGCTGGACCCTGCGCGAGCTGGACTTGCGGCGCGAAGCCGCCTCCGCGTCCGAACTGACCGATGCGATGGCCGGCTACGAGGGCTACCGTATCCCGGCGATTGACTGGGACCGCACCAATGGCCGGGTGATGACGATCGACTGGATTGACGGGGTCAAGGTCAGCAATCTGGAGGCGCTGCGAGCCGCCGGCCACGATCTGCCGCTGCTGGCGCGGCGGCTGGTGCTGGCGTTCCTGACTCAAGCGATCAGCCACGGTTATTTCCATGCGGACATGCATCAGGGCAACCTGTTCGTGCAGGCCGATGGCACGATTGCAGCGATTGATTTCGGGATCATGGGGCGGATTGACCGCCGCGCGCGGTTCTGGCTGGCCGAGATTCTCTACGGGCTGACCACGGGCAATTACCGCCGCGTCGCCGAGATTCATTTCGAAGCGCAGTACGTGCCGAGCTATCACTCTGTCGATGAATTCGCGACCGCCTTGCGCGCGGTGGGTGAGCCGATGCGCGGCAAGCCCGTCAGCGAGCTGTCGGTCGGGCAAATGCTCGACGGGCTGTTCGCGATCACCCGCGATTTTGACATGCAGACCCAGCCGCATTTGTTACTGCTGCAAAAGACCATGGTGATGGTCGAAGGGCTGGCGACCGCGCTCGATCCGGGCATCAACATGTGGGACGTTTCCGGCCCATTCGTGCAGAACTGGATCCGCGACGAATTGGGGCCAGAAGCCGCGATTGCCGACCGGATCAAGCAGGACGCCGAAACGCTCCTGCGGCTGCCCGATCTGCTCCGCCGGATCGAAGACCGCTTCCCAGCCAAAGGCGGCGCACCTGAAGCTCCGCCGCTGCCCGATGTGGCGTTGCTGTGGGACCGCCGCGCGCCCCGCGCGCGCTGGCCCGGCTACCTGCTGGCCCTGATGGCAGGCGGCGGCGCGGTGTGGGGCGCGACCGCGCTGGGGTGGCTTTAGGCCGATGGACCTCGACGCGCTGCTGCTGCACTTCTTTGAAACCGACGATCCCGGCACGCTGACCGAGGCCGCGTTCGCGCTGGGGATCGAACGGCTGAAAATCGGCTTCGGCGTGGAACGCGAACCCAGCCGCAAGTTCGCGCTGTGGACTCTGCTGGAAACGCTGGGCGAGGCCCCCCTGCCCGCCGAAGCATTTGCCAAGCAACCCAAGCTGAAGGCAGCAGCGGAAGATTATCTGCGCGCTGCCTTTCGGATGGAGCGGTTTGAGGAGCCTGATGCTTAGGCAACTTCTGCGATGAGCGCTGAGTCGGTTTTGGCCTGGCTGGCCGAGCACGCCCCGGACCTCGCGCTGATCGATCACGCGCGTTCCACCGCCACGGTGGCTGAGGCTGCCGAGGTGCTGGGGGTCGAACCCGGCCGGATCGCCAAGACGCTGGCGTTCCGCGTCGGGGATGTGCCGATGCTGTTGCTCGCGCGCGGCGATGCGCGGCTCGACAATAGCAAGTGCAAGGCCGAACTCGGCGGACGGCCCCGGATGCTTGATCCCGAGGCGACCCTCTCGCTCACCGGCCATGCGGTCGGCGGGGTCTGTCCGTTCGGGCTGGCGAGCGAGCTGCCGATTGTCGCAGACCGTTCGCTGCTGGCCTATGCGACAGTCTTCCCCGCTGCCGGTTCACGCACCAGTTCGGTCGAGCTCTCCCCGGCGCGACTGGCCGAACTGGTCAGCGCGCGCTGGGTGGATATCTGCAAGTTGCCCGAATAGGGACGCGCGGGGCTGGCGCTTACCAGCCCCGGCTGCGTCAGAATTCAATCCCGGCGCGAACCCCGATGGTGCGCGGCTGGGTGGGGACGATGTACGAGCGCGCGCACAGCCCGCAGGCGACATAGCGCGACAACTGCCCGCGTTCGTCAAACAGGTTGCTGACGAACAGTTCGATATCAAAGCTGTCCCATTC
>JANORN010000249.1:0-3843 GCA_031415355.1 Novosphingobium sp. | reverse complement strand
GGACGATGACGACGGTTCTGGCAACTGGCTGTGGTGGCTGCTGCTGGGCGCGCTGGCGCTTGCCGCGATCTGGTGGTTCTTCCTGCGCAGCCCGGCGGATGCCGATGGCGGCGCGGTGGCTGCTGCATCGACTGAAGCCGTGGCCAGTACTGCGGCCACGGGTACGGGCGCCGATTTGGCTGCCGCGCCCGCCGAAGGCAGCGTCGCCATCCCCGCAGGCGCTGGCGTGACCAGTGAATTGCGCGATGGCAAGCCGGTGGTGAAGGTTTACTTCGATACTGGCAAGACCAACGTGGCCCCGGAGTTCACCCCAGCAGCAGGCGGCTTGAAGGCCTATCTGGACGGGCAAGCAGGCAGCAAGCTGACCGTATCCGGCTTTGCCGATCCGACCGGCAATGCCGCACAGAACGCGGCGCTGTCCAAGCGCCGCGCCGAAGCCGTGCAGACGCAGCTGGTCGCAAACGGCATTCCCGCCACCGCGATCGAGCTGGTCAAGCCCGCAGCGAGCACCGACGCAACGGTTGAAAAATCCGCCGCACGCCGGGTGGAAGTGGTGGTTAAGTAACCGCGCGATCAAGGCGAAAAATGCGGGCCGCGTCCTTCGGGATGCGGCCCGTTTGCTGTTCGGAAAGCTAGAGCAGTGTTCGCAAAATCTGAATCACTTCACTCAAGTCCCGCGCATCCTGAGCCTGTCGAAGGACCAACGTCTGAACGCTACCCTGCCGTAACAGGACGGTGGTTGGCCTACGGTCCCCTTCGGGACGACAAGCTCAGCATGAGCGGACTAGGTTTAGATACAGCGCACGTCGCTCACTGCAGGGACATCACCCAAAGGCTCAACGCAGCGACACGACATTGTCGCTGTGGCGCGGATCGCGGCGGTTGCCGAGGTACTGGCTGGCCATCGGCTCATCCACGGCTTCAATCGAAGCCGCCTGGCCAAAGCCGTTGAACGCGGTCTTCATCGCCGCGCCGTATGCGCCCAGCATCCCCACTTCGATGAAATCGCCAGCGGCAATGTCATCGGGCAGCATGAACGGCCCTTCCATGAAGTCGGCATCGTCGCAGGTCGGGCCATAGAACGAAAAGCTTTTGAGCCCTCCGGTCTTGTCTTCGTCCAGCACCCGCACTGGAAAACGCCAGCCAACGTGCGCGGCATCATACAGCGCGCCATAGGCCCCGTCGTTGATGAACAGTTCATCGCCGCGCCGCTTTTCCACGCGCACGATCATCGAATTGTATTCCGCGCACAGCGCCCGGCCGGGTTCGCACCACAGTTCGGACGAGTATGAAATCGGCAGCGATTCGGATGCACGGTGGATCGACGCGAAGTAATCTTCCAGCGGCGGCGGCTCCATCCCCGGATAGATCGAGGGGAAGCCCCCGCCCACATCGATGATGTCGACAGTCACTGCGGCGTCGACAATCGCCGCACGCACCCGCTCCAGCGCCTGCACATAAGCGAACGGCGTCATCGCCTGGCTGCCGACGTGGAAGCAGATGCCCAGCGCATCGGCGACCTGCCGGGTGGCTTGCAGCAGCGGCGCCGCATCCGCCAGATCGACCCCGAACTTGGAGGCCAGGCTCAGCTCGGAATAGTCCGACGAAACGCGCAGCCGCACGCACAGATACAGATCAGTCGCCGCGTCAGTTGCCGCTACGATCTTGTCGAGTTCTTCCTGCGTATCCAGGCTGAACACGCGCACGCCGTGGACCTTGTAGGCCTCGGCAATTGCTGCCTTGGGCTTGACCGGGTGCATGAAGCACAGCGTTGCACCGGGCAGTGTGGCGCGGACCAGCCGCACTTCGGCAATCGAGGCCACGTCGTAATGCGTCACCCCGGCATCCCACAGCACCCGCAGCAGATCGGGCGAGGGATTCGCCTTCACCGCATAGAGCGACTTGCCCGGAAACTTCTCCACAAAGAAGCGGGCAGCGCGCGCGGCAGCGTGCGGGCGGTTGAGGATAACGGGTTCGTCAGGCGAAAGGGCGCGAACTACAGCCGATGCGTCAGGATACTGGTGCAATTCAAGGGACCCCCAATAGGCCTCTCGGCCAGAGCAATAGACAAAGCAGCCTTGCGGTTTGGAAGTCCCCTTGGGGCTGCGAGCGCCGCATTAGAGGTTTGCTGATTAACTGCAAGTGAAATTGGGGCCGGAACCGACTCATTTTTGCGGGTTTGCACCAGGTGGAGGGTCGGCGGGCAGCACGCTCTTTCGCGCGACATTTCCTACACGGCGCGGACCTGTCAGGGTGTCGTCCCGCGAATCGATTCTGGTGCTGGAATGACGCCCTTATCCAACCCTGTAACAGCGTTTGGCTCACACCGCGTTCGAAGGCCGTCGAGAGCCCGATTCCACTGTGAACTTGCGCAGAAATGCGCCGGTTTTTCCGCGTTGAAAGCCGATGCGCGCGGTGGCCGCAATGACCACGCCGAGATCACCCGATTTGACTGTGAACTTGGGCGGAATCCTGCGGGTTTTGCGGTCAAAAAGAGCGCCCCGTCAGGGATTCGCCAGCAGATGCTCCGCCAGCGCTGCGTAAGCCGGGAGCGAGGTTGGATCGAGCGCGGAATTGGCGGCGACCGGGTGCGAGGCGAAGCGGACCAGGGTCATTTCTGCAGCGGGATCGACGTAGATCGTCTGGCCGTGGATCCCGCGCGCGGAGAACGCGCCGCGATTGTTGTGGGTGATCCACCACTGGCTGCGATAGGACCAGCCGGGCAGCATGGCGTAGCCAGCCTTGGCGAAGTCGTCCGGCCGGGCCCCACCGCGAATCGATTCGGTGACGCTGACCGGGATCACCTGCTGGCCATTGCCCATCCCATCACAGCGCATCGCCTCCCCAAACCGGGCGAGATCGCGCAGCACTGGATTGAGGCCCCCGCCCGCGAACGGCATCCCGGTCGAATCGGTCAACCAGTCGGCATCCTGCTCCATCCCCAGCGGCTGCCACAGGCGCTGCGACAGCACCTGATCGAGCCGCTTGCCTTCGGTCCGCGCCACGATCCAGCCGAGCACTTCGGTGTTGCAGGTGCGGTAGGTGAAGCGCGCGCCATGGTCACCCGCCGCCTCAATGCTGGGCAGGTAGGCATAGACGTCGGTCGGCCCGGCATAGCCCGGCGGGCGCGGGGTCAGGCCCAGCGCAAAGCTGAACGCGCCGATGCCAGAATTGGGATCGGTATACTCTTCCGAAAAGTCGATCCCGGTGGTCATGTCCATAACCTGCCGCAGCGTGGCATCGCCAAATCCGCTTCCGGCCAGCTCTGGCAGCAGCGTGTTGATCGGCGCGGCAGGATCGAGCTTGCTCTCAGCGATCAGCATCTCCGCCAGCGTGCCGACAAAGCTCTTGGTCACCGACCAGACGATATGGGTACTGTCAGGCCGGGTGACGCCGAAGTAACGCTCGTAAACGATCTTGCCCTTGTGCAGCACCAGGATCGCATCGGTGAAGTTGGCGGCGAGCGATTGCTCCCAGGTCAGCTCCACCCCGCCGCCCAACGGGTTCAGCCGCACCGCGCCGAAATCATCGCGCAAGGCCTCCGGCAGCTGCCACACCGGCCCGGTCCCCCGCCCCACCCGCGCGGTTGGCAGAAACTCGCGCATGTTGGAAAAGGCATAGCGGTGCGTGGGGAACCGCATGTGATCGGTCGCGGCCCAGTGCAGGCGCTTGTCCGGCGCGGGCGGAAAGCCCTGCATCCACCCCATTGCGGCGGGATCGCTGGTCTGCGCGTCCAAGAGTGGCCCGTCCATCAAAACTGCACCGTTGGCACCGCGCCCACGGTCGCACGCTCATCGGCTGCCAGTTGATGAAAGTCAGCCGCCTGAAACCCGAACATGTTGG
>JANORN010000248.1:0-14707 GCA_031415355.1 Novosphingobium sp. | reverse complement strand
GACGGTGATCAACAACGTCCTGACCCTCGCCGCCGTGCCGCATATCCTGCTGGAAGGCGGCGCGGCGCATTATGACAGCCACGGGATCGCGCGCTCCAAAGGCACCGTGCCGATCCAGCTGGCGGGGAACATCAAACACGGCGGGCTGTACGAAACCGCCTTCGGCATCACCCTGCACTCGCTGATCTATGACATCGGTGGCGGCACTGCGTCGGGCCGTCCGGTCAAGGCGGTGCAGGTCGGCGGACCGCTGGGGGCTTACATCCACCCAGATCAGTTCGACTTGCCGTTTGATTATGAAGCCTATGCCGCCGCCGATGCACTGATCGGGCACGGCGGGATCGTGGTGTTCGATGACAGCGCTGACATGAGCCAGCTGGCGCGGTTTGCCTTTGCGTTCTGCGCGGCGGAATCCTGCGGTAAATGCACCCCGTGCCGGATCGGCTCGACCCGCGGGGTGGAACTGATCGACCGGATTTGCGACGAGTCCCCTGCCCGCGCGGAGGATTTGAACTTGCTCGAAGACCTGTGTGAGACGTTGCAATATGGCTCGCTCTGCGCGCTCGGCGGCTTCACGCCGTACCCGGTGCGGTCTGCGTTGAAGCATTGGCCGGAGGATTTTGGCGGAAGAATGAGTCTGACATGATCCTCGGCTGCGTCCTTGCAGGCGGCAAGGCCACCCGCTTTGGCAGCGACAAGGCGCTGGCGGAGCTGAACGGCCACACCTTGCTGGCCCGCGCGGTCGATGTACTGGCGGGCTGGTGCGAACAGGTCGTCGTGGTGGGCCGCGAAACTGCCCCGGCCCCGACTTTGCCCGACTGGCCGCGCGCCAGCATGGGGCCGCTGGGCGGAATCGCGGCGGCACTACATCTGGCGCTGGACGAAGGCTATGACGCGGTGCTGACGTGCGGGGTGGACTCAATTGCGTTGCCCGAGGACCTGCTGGAACGGCTGACCCCTGCCCCAGCCTATGTTGCGGGGCAGCCGGTGATCGGGTTGTGGCCGGCCAGTGCCTCGGCCAAGCTGGATGCGCTGCTGGAAAGCGAGGCGCGCCATTCGATGCTGGCGTTTGCCGAATTGCTGGGTGCGCGGTCAGTGGAGTTGCTGGTCTCGCCCTCTAATATCAATACGATAGCTGATCTTGAAGCAGCGGAGAACCGTGATGGGCTATGAGCGCCAAGCCGATTTCGGCACCCCCGAAGTCCTGTCCGAAACAGCAATCACTCTGACCATCGATGGCCGCGCAGTGACCGTTCCGCAGGGCACCAGCGTGCTGCGCGCCGCTGCGTTGGGCGGCAACAAGATCCCCAGCCTCTGCGCCTCTGATTGCTTGCAAGCCTTTGGTTCTTGCCGGTTATGTCTGGTTGAAATCGACGGAATGCGCGGAACTCCGGCCAGTTGCACTACCCCGGCAACAAACGGCATGGCAGTGCACACCGCGACCGAGCGGGTGCAAGCGCTGCGCAAGGGCGTGATGGAACTCTACCTGTCAGACCATCCGGCGGACTGCGCCGCCTGCGCTCAAGGTGACTGCGAGATTGCGCAGCAGGCCCAGCGCGCCGGCATAACGACTTCGCGCTTCGCCCCCGGTGAAACGCACCTCGAAGTGCCACAAGACTGCTCTAACCCCTACTTCGATTTCGATCCCACCAAATGCATCGTCTGCTCGCGCTGCGTGCGCGCTTGCGACGAGGTGCAAGGGACGTTCGCGCTGACCATCGAAGGGCGCGGATTCAAATCAAAGGTCTCAGCCGGAGCGGCGGATGACACGTTTCTGTCCAGCGAATGCGTCAGCTGCGGGGCTTGCGTCCAGGCCTGCCCAACCGGGGCCTTGCAGGAAAAGGCCATCGCCGAGATCGGGATGCCGACCAGCTCCACGGTCACCACTTGCGCCTATTGCGGGGTCGGCTGCACCTTCCGCGCGGAGATGAAGGGGCAGCAAGTGGTGCGGATGGTGCCGTGGAAAGACGGCAAGGCCAACCACGGGCATTCGTGCGTCAAAGGCCGCTTCGCCTGGGGCTATGCCCAGCATCAGGACCGGATCACCAAACCGATGATCCGCGATACGATCGACCAGCCATGGCGCGAAGTCAGTTGGGATGCGGCGCTGCGCCATACCGCTGACCGGCTGCTGACGATCAAGGCCGCGCACGGCCCCGGCGCGCTGGGCGGGATCACCTCCAGCCGCTGCACCAATGAAGAAACGTTTCTGGTGCAGAAGCTGGTCCGTGCCGGGTTCGGTTCCAACAATGTCGATACCTGCGCGCGGGTGTGCCATTCGCCCACCGGTTATGGCCTGAAGACCACCTTTGGCACCAGCGCAGGGACGCAGGATTTCGACTCGGTTGACGATGCCGATGTGATCCTGGTGATCGGCGCTAACCCCACCGATGCGCACCCGGTGTTCGCCAGCAGGATGAAACGGCGGCTGCGAGGCGGCGCAAAGCTGATCGTAATCGACCCACGCCGGATCGATCTGGTGCGGATGCCGCATGTTGAGGCGGACCATCACCTGCCGCTGCAACCTGGAACGAACGTGGCGGTGCTGACCGCAATGGCGCATGTGATCGTGACCGAAGGACTAGCCGATGAGGCGTTCATCCGCGAGCGCTGCGACTGGGATGAATATGCCGACTGGGCCGCCTTCGTCTCAGCCGAGCGCCACGCCCCCGAAGTGCTGGAACCCGTCACCCGCGTTCCTGCTGCCGATCTCCGCGCCGCCGCGCGCCTGTTCGCCACCGGCGGACCCGGTTGGGCTTCAGCCCAGAGAAAACGGCCAAACGGAGCAATCTACTACGGCCTGGGCGTCACCGAACATTCGCAGGGCAGCTCAACCGTTATGGCCATCGCCAACCTGGCGATGGCCACGGGCAACATCGGGCGGCGCGGCGTGGGGGTGAACCCCTTGCGCGGGCAGAACAACGTCCAGGGAGCCTGCGACATGGGCAGCTTCCCGCACGAATTGCCCGGCTATCGCCACATCTCCGATAACGCCGCCCGCGCATTGTTTGAGGCCGACTGGGGCGTCACGCTCGATCCCGAACCGGGCCTGCGCATCCCCAATATGCTGGATGCCGCAACCGACGGCAGCTTTCGCGCGCTGTACGTTCAGGGCGAGGATATCCTGCAATCCGATCCCAATACCCGGCATGTCGCAGCGGGCCTGGCGGCGATGGAACTGGTGATCGTGCAAGACCTGTTCCTCAACGAAACCGCCAATTATGCGCATGTGTTCCTGCCCGGCAGCACCTTTCTGGAAAAGGACGGCACCTTCACCAATGCCGAACGCCGGATCCAGCGCGTGCGCAAGGTGATGGAACCAGCGAACGGCCTGGCCGATTGGGAAGTGACGCAGGAACTGGCGCGGGCTATGGGGCTGGACTGGAACTATACGCACCCCAGCGAAATCATGGACGAAGTCGCGCGGCTGACCCCCAGCTTTGCAGGCGTTTCGTTCGCCGCGCTGGACCAAACCGGATCGCTGCAATGGCCCGTCAACGCGGAAGCACCTGAAGGCACCCCGATCATGCACGAGGGCGGCTTCGTGCGCGGAAAAGGCAAATTCGTGGTGACGGACTATGTGCCGACGGACGAGAAGACCGGGCCGCGCTTCCCGCTGCTGCTGACCACGGGCCGCATCCTCAGCCACTACAACGTCGGCGCGCAGACCCGGCGGACTGACAATGTAATCTGGCACCCCGAAGACCTGCTGGAATTGCACCCTACCGATGCGGAGGACCGCGGGATCGCGACTGGCGACTGGGTCCGCCTGGCCAGCCGCACCGGTGAGACGACGCTGCGCGCCGAAGTGACCGACCGGGTCGCGCCCGGCGTGGTCTACACCACGTTCCACCACCCCGCGACGCAGGCCAATGTCGTCACCACCGAATACAGCGACTGGGCCACCAATTGCCCCGAATACAAAGTAACCGCCGTGCAAGTCGCGCCCAGCAACGGGCCGACCGAATGGCAGGAAGACTATGCCGCGCAGAGCGAGCAATCCCGGCGGATTGCAGTGGAGGCGGCGGAGTGAGCTGGCGACCGCACTTCCTCCCCGAACCGGGGAGGGGGACCATCCGCAGGATGGTGGAGGGGCACGTGCGGGTAATCCTGACGGCGCGAGGGCGGGAATACTCGCCCGTGCCCCTCCACCACCTGCGGTGGTCCCCCTCCCCCACGGGGGAGGATTTATGAACCTCGCCCACCTCCACCACATGGCCAACCAGATCGCCCGCAACTTCGCCATTCAAGGCGATGCCGCCGCCGTGGCTGCCACCGCGCAGCACCTCCGCGATTTCTGGGATCCCCGGATGCGCAGCGCGGTGCTGGCAGGCGACAAGGCTGGGCTGAGCGCGACTGCGCGCGCAGCGGTTGACCAGTTGAGCGCGGGGAATGTGGTGGGCGCTGACGGGCTCGAACCGCCGACCCTCTCGGTGTAAACGAGATGCTCTACCAACTGAGCTAAGCGCCCGCACTGCGGAAGCCCGCGCAAATAGCCACTTTTCTGAAACCGTCAATGCCCCTCTCGCGGAACAGAGCGGCACCAGGCGGAACCAAGCGGCACCCAGAGTCCCGACATAGTTCCGAAGCCCGCGCAATTCGCTCCCGATTGTCTTGCCGTCTTTAGCGCCTGATCACGTTAGTTTGACCCGCCGTGACGGAGCTTATTTTGGCCGAGCCTAAGGAGCGAGGAGAGAACTGTGGGCGCATATAGTGACTGACGAGCGCCGCAGTGATCGGCCAAAATCGGCCCGCCCTTCGGGTTACCGCACGCCGCTCTAGCTGCGCGGCGGACGAAAAGCTGCTGGATCGATCCCGTGCCGGGCCAGCTTATCATAGAATGTCTTGCGTGGCAGATCGAGCGCGGCAATGGTCTTAGCAATATCGCCGTGGCTACGTTCGAGCGCGGAACAGAGTGTTGCGCTTTCAAAGCGGGCAACCGCCTGCTTCAAACTTCCCTCGACGGCGCGCGGCTGCTCCGGCTCGCCTGCGGTGATGTTGGCATCCAAACCCAAGGCTACATTGGCGGCGAAGCTGCGCAACTCGCGAATGTTGCCGGGCCAGTCGTGATCTTTCAACCAACGCCAAACGGCGGGGGAAAGCGTCGGCAAATCGCGCTGCAACCGTTCAGCCTCTTCAAGCAGAAACGCCCGGAACAGCAGGATTACATCATCGCGGCGCTCTCGCAATGGCGGCAAGGCGAGCCTGAACGCGCCGAGCCTGAAAAATAGTGATGGCAAAAAGGGCTGTTCAAAAGCCCCTGGATCAAGGTTGGCGCTGGTTGCCGACAACGTCCGGAACCGCGACGGTTGCGGCTGGCTTGACCCCACAGGAACAATCGCGCCGTGTTCGAGCGCCTGCTGAACGCGGCTTTGCAGTCCGGCCGGCAAGCCATCGACATGGTCAAGAAACAGCGTTCCTGCGTCTGCTAGCAAGAGCTGCCCGGTGCGCGGAAACTGGGCTCCCGGGAAAGCCCCGCTCGCATGTCCGAACAGCAAGCTTTCAGCCTGTTCGCCCGGCAGTGCCCGGCAATCAACCGTCACCATCGCTTTGCGCGCGCGCGGGCTCCGGCGATGCAACAGCCCCGCGACAAGGCTTTTGCCAGTCCCGCTCTCGCCCGAAATCATGACATCGATATCGGCCTGGACCAGCTGATTGATTGTGCGGCGCACTTGTTCGATCTCTGGCGATTCACCTAGCAAGACACCGATACCCGCGCTGGGTCGGGGCACTCGCAAAGCACGGTTTTCCAGCGCCAATGCCCGCCGATCGAGCCCGCGGCGGACGGTTGCGATCAGGCGATCAACATCGAACGGCTTCGCCAGAAAGTCATAGGCCCCGCGCCGCACCAGATCGACCGCAGTGGCGATATCGCCGTGGCCTGAAATCATGATGACCGGCAATTCTGGATCGAGCCGCGCCAGCCGATTAAACAGACCGATGCCATCCAGCCCAGGCATCCGCAGATCGGCAATCACCACCCCGGAAAATTCGGCTGTGATCGCAGCCAATGCGTGCTCGGCATTCGAAAATTCCGATACAGTAAAGTGCTCTATTTCAAGCAATTGACGCAATGCTTGGCGTACATCTGGCTCATCATCGACGATGGCAACTAGTCCGGAACCGACGGGAATCATGGCGCTGCCCGCAAGGTCAAGGTGAAGCACGCGGCTTTCCCCTCCGCAATGAACAGCAACTCTCCGCCAAGATCAGTCATAATGTCGCGGCTGATCACCAATCCGAGGCCAAGACCAGCGTCCTTCGATGAATTGAACGGCTGGAACAAGCGGTCACGCACGGCAGCGGGCACGCCTGGTCCGGTATCACGCACACAGATGGTCACCACAGCTTCCGCGCGGGTCGCCGCAATCCGGATTTCGCCGCCCTGATCCATGGCATCCAGCGCGTTCTGGATCAGGTTGACAAACACTTGTTCAAGCCGTCCCTGCTCGCCGATCACGCGCTCTGCCGCGCCGTTGATTACGAGACTTGCTGCTTTGCTGCGGATCCGCTCACCCAGCAGCAGTTCGACACCAGCGAACACGTCTGTCAACAAGACCTTGCTCAGCCGTCGATCACCCCTTCGCGAAAACCGCACCAGTTCGCCAGTTATCGCGCCCGCCCGCGCGGTTAGAGCGGCGATATCCTGCAATGCAACTTCTGCATCGCCAAACCGGTTTTTCCCGATGAGCCGGCGCGCAGTCTGCGCGCGAATACCGATTGCGGTTAGCGGCTGGTTGATTTCATGTCCGACCCCGGCTGCGATTTGTCCCAATGTCGACAGCTTGTTGGCTTGTTCAAGCCGTTCCTTGAGTTCAGCAAGGCGGAGTTCGGACTCGCGCTGCTGCTGCGCAACAATTGCCCTGGCACGCAACACATAGGCCGCGATCAGCGCCGCAGCGGCTGCCAGCGCCAGCGCCAGCATAAGCCGGGCGGATGAACGCGCGTTAGCGGCGGCCATCTCGATCGGCGCCAACAGGTTGACTGACCAGCCATTCGGCAAAGTCTCTATCGCACGGATATAGCGCGCGCTCCGGCTGTATGCTGCACTGCTTTGGATTACCGAACCGCCTGCGAACAACGCGTTCTGGCGGAGTGGAGCGCCGCCATATTCAACTTGCGCGGTCAACCGCTGACGCTCGGCTTGGCCGAGTTTGCCAATCGTTTCGAACCGCCACGCAGGCTGACTGCTGGCCAAGATCACGCCTTGGGGACTGGCGACAAATGCCAAGCCTGGCGACTTTGCCCATTCCGCTTCGAGCCGATCAAACCGAATCTTGACGACGATTACGCCGCGTTTACCTGATCCGGTTTGCACCCGCCGCGCCACAAACAACCCTGGTATCCGGCTGCGCGTGCCGAGCGCGAATTGCTCCCATTGGCCATTCGTCATCGCTTGCGTGAAATAGGTTCGAAAGCCGTAGTTTTCGCCGAGAAAACTATCGGCCTGCCGCCAGTTGCTGGACGCAATAGTCAGCCCGCGATCATCGAGCAGATAGATCACCGACGCATCCAGCGCCGCAGTGAGGTCTGCAAGACGGCGATTGAGTCTCCCGGCGTCTTGCGCTGTCCGTCGGTCAAGCAAATTGCCGACGTCCGGATCGGCCGAGAGCGTTATCGCAACCAGCTGGAACTTATCGACCTGCCGCTGGTATCCCGACGCGGCAAGCTGGACCACTCCGATGAGACGCGCACGCTCTATTTCGACAGCGCGGCGTTCGGCGAAGCGGTCAACCAGCGCGGTAGCCGCCACCGCTAGTGCGGCCAACGCCATGCCCAGCAGAAGCCAGCGAATGCGCGGAGTGTTTATCAAAAGGTCGATGCTCATGATTCGCAATGCATATGCGAAAATCCGCACAACGCATCCATTGTTGTGTCAAATCTGGCACAGAAATTCGCTTGGAATTTAATGTTATTGTTATTTTACAGTGTTATGATCAATTTTCAGCATTATCTTTTCTAGCGCTTTGCGCTGCTCCAGACAGCTTGATGACCGGCTCAAAGTCGGCACAATCGAGTCAGGAGAGGTATGTCCCCAATCAGAGCGCCAGCAAGCGACGCCAAACGTCCGCTCTATGCGCAACTCTATGTGCAGGTGCTGGGCGCAATTGCGCTCGGGGTCGGACTGGGTTTTGCAGCGCCCGATTTTGCAGTGGCGCTCCAGCCTTTGGGCGATGGCTTCATCAAGCTGGTCAAGATGGTGATTGCGCCGGTGATCTTTCTGACGATTTCCACTGGGATCGCCGGGATGGGCCGCGCATCCGCCGTTGGCCGGGTGGCCGGAAAGGCCTTTGCCTACTTCTTCGTTGTTTCCACGTTTGCCTTGGTCGTCGGGCTGATCGTCGCGAACCTGGTTCAGCCAGGCGCAGGATTGAACATCGATCCCGCAACGCTTGATCAATCGGCGGTCAAATCATTCGCGGACAAGGCACATGACACCAGCATTTCCGGATTCCTGCTGGACATCATTCCGACCACGCTGGTATCGGCATTAACCGGCGGATCAATCCTGCAAGTACTGCTGGTCGCGGTGTTGTTTGGCATTTCACTCGGCATGGCGGGTGATCACGCCAAGCCAGTGGTGACACTGCTTAATAGCGCCAGCGAAGTCGTGTTCCGCCTGGTGGCGCTGGTCATGCGGGCGGCGCCGATCGGGGCCTTTGGTGCCATGGCTTTCACGATCGGCAAATACGGGATCGGGACACTTGTCTCGCTCGGGACATTGGTGGCGACATTCTACCTGACCTCGCTGGTGTTCGTGCTGCTGGTGCTCGGCGGAATTGCGCGGTTGAACGGATTTTCGATCCTGGCACTGATCCGGTATCTCAAGGCTGAGTTGCTGCTCGTACTCGGCACGTCATCGTCCGAAGCGGCGCTGCCATCGCTGATGGACAAGCTGGAACGGGCGGGCTGTGCCAAACCCGTGGTCGGGCTGGTCGTCCCAACGGGTTACTCGTTCAATCTTGACGGCACCAATATCTATATGACGCTGGCTGCGCTGTTTATCGCGCAGGCCACCGGAATCGAACTCTCGCTTGGTGAGCAGCTCGCTCTGCTGCTGGTCGCGATGGTCAGCTCAAAGGGTGCTGCGGGGGTTACCGGGGCAGGTTTCATCACATTGGCGGCAACCCTCTCAATCGTTCCGTCGGTCCCGGTTGCAGGGCTGGCCCTGATCCTGGGGATCGACCGGTTCATGAGCGAATGCCGCGCGCTGACCAACTTCATCGGCAATGCTGTGGCCACTGTTGTGGTTGCGCGCTGGGAAAACGCCCTTGATCGCGACCAGCTAAACGCGGCGCTGGCTGGCCAGGTTGCCGGATCGGGCGAAATACCCGGCATCACCAAGGTCGCTGAATTTTCCGACACTGATTGAACACATTGCACAGCAGAATGTGAATTTGGGGAGAGATGTAATGAACAAGCGTAACGGATTCTGGCTCGCTTCGACGGCCCTGATGGTTGGAATGGCCACGACGGCACAGGCACAAGAAGCCACTGCCGCGACGGCAGCCGCGCTCGCCGGTGAAGCCGAGGCAGAGGCAGAGGCCAGCAGCATCACCGTGATTGGATCGCGCGGCAAACCCCGCACCGACGTGGATCGTCCGGTTCCGGTTGACGTGGTCAGCACCCGCGATCTGACAGCGACGGGCCAGACCGATCTGGGTCAGCAGATCCAGTTCACCTCGCCCTCTTTTAATTCAGCCAAATACGGGGTCAACGGCGCAACCAACTTCGCCGATCCCGCTTCACTGCGCGGCCTTGCACCCGATCAAGTGCTGCTGCTGATCAACGGCCACCGGCGTCACCAGTTCTCGGCGCTGAACCTGAACATCTCGCCAGGCCTCGGCACCGTCGTATCGGATCTTAACAGCATTCCAACCGCAGCGGTGGAGCGGATCGAGGTCTTGCGCGATGGCGCTGCTGCACAATATGGTTCTGATGCAATTGCCGGTATCGTCAATCTGGCGCTGAAAAATGACGACGAAGGTGGCGCGATTGCGATGACCTCCGGCCTCAACACCGAAGGCGATGGCTTCACGTTCAAGGCCTCTTTCAATCAAGGGCTGAAGCTTGGCGCGAATGGTGGCTTCATCAACTACACGCTGGAATATTTCGGGACCGAAGGGACGAACCGCTCAGATCCCTATAATGGCGTGCTGTACCCGGCGACCCCAGCCAATTATGGCACCACCGGGCCAACAACGGCATTCCCCTACACCACAGCCAACCCGCGGGCGGATCGGGGTGTCTATCCACAAGGCAGCTTTGTGGTTGGCAACTATGGTGCCAACCGCAACCGCACCTATCAGGCATTCGTCAATTCCGAACTCCCCATTTCAGAGAGCGCACAGCTGTTTCTGTTTGGCGGCTATTCGCGCAAGGACATCCGCGCATTCGGCTTTTTCCGGGCACCAGCTACTACTGCCAATTCGGTTCTGTCGATTTTTCCAGATGGCTATGTTCCAGTGCTGCCAGGCCGGTCCATCGACTATTCGGTCAACACCGGTCTAAAAGCCGATCTCAGCGGCTGGAATATGGAGCTAGCGTTCGGCTTTGGCCACAACGATCTTGATCAATGGGCGATGAATACGGTCAATGCGTCGCTGGGCAGCGCCAGCCCGACCAGTTTCTATGTCGGCCGCACCGAATTCAATCAGCACGTTGCGGAATTGACGGGATCGAGAGACTTTGGCGCCGTCGGCGGCATCGAATCGCTTAATCTTGCGATGGGCGTCCAGTGGCGTCAGGACAATTTCCGGGTTCATCGCGGTGATGCCAATTCGTACGCCATCGGCCCGCTGGCGATCACGGGCAAGGCGTCTGGTTCGAATGGCCGGCCGGGTTATGCCCCCGCCGATGAAAACAACATCAGCCGCCAGAACATCGGGGCGTTCATCGATCTGGAAACAGATCTCACCGATAGCCTGCTCATCGCGACCGCTTTGCGTTATGAAAACTACAGCGATTTTGGCGGAAACATCTCGGGCAAATTTGCGGCCCGCTTCAAATTGACTGACGCCATTGCAGTGCGCGGTTCGTACAATCGCGGATTCCGCGCGCCGTCGCTGGCGCAGATTGGCAACCGCGTAAATACCTCCACTGTTCAAAACAATCTGATCCTCCAAACGCAGCAAATCTCCAGCGACGATGTCCGGCTTGCTACGCTTGGCGTTGCAGCACCCAAAGCGGAAATCGCCGATAACTTCAGCGCCGGACTGACCGGCGATCTGGGTGCGTTCACCTTCACAGTCGATGCCTTTCAGATCGAAATCAAAGACCGGATCGCGATCACCGACGGAATTCTGGTTGTAAATTTCCCGGCGGTTGCAGCCCTGTTCCCCGGGGTTCGAGAGATCCGCTTTTTCACCAATCAAATTGACACTCGCACCCGCGGAATCGACGTGGTTGCAACGTGGAAAGCGAGCCTTGGAACCGGCGACCTCAGACTCACTCTGGCCGGAACTCACGCTGAAACAAAGGTTTTGCGTCAACGGGCCACGCCGACACAGCTGATCGCTGGTGCTTCCGCGACCAATCAAGCCTTGCCGCTCGTTGGCTTGACCGCAATCGAATTGATTGAAGTCGCTCAGCCACGCACCAAAATCTTGCTGTCGGCAAACTACGAGGCCGATGGGCTTACGCTGGGGGTGCGGGCAACCTATTTTGGTGAAGTCAAGGCATTCAGCACCGGGCTGAATGCTGCGGATAGCAATGTTGCTTGCAATACAGCGAACCGCTGCGTCCAGACGTTTGGCGGCAAGACCATTGTCGACCTGAATTTGACCTATGCGTTTTCAGACGATTTTTCGCTCACCTTTGGCGCGAACAACCTGTTTGATAGCAATCCCGACAAGTGGAACGCATTGCGCGACGGGTTTGTTGGCGAGGCATCGTCCTATTCGAACGGTCAAACACCCTTTACCCGCAATGCCAATCAGTTCGGGTTCAACGGGGCTTACTATTACGTTTCCGCAAGCGTGAAATTCTGAGCCACCCGCAAGCCGAAGCCGGGAGACATAGCGCGTCACGTCTCCCGGCTTTCGGATCGGCACTCACCAGTGGCTGGATGTTGCGCCCGGTTGTGCGCTGCACGGAGCTGCAAAGCGCAGCAACCAGCTGAATCACCAACTGTGTGGAATTGACGGCGGCACTACTCCGCGGCCTCCCTAGGGGCAGCTTGAGAGCTGCGGCAACCAGCTGGTTTTGTCAGTCAAGTTCTTGGCGGAGAGGCAGGGATTCGAACCCTGGGTACCCTCTCGGGTACGCCGCATTTCGAGTGCGGTGCATTCGACCACTCTGCCACCTCTCCGCGAAGCGTCATTGGCCCGAAAGCCAGATCGAAGGCGCGCGGTTAGCCGATGGCGGAGCGGTTGCCAAGCCCCACGATGATACAATCGTCCAGGTGCCATAGCCGTTCGCTTGTATCGCAGTGCAGCGAGCCCTATACTCTTGAAATGAATCGCGCGTCATTCTTCTCACCTCAAGCCGGTCGCCGGATTGACGCACCCCTGCGGACCTCCGCACGGTTTGCGATTGGCGATATCGTCCGACACCGGATGTTCGATTTTCGCGGCGTGGTCTTTGATATCGACCCCGTGTTCGCCAACAGCGAAGAATGGTACGATTCGATCCCCGCCGAAGTGCGACCGCACCGCGAACAGCCGTTCTATCACTTGCTCGCGGAGAACGGCGATTCAAGCTATGTCGCCTATGTCAGCCAGCAAAACCTGCTGTCCGATGGCGAGAGCGGCCCGGTCGATCATCCTTCGCTGGATGAGCTGTTCGAAGAATTTGACGAGGGCCGCTATCGCCTGCGCCGGTCTTTGACGCATTGATTCCAAATCAAAGATAGAATTCGTTCACCCGGTCATACCAGTCTTCGATGCAGGCAGTATCTTCGCAGCTTGCCCGTTCGCGCAGGAACTCGCGCTGGCGGCGCAGCAAGGCCTGCTGATCGGGTTTGCCGAGCGTGGCCAGCACGGCTTTAAACCGGTCTGACAAAAGCCGGTCCTTGCGCGAAAGTTCGCGGCTGCCGCAGATCAGTTTGAGAACAGCATCGGGCTGTCCCGCACAGCTGAAACTCGGCGCGAAAGTGGGGGGTGCTGACTTCGGATCAGTGCTTGCCTTGGCAGCCGCAGCGATTGGGGCTGCGGGAGCAACTGCTGGTGCCGCTGCGGCAGATTCAACCGTTGTAACCGTTGCGGCAATCGGTCTGGCCGGCTTGGCCGCCGGGGCGCCGGCCACTGGTACTGGCTTGACCATCCCCCGGTCATCGACCAGCCGCCACCACAGCACGACGCCAAGCAACGCCGCCACCAGCAATCCAGCGAGCAGCCACCCCGCTGACAGGCCCGCCGCACGCGATGCTACATCAGCGGAGTCGGGCACCGCCGCGCCGCGTCCAGCTGGCGTGGTTTGATCGAGAATACGTGCTTTTTGCACAGCAAATTCCGCGTCGCTCAGCGCCCCGTCACGGTGCAGCCGGGTCAAGCGTTCAAGCGCGTCCAACCAATCGGTCATGCCCCACTCCCGGTCTAATGCTTGAGCTTCCAGCCACTGCGCAGCAATGCAAACAGCAGGACCAGCAACACCACGTTCAGCACCCCCAGCCCGATCGCCCCATTTAGCACCGCGCTGTTGGTGCTGCCGATGTCGCTTTGCCCCAGAAAACCGAAGCGGAAGCCCGAGATGACATAGAAAAACGGATTGGCCCGGCTGATCGTCTGGAACAGCGGTGCGAGGTTATCGATCACATAGAACGTGCCCGAGAGCAGCGAGAGCGGCGCGATCACGAAATTGCTCACCGCAGCGTTGTGATCGAATTTCTCGGCCCAGAGCGAGGTAATCATGCCCACAGTGGCCAGCATCGTTGCCCCCATCAGGCCGAACCATATCACCGCCCAGGGGTGTTCGACGCCCAGTTGCACCCCTGGCCACAGCAACATTGCAGCGGCGACCGCCAGCCCCACCAGGATTGCACGCGTAACCGCCGCACCGATCATCGCCAGCATCAATTCGCCCTCGCTGAGCGGCGGCATCAGGTAATCGATGATCGTCCCCTGGATCTTCCCGGCCAGGAACCCGAAGCTGGTATTGGCGAAGGCATTTTGCATCATCCCCATCACAATCAGCCCCGGTGCAACGAAGGTGGCGAAGTTAACGCCCAGGATCAAACGGTCCGAACGGCCCATCGCAACGGTGAATATCACCAGAAACAGCAAGGTGGTAATCGCCGGGGCCCAGATCGTCTGGGTCTGCACCTTGAAAAACCGGCGCACTTCCTTCATATAGAGCGTCCACGTCCCCAGGCGGTTCATCCCCTGGATGATGGGAACTCCCTGGGCCGGAAACCTGCCTTGCCCCGATCCGGTATCGGGTGCGACAGGCTTTGCGAATACCGGAGAAGTCGATTGATCTACCATGGTCTGCCGCCTATCGGCTGGCAATGGCCATGGCAAGCGCGGGTCTGCATGGGCCCTGATGAGGTATTTGAATGAGCTGGACCGACGAACGGATCGAAACCCTGACCAAAATGTGGGAAGGCGGCTCTACGGCCAGCCAGATCGCGGAAGAATTGGGCGGGGTCAGCCGCAATGCGGTGATCGGCAAGGCGCATCGGCTGGGGCTGAAAGCACGCCCCTCCCCGGTCAAGCCGAACGACAAGCCCGACAGCGAAGCTCCGGCAGCGGCCAAGCCGCCGCGGCCG
>JANORN010000247.1:0-1521 GCA_031415355.1 Novosphingobium sp. | reverse complement strand
CTGCACTTCGCCGCGCACGAGCAACTCGCCATCAACGACGCCAATGCCGTTAAAGGCCGCTGCGATTTCGGGGAATGCACCCGACACTTCATCGCCGCCCCGACTGAAAAGCCGTGTCTCACTACCCGTCGAAGCAATCTGAATGCGGATGCCGTCCCATTTCCACTCGGCGGCAAAATCCGCGAGGTCGACGGTGCCGTCGTCGAGCGGATGAGCCAGCATGAAGGGCCGGAAAAAGGCGGTTTCCGACGGGTCTGGCCGTTCGGTCTTGCCCTCGCCCCAGGCAAACAGCTCGGCATAGGGCGGGCGCAGCGCGTGCCAGACTTCCTCGACATCATCGACCGAGAGATTGAACGCTTGTGCAAAAGCAGTCTTTGCCAGCCGCGCCGAAATACCAACACGCATGCCGCCCGATGCCAGCTTGAGCAAGGCATAACGGCCATCTGCATCGAGCCTGTCCATCAGTTCGCCGAGCAATGACGGCGCACGGGCGCGGCTTGCGCCATTGAGCAAGTCAATGACTTCGCCAAGCGTCGGCGGCGTGGTGCCGGACAGATGCGGCAACTGGTCCCACATCAAAGCGACCGTCTCTGCCGTATCGCCGACATAGTCGCGGCTCATGCGGAACAAGGCAGGGTCGAAACGTTCGTCGGCCATCGCACGGATCGCGGTGCTTTTGACCGTCGATATGCTGAGCGTCCCAGCCAAAGCCGCCAGCGCCCAGCCGCGATCGGGATCGGGCGTGTCACGCAAATAATCTGCGATCAGCCTGACCTTCGTATCGCGTGAGCGGGTGTAGACAAGCCCGTCGATAAGCGCGGCAAAGCGCTCCATCAGGCCTCTTCCTCTTCTTCGCGGCCAACGAGATCGAGCGCCCGTGCCTTGAGCTGATGCAACTCGCACCAACGCCCAAGCGCATCGGTGCGGCCATGGGTAATCCAGGTTTCGGCCGGACGCAGTTCAAGCAACGTTTCAGTCAGCTCGTTCCAGTCGGCATGGTCGGATATCACCAAAGGCAGTTCGACATTCTTCTGCCGCGCACGCTGCCGAACGCGCATCCATCCCGATGCCATTGCAGTCACCGGGTCGGGCAATCGCCGCGCCCATCGGTCATTGAGCGCAGATGGCGGTGCGATGACGATTTTGCCTTTCAACTCGCCCTTGGCAAGGCCCGTTGCCATTACGAGATCGCCGAGCGGCACACCGTGCGCCTCATACAACTCGCACATTTTCTGCATCGCCCCGTGAATATAGATTGGATCATGATAGCCAGCGAGGCGAAGCTCGGCGATTACCCGCTGCGCCTTGCCCAGCGCGTAAGCGCCAACCGCGATGCAGCCTTCAGGATTGGCTTCAAGCGCAGCCAGCAGTTTCGCAATTTCGCCCGCAATTGGCGGATGTGTGAACACTGGCAGGCCGAAGGTTGCCTCGGTTATCAGGACATCGCACGGCACGGGTTCGAACAATGCGCAAGTCGGGTCGGCGCGGCGTTTGTAGTCGCCGGTGACAACCACGCGTTCA
>JANORN010000246.1:0-21955 GCA_031415355.1 Novosphingobium sp. | reverse complement strand
CATTAACCCGGTCCGGCTTGGCCGCACACGAGGTCAGCAGCAAGGTGAGCGCCGCTAACAATCCCCGCCCACATCCCCGCATTACCAATAGAGCCGCAGCTTCTTCGCCCAGCTGCTGGCCGGATAGTCGCGCTTGAGCTGGGTAAACCACGCCTTGCGCTGCGCCACTGGCACGTCCGCCCCGCCGCAATCGTTGATCGCGCTGGGTGAATAACACATCACCGCGCGGTACAAGGCATAGGCTTTGTCGTTGCCCCCCGCCCCAGGACTGGCGATGATCGAGGTATAGAAGGCGGACCGGTTGAGCCGAGGAGTGGGAAATCCACGCACGGCACCGCCCAATTCATCACGCTTCGGCGGGAGATCGTACTGCCCGGCCATGTAATCCAGTCCGTGCAGACGAAAGAAATCGCCGAGGCACAAACGCCCCGGAACATCCTGCGGGGCCTTGGCCAAGGCCGCCGCAGTCACTGCAATCGGCGCGCAGGGATAGCCATCGCCGACTTTGCCTTTGGTGAAGATCGCGGCGGCACCGTCGGGCTTGACCAGCGGCAGCCGGGTATCAGCAGTGAAGCCTGCAAACTCGCCCCGGATCAACTGATTGGACAGCAGCGTGTTCAGCGCTGCATCGCGCTCTTCCACTGGATTGGCGCGATCCAGCACCACTTTGCGCAGCAGCGGCGGCGCGGCGGACCAAGTCAGCAAGATCCGGCGCACCGCACTGTCGCGTATCGGTGAGCCCGCCGCAAACACCGCATCGAGCTTGCCCGCGCGCTCCCAGTTGAGCGCCAGACCCAGCTCCACCGTGGTGCGCTGCCAGGCGGAACTGGTGCCGCCGATCAGCTCTTGCCAAAAGCCCGCCTCGTTGCGGTCTTCCAGCGCCGCCAGCGCCATCCCGCGCAGCACCTGGCGGCTGAAGTCCAGATTGCTGTGTTTGGGCGAACGCGCGGCATCGGGCACGAGTGCGAGCACGCGCTTGTAATCCTTCGCTACATAGAACGCGTGGGTCGCGCGCAGGTAGTCAAACAACGCCTGTTCGCCCGCAAATTGCGGCGCCTGCGCTTCCAGTTCGGCTGCGGTCAGCGGCGGCGCGGTCTCGCCGTTGCCGCCATAGCCCGGCCGCATCCGCATCAGGTCCAGCGTCGCCAGCAGCAGCGCACCATTCGCGGCGGCGGGCTGGTGCTGATCGGCCAGCAGCTTGTTGTCGATTTCTTCCACCAGCGTGGTCGCCGCCTCCGCGCCGGGCTGCACCTTGCCGAGCATGGCCGCATAAGCTTTGGCAAGGCCAGCGCGATCACCGCTCAGCCAGGCCACGCGGCGCTGCAAGCCCTGCGCGGAGCTGGCGTAGCGCCCTTGCGGCCAAGCGGTCAGGTATCCCGCAAAGCCAGACCCGGCATTGCGCGCGGCATTCTGATCGACCGCCTTGGGGCCTTGAAACCAGCCATATTCATCAACGCTTTTGGCCTGGGCTTGATTCAGCAGCACCCGCGCCGCCATATAGTTTGCGGTCTCCTTCAGCCACGGATCAGGCGCACTGCGCAGCGCCGCGAAGCCCTGCGACGCTGCCGCCCAGTCATCGCGGTAAAACGCCTCGGCGGCTTGCAGGTACGTCAGAAACGCCTTGCCAGGCGCGCTGCTGACAGTGGGCCAGGGCGCGGCATTGACGTTCTCGCCGTCATCACAGGCCGCAACCAGCCGCCCGCGCGCCAATTGCAATGCGGTACGTTCGCCCACAGGCAGCGCCGGGCTGGCGGCCATGGCGGCAGCAAAGCCTTCTGCACCGCTTTCAAGCGAGACGCAGCGCGATCCGGCGCGGCTGCTGGCGGGGGCCGTAAATCCGCCGGAATATTCATACCGGCCTTTGTGCAACGCCATGTTGAGCTGCCGCCAGGAATAGAATGTGACCCCGCCATTGGTCCATTCCATATTCTGCTCGGGCGCTTCCAGTTCCTTGAAATTGAGCCCTGCGCGGTCGCGCAACAGCAGCAGCAGGTTGACCCGGGTGTCATTGCCCGGGGTCAGCGTCGCACGGCTGGCACAGTCCAGTTCCTGCGAAGACAGCTTCCACGATACGCCGCAGCCTGGATCGGCGCAGGCCCAGGCCACGCCCGACGACGCCGCGAGACCAAGCAATGCCCCTGCCAACCATTTGCCTTGCCGCATCGCGTTCTCCATCACTGGTTTTTCTGCCTAGTGCAGCATGCGCGCGCAAAGCATTCTTGTGCAAGGCAATTAGCAGCGGGTGCAAAATTACAAAGTGCGCAAAATCGCCGCTACTTCAGGGTCTTTCAGGTCGTTGATCGCGGTTTCATCGCCCTGATCCGCTGACTTTTTCATCCACCGCGCTGCCTCGGTCCGATCCTGCGTTACGCCCTCTCCTGCCCACAGCAGTTTTGAAAAGAGCAATTGTCCGCGCGGCAAGCCGTTATTGGCAGACAAGCGGGCCCAGCCCGCGGCTTCCGCCAGATTTTTCGGAAGGCCCCCTTCACCGAAGTAATTTGCAAGGGCCATGTCGTATTGTGCTTCGGGGTAATCCGCATCTGCCGACATGCGCGTGTAGCGCAGCCCTTCAGGCTTGTTTTCGGGCACGCCAGCCGCGAAATACAACATCTGGCCCCAGCCATGCTGACCAATTCGTTCGCCCGCTTCGGCGGACAGCCGCATCAGGCGAACGGCTTCGGGAATGTCTTTTGCCTGGCCCGAAGAGCCATCGAATTTTGCTGCAGCCAACCGCCACATTGCTCGCCCATCCCCGGCCTGCGCAGCGCGGCTGATCAAGGCCCAGCCTTCCGTCTGGTTCGCGCCGGTCCATTCATCGCCGTTCACCATCAGGTTGCCCAGATGATACAGCGACATGGGATCACCCTGCGCCGCCCCCATCCGCAGGTATTTAACCGCCTTGACCCCGTTCGCAGCCACTCCGCCGACGCCGTAATAATAGATGGTCGTGCCCAGCGCTGCTTGGGCCACCGCGTTGCCTGCAGCGGCGGCTTGCTCCAGATAGTTGACTGCGCCCGGCATGCCCGCATTGTTGCCGGTCTGAATTACTGTGGTCATGGTGCGGATGCCCAGCATCGACATTGCATCGGTGTTGCCAGCCTGTGCAGCAGATTGCAGATAGCCCAGTCCCCGCGCCGTCTCCACCGGACCACCGCGCCCATAAACGAGGAATTGCCCCGCATAGGCCGCTGCTTCGACATGCCCTTGCCCGGCGGCGGCCACAAACAACCGCCGCGCTTCAACGAGGTTGGCAGTGATCCCGAAGCCTGCATAATTCATCCGCCCCAGCAGATATTGCGATTGCGCATTGCCGCCAGCCGCCTCCGTGGCCAGGCGCTGCGCGCTTTCCGCCATGGTTTCGCCAACCCACACCCGGACGATGCGCGTTGATACTACGCTTTGCGGACCAGAGCTTGATCCGCCCCCTCCGCCAAATCCGCCACTGGACGCCGAACTGCCCGATGAAGACCCGCTGGACCCTGATCCGGAACTGCCTCCGGTTGACGATGACCGTGTCAGCCCAGCTTGAAACGCCTGATCGGCATTGCGCCGATCAATTGCTGCGGCGGAAGCGCGTGAACTTTCCATGATCGACTGGCGCCGCGCCTCATCTGCGGCGGCGTCTGCATGGGCAATATCGGGTATCGTCACAACCAGCGATGCCAGCAGAATTGCGCGGAGTGCTTTCAAGGACATGCTGGCAGCCTTTGCTGAATTTACAATGGGTTGAAAGTCGTGGGGACATGGGTGATGCGGTTACGCTCTGCGCCAGCGATCAACTTGTCTTTGAACGCGGCGGCTTGGGCCTCGGTTTGATGCCAGCGGCAATCGACCGTCAGTGCAGGCGGCGGAGATCCTGCGGGCGCGTACATGCTAGCCGCCGCATAGCGCTTCTCGCGCAACATCTGGGCATAGGCCTGCGCCAGTTCAGCGCTGCGCGTTCCCGCAGCCGAAAAGCCCCATGCCAGGAACATCTTGTTCCCCTCGGTCATGAAGGCGCTGCACACCATCGGACCGACCACCGGGCTGACCGGCGCAGCCGGTGTCGCAGCGTGGACGGGAAGGCCGGTAACCAGCAAAGCCACTGTAGCCACAAGTACGCCGGAAAATCGAGATGCCATAATCAGTCCTTTTCAAATCGAATGACAGGTTCCGGTTCCGACACGCCAAGACACGCGCCCGAACCGTTCGTGTGTGTTGGTATTAGCACAGCGCGTCGCGCTGACCTTGGATGGATCCGCCACGCAGCCATACGAAAAGGGCCACGCTTGCGCGTGGCCCTTCGGTTGGTTCGGACTGTGTAAGATCAGTCGTCGTTCTTGAGGAACGCCGGCATGTGATCCGGGTTGCCGCCGCCTTCGCTGTCGCGGCGTGGGGCGCGGTCACGATCACCGCCGCCTTCGCGGCGCGGACCACGGTCACGACCACCACCACCGCCGCCTTCACGGCGCGGGCCGCGATCACGGTCGCCATCACGGCGCGGGCCACGATCACTGCCACGATCACTGCCGCGATCCGGGCGCGCTTCACGCGGCGGACGGGCGTCCTCCAGCGTTTCACCGGTTTCCTGATCGACGACGCGCATCGACAGGCGAACCTTGCCGCGCGGATCGATTTCGAGCACCTTGACCTTGACGGCCATGCCTTCGCTGACGACGTCGCCGGGGCGTTCAACCCGCTCGTTCTTCATTTCGCTGACGTGGACGAGACCGTCCTTGCCGCCCATGAAGTTCACGAACGCGCCGAAATCGACGATGTTGACGACCTTGCCATCATAGACTTTGCCGACTTCGGCTTCCTCGGTGATCCCCAGAATCCACGCCCGCGCGGCTTCGATCTGGGCCGGGTCGGACGAGCTCAGCTTGATCAAGCCTTCGTCGTCGATGTCCACCTTCGCGCCGGTTTCGGCGACGATTTCGCGGATCACCTTGCCGCCGGTGCCGATGACTTCGCGGATCTTCGATTTGTCGATCTGCATCGTCTCGATCCGGGGAGCATAATCCGACAGCTCGGTCCGGGCTGCGCCCAGCGCCTTGGTCATTTCGCCCAGGATGTGCGCGCGGCCGTCCTTGGCCTGATGCAATGCGGCTTCAAAGATTTCGCGGGTGATCCCAGCAATCTTGATGTCCATCTGCATCGTAGTGATGCCTTCAGACGTCCCGGCTACCTTGAAGTCCATGTCGCCCAGGTGATCTTCATCACCCAGAATGTCGCTGAGGACGGAGAACTTGTCGCCTTCCAGGATCAGCCCCATCGCAATGCCCGATACCGGACGCTTGAGCGGAACGCCGGCATCCATCATCGAGAGCGCGCCGCCACAAACAGTGGCCATCGAGCTGGAACCGTTGGACTCGGTAATGTCCGAAACCACGCGGATCGTGTAAGGGAAGTCTTCCTTGCTGGGCAGCACGGCCTGCAGCGCGCGCCAGGCGAGCTTGCCGTGGCCGGTGTCACGCCGCGACGGCGCCCCGAAGCGCCCAACTTCACCGACCGAATAGGGCGGGAAGTTATAGTGCAGCATGAAGTTCGAATAGGTCAGGCCTTCCAACCCGTCGATCATCTGCTCGCTTTCGCGGGTGCCCAGCGTGGTGGTGCAGATCGCCTGCGTTTCACCGCGCGTGAACAGCGCCGAACCATGCGTGCGCGGCAGGAAGCCGACCATCGCTTCGATCGCGCGGACTTGATCGACCTTGCGGCCATCGATGCGGGTGCCATCCTTCAGGATCGCGCCGCGGACGATGTCGCCTTCAACCTTCTTGACCGATTTCATCGCGGCCATCTGCGTCTGCGCATCTTCGCCAGCAAAGGCGACCTTAGCCTTCGTCCGCGCAGCATTCAGCGCTTCCGAGCGTGCTGACTTGTCAGTCAGCTTATAGGCAGCGGCGATGTCCTTGCCGATCAGGTCCTTGAGCTTCGCCTTGATCGCGGAGTTGTCGCTGACGGCGACATCCCACGGGTCCTTGGCAGCCTTTTCAGCGAGATCGATGATCAGGTTCACGACCTTCTTGCATTCGTCATGCGCGAAGATCACCGCGCCGAGCATGATTTCTTCCGAAAGCTCACGCGCCTGCGATTCAACCATCATCACGGCATTGCCGGTGGCGGCGACAACCAGATCGAGATCGCCAGCGGCGGCCACTTCCTGCTTGGGGTTGAGGGTGTATTCACCATCAACATAGCCGACGCGTGCCGCGCCGATCGGGCCCATGAACGGCAAACCCGAAATGGTCAGCGCTGCCGAAGCGGCGATCATCGCCAGCACATCGGGCTCGCACTCACCGTCATAAGACATGACGTGGGCGATTACGTTGATTTCGTTATAAAATCCTTCAGGAAAAAGCGGTCGAACCGGACGATCGATCAGGCGGGAAACCAGCGTTTCCTTTTCGGTCGCGCCGCGTTCACGCTTGAAGAAGCCGCCCGGGATGCGCCCGGCGGCGAAGAACTTTTCCTGATAATGGACGGTCAGCGGGAAGAAATCCTGGCCTTCCTTGACGCCCTTGGCAGCCGTGACGGCGCAAAGCACAACAGTTTCGCCATAAGTGGCGAGGACCGCGCCGTTTGCCTGACGGGCAATGCGGCCGGTTTCCAGAGTGAGGGTCTTGCCGCCCCACTCCATCGATACGGTTTTGGTGTCGAACATGTGTTTTCCTTGTGACCCGCACGCCATATTGCGGTGCGGGGCCTCTGTTGCCGGAGATGCCGGTCCGGCCCGGTCGGAGCGCGTCTTTGCGCCCCCCTTCACTGGCCCCGCCGCCTCATTGCGCGCGGGGTCCAGATACAAGAAGCGGCCCACAAATGGGGCCGCCTCCGGTGATTATTTCCGCAAGCCAAGTTTCTGGATGATCGCGTTGTAACGATCCACATCCTTCTTCTTCAGGTAATCCAGCAGGCTGCGGCGCTTGTTGACCATCAACAGCAGACCCCGGCGCGAATGGTTGTCCTTATGGTGGCTCTTAAAGTGACCCTGCAACGTGTTGATGCGGCTAGTCAGAATCGCCACCTGAACTTCGGGCGAACCCGTGTCACCCTTTCCGCGGGCGTTATCAGTGATGATTTCAGTTTTCTTTTCGGGTGATACCGACATGTCATTTACTCCGCGATATCAGGAAGGTTGAACCCCCGCACCACCGTGGCGGTGCCAGCGACAAGCTCCAGCAACGCCACGGGAACAATCCCGCTTTGCGCCCAGTGCAGCCCGTCAGTGTGGGGCAGTCCGGTCAGAACCCGGCCCTGGCGGACCATGCTTGCCTGTTCCGGACTGAGGGAGAGAGCCGGGATATCGACCAGCCCTGCCTCCAGCGGCAAGAGTACGTTCTCAAGTGGCGCGCCGTTACCCACTTCATTCAGTTTGTCCAGCGAAATCGCCTGTTCCAGCGCGAACGGCCCGGCCCGAGTACGCCGCAGCATCGATACGTGGCCGACAGTGCCAAGCGCGCGGGCAATGTCGCGGGCAAGACTGCGGATGTACGTGCCTTTGGAGACGTGGGCGGTGAAGGTAACGGCCTGCACTTCCTCCCCCGTGGGGGAGGGCGACCATCCACAGGATGGTGGAGAGGCACAAGCAGGTACTCCCGCGCCTTGAAGGTCAGGAGTACCCGCCTGTGCCCCTCCACCACTTTCGGTGGTTTCCCTCCCCGTTTCGGGGAGGATTTCAAGCGCAAGTACTGTGATTAATCGCGACCTGAGCTCCACCGCCTCCCCCGCCCGCGCCAGATCATAAGCCCGCTGGCCATCCACCTTCAGCGCAGAATAAGCCGGCGGAACCTGCTCAATCGGCCCGGTAAAGCGCGGCAAAACCGCTTCAATCTCCGCCAAAGTCGGGCGAGCGAGAGACTCGGCAACCACCTGACCTTCAAGGTCCAGCGTATCGGTCTCCGCCCCGAACCGCACAGTAAACGCATAGATCTTGCTGGCATCCAGCATCCGCCCAGCCAGCTTGGTCGCCTCGCCCAGCGCAATCGGTAGCACCCCGGTCGCAAGCGGATCGAGCGTGCCGCCATGGCCGACCTTGACCTTGCCATAGCCAGCTTCACGCAAGTTGCGCTTCACCGCCGCCACCGCCTGGGTTGAGCCCAGACCCAGCGGCTTGTCGAGAATGATCCAGCCGTGTGGCAACGATCAGACTCCGGCCACAATTCCAACCAGTGCCATGTAGAGTCCGTTAAGCCAGTTGACCGCCGGACTCACGAGGAAGCCTACGATATTAAGGCTGGGTGAGATCATCGGCAGCACTACGATCAACAAGATCATCACCAGCAACGCATACTTGTGCAGCGCGCCATACCGCGCCGCCAATTGCGGCGGCAGTAGACCTTCGACAATGTGGCCACCATCAAATGGTGGAATCGGGAGAAGATTGAACAGCGCGAGGAAGATATTGATCAGGATGAAGTTGAACAGGTTCAGCATCACAAAGCCGATGATCGCACCTTGTTCAGAAGTACCTCCGCCAGATCGCAGCAGCAGCCCCAGCAGGACTGCCCCGATTAGGCCCATCACCAAATTGCTGCCCGGTCCCGCCGCCGCGACGATCATCATGTCGCGGCGCGGTTTTCGCAGCCGCTCCTTGATTACCGGCACTGGCTTCGCCCATCCAAACATCGGCATTCCAGCCAGCTTAAGCATCGCCGGAAGAATAATTGTCCCGAACGGATCGACGTGCTTGATTGGATTGAGGCTGAGGCGGCCCAAATCGGCCGCCGTGGGATCACCCAGCGCGCGTGCGGTCCAGCCGTGCGCCACTTCGTGAAACACGATCGCCAGGATCAGCGGGATGATCAGCGCCGCCGCTTGATAGATTGTTTCGGTCATAGTCCCAGCCTTTCGCGATCCCGTTCGACAACCGAGAACACCGCTGTGTCTCGCTCGTAGCCGGTCCAAGTAATCATGTGGTTGCGCAACACGCCTTCAAAGGTTGCTCCCACCTTGCGGCAGGCAGCTTGCGAACGCTGGTTGCGGACATCGACATGAAGGTAAATCCGCTTGAGACCGCAGGCAAAACCGTGGGAAAACAATAGCCGTTTCATCGCACCGTTGATCGTCCCGCCGCGGAAGCGCGGACGCAGGTAAGTATTGCCAATTTCAGAGCTCAGCCACTTAGGGTCGGTATTGATCCAGGCGGTCATGCCCGCCAGCTCCTCATCGACCAAAATCACAAACGGCAGCCGTGCCGGGTTTGCCAGCAGCCCGTCGAAACTCCCGTCGAAGTGGGCGTGACCGTAGCTGAGGCCGTACATCTGCCAGATTTCCAGATCTTCAGCGCAGGCGGCGCGGAGTGCTTCGCGATGGTGTTCGACCAGCGGCACCAACTGTAACGGCCCATCCGCTAGCACTGCCAGCAGACCCAGCGGATCGGATTTGTTCACCGCGCTAGCGCTTCGACAAAATGCTTGCGGCACAACGCGACATAACGGTCGTTGCCGCCGATCTCGGTCTGCGCGCCTTGCTGCACCGCTGCACCGGAGGCATCGATCCGCAGGTTCATCGTCGATTTGCGGCCGCAGTGGCAGACGGCTTTCAACTCCACGAGCGAATCCGCAATGCCGAGCAACACCTTGGCACCCGGAAACAATTCACCCTGAAAGTCGGTGCGCAGGCCATAGCACAGCACGGGAATCCTAGCCTCATCCGCCAATCGCGCCAGTTGCCAGACCTGCGGTTCGGTCAGGAACTGCGCTTCATCGATCAGCACGCAGGCCAGCGGCTCCACCCGATGTGCCGCAGTGATCCGGTCCCACAGATCAGTCGTGGGCGCATAGCGGTGCGCGTCCGCGCCCAGCCCGATCCGGCTTTCGATGGCCTGTGCATCACTGCGATGATCGAGCGCGGCAGTCCACAACATGGTCGCCATCCCGCGCTCGCGATAGTTGAAATCGGCCTGCAACAGCGTGGTCGATTTGCCCGCGTTCATGCTGGCGTAGTAGAAATAGAGCTTGGCCATGTCAGCGCGCCAGTTCGATCTTGGTAGGGCATTCTGGCCCCGCATCGTTGGCCAAACGTTTTTCAAAGCTCGCGAACCGCGAAACCCCTTGAGCATCAGCAATATGGATCAGATCGGCAAAGTCACCCCGTTCGCGAAATCGGGTTAATGCCCAGCGGAGCCGGTCCGGTCGATCCACAGTCAGCGACCTGATCAGCAACACCGACTCCAGCACATCGGCGATGCGCCTCCGGTCCAGTTTGCCAACAGTTCCAAGCAACCAGCCCAGTTCGAGCAAGACTGTCCAGCCTACCCAGCACGGCTGCCCTAAGAGGCGTTCTGCAACTTCAAACTGCGCTTCATCATCGCGAAACACCCATCGCGCCAGAACGTTGGTATCGATCGCGATCACTGTGGATCGGCGCCCCGCTTAGCGCTGAATTTTGCCGTGATCGCCTCGCGAATGCCCTCTTGCATCGTTTCTTCGGTCAACGGCGGACCGTCGTAAACGAAGAGTTCGCGAATCCGCCTCTGCGCTTCAGCGACCGACAACCTTGCGGCATGATCGGGTGTCCGCAACACAACTTCTCCGCCGCGCTCGATCACATCGAACACCATACCCTCGGTCAGCCCAAGCCGGTCCCGCACATTTTTGGGAATGACAATCTGGCCTTTGGCCGAGAGTCTAGTTTGCGCATTCATCGAAGTAAGATACGTCTTACCGGTTGACGGGTCAAGCTCTCGCTGAGTTTGACAGCGCAAATTGTCAGGCGCAGGTATCACCGAGTGCTGGGTAAAGGAATGATAATGCGATACCTGTTGGCGCTGCTGCTAATGATCACGGTCGGTGCTGCCAGCCCGACCTATCACTACCGCCTGGATGAAGCGCGCAGTTTGGTGAGCGCCAAGGTTGCGTTTCTCGGTCTCGCCAGCAAAACCGCGCGGTTCCCCAAGATGACTGGCGGAATCTCGCTGCAACCTGACCGGCTCGATGCGATCAATCTCGACGTCGCTCTGGATGCCCGCGCACTCACCACCGGGGACAAAGTCACGCTGGACCGGTTGAAGGGCAAGGATTTCTTCGATGTCGCGAACCATCCGGCAGTCAGCTTTTCTGGACGGCGGATGACCATGACCGGACCCGTTACCGCGACCGTCAATGGCACCGTAACCGCGCGCGGGGTGACGCGCGCGGCAGTGCTGCAAGTCGCCTTCAGCACGCCGCCCGTGCAGGCTACCGGGCGTGACCCAATACAGCTGTCCGCCCGCACCACGATCAATCGCGCCGATTTCGGCATGAAGGCTTACAGTTTGGTCGTCGGCAAGAAAGTGACGATTGCCATCAACGCGCGGATGGTGCCGAACTAATCCTCAAGATCGCGCTGGACTTTCGGATTGGCCAACAGGCCATCGATCCGGCTGGCCTCGTCAAAGCTTTCGTCGGCCAGGAATTTGAGCTTTGCAGCGAACCGCAGCTTCATCCGCTCGGCCACTTCCTTCTGAAAAAATGCGGTGTTGGTGCGCAATGCTTTCAGCACTTTGGCCTCATCCGCACCCAGCAACGGCTTCACATAGGCCGTCGCGTGACGCAAATCGGGAGACATCCGCACTTCGGTAACGCTGACCGCGTGCTTGGCCAGCACCTCGTCATGCGCCTCGCCGCGGGTTAGCAGTTCGGACAGGATATGGCGCACCATCTCCCCCACCTTGAGCAGGCGGACCGAGCGGGTTTCAGTAGTGGTTGCGGGGATGGCCATCTATACCTTGCCGATGCGGCGAACCGACCCTTAGAGGGTCCGTTCGCGCATCTCCACATCGAACGTTTCAAGCACGTCGCCGGCCTTGATGTCGTTCGTATCCTGCAACAGTACGCCGCATTCGAGGCCCGCGCGGACTTCCGCCACGTCGTCCTTGAAGCGCCGCAGTGACTGGATCGAGGTTTTCGACACGATGACGTCGTCGCGGGTGACGCGAGCATAGAGCCCCTTGCGGATGTACCCATCGGTGACCAGCAGGCCGGCTGCCTTGTCCTTCTTGCCCGCCGGGAACACTTCCTTGATTTCGGCGCGGCCGACGACTGTTTCGATCCGCTCCGGCCCCCAAATGCCCGCCATTTCCTTCGCGACTTCTTCGGTCAGGTGATAGATCACGTCGAAGTACTTCATCGGGACTTTGTGCCGAACCACCAGGTCGCGCGCTTTGGCATTGGGTCGGACGTTGAAGCCCACCACGGGTGCCCCGCTGGCGAAGGCCAGATTGACATCGCTTTCGGTAATTGCACCCACACCCGAACTGAGCACCCGCACCTTGATCTCGTCGTTCGAAATACGGTTGAGCGCGTTGACGATTGCCTCCGCGCTGCCTTGCACGTCGGCCTTGATGACGATCGGGTATTCCAGCACCGTACTTTTGTCCTTAAGCGCCGAGAACATATCCTCCAGGCTCGGCTGGGCCGTGACCGTGCGCTTCGCCGTCGCCTGTTCGTGGCGGAACAGCGCAACTTCGCGCGCGCGCGCCTCATTCTCAACCACGGTCAGCGTATCGCCAGCCAGCGGAACGCCGCCGATCCCCAGCACTTCGACCGGCAGCGCGGGCGGCGCTTGCTTGATCTGACGGCCCTTGTCATCCAGCATGGCGCGCACGCGGCCCGAATGGACGCCAACCACCAGAATATCGCCCACTTTCAGTGTCCCGCGCGTGATCAGGACGGTTGCCAGCGGACCCTTGCCCTTATCCAGCTTGGCCTCAATCACCGCGGCTTCAGCAGCGCGATCCGGATTGGCTTTCAGCTCAAGCAATTCGGCTTGCAGCAGAATTTTTTCGATCAGGTCATCCAAGCCAGCCCCGGTTTTAGCGGATACTTCAACATCCTGCACGTCACCGGACATCGCTTCCACGACCACTTCGTGTTCCAACAGCCGTTCGCGGATCTTCTGCGGATTGAATTCCGGCTTGTCGCTCTTGGTGATCGCTACGATCATCGGCACGCCGGCCGCCTTGGTGTGGTTGATCGCCTCGATCGTCTGCGGCATCAGCCCGTCATCACCCGCAACCACCAGGATGACGATGTCAGTCACATTCGCGCCGCGCATCCGCATATCGGTGAAGGCTTCGTGGCCCGGGGTATCCAGGAAGGTGACCAGTTCGCCGCCCTTGGTCTTGATCTGGTAGGCGCCAATGTGCTGGGTAATCCCGCCCGCTTCGCCCTTGACCACGTCAGTACCGCGCAAGGCGTCGAGCAGGCTGGTTTTGCCGTGATCGACATGGCCCATGATCGTCACCACCGGCGGACGCGCTTTCAGAGTGTCGTCGGCATCGATATCGGTCGCAATGTCGATGTCGACGTCGCTGTCGCTGACCCGCAAAATGGTATGGCCGAATTCTTCAACCAGCAGTTCCGCCGTATCTTGATCGATCACGTCGCCCATCGCAGCCGGCATACCCATCTTGAACAGCGACTTGATCAGGTCTGAACCCTTTTCAGCCATCCGGTTGGCCAGTTCCTGCACCGAGATTTCATCGGGCACGATCACTTCGCGTGACTGCTTTTCGCGTGGCTGGCTCTTGCCGGTAAAGTGCGCGCGGCGTTCTTTTTCGCGGGCCCGCTTCAGCGCGGCCAGCGAACGCGCGCGCGCGCCTTCGTCTTCATTCAGCGCGCGACTGACGGTCAGCTTGCCGGATTGGCGGCGGTTGTCCGTGACTTTTTCGCGCGGCTGGTTCGCCGGTTTCTTCGCGGCTGGCTCAGGGCGCTTTGGCGCAGCCACTGGAGTAAACCGGCGCGGTGCGGGCGCGGCTTCGCCGGCCGGAGTGCTCTCTTCCGAACTGGCTTCAGCCGGTTCAGCAACCGGCGCTGCGACCGCAACTACGGGTGCTTCGACGGGCGCAGCAACAACCGGGCCTTCGGTTTCAGCTTTAAGGCTTGCATCAGCCCGGCGGCGCTCTTCGTCCAGCACACGCTGACGTTCTTCGCCCTGACGGCGGCCTTGGTCTTCCTGAACCGCCAAGCGCGCTTCTTCTGCTTCACGCTGCATCCGGGCAACGCGCTCTTGCGGTGTTTCAGCAGCGGCGGACGAAGGCCGCGGCGCGGGCCGCGGGGCTTCCGCAACTGGAACGGGCGCAGGCGCAGGCGCCGGTGCTGGCGGCGGCGCGGGCGCAGCCACGGCTTCACCCGGCTTGCCCAATACCTTGCGACGCTTCACCTCGACCACCACCTTGTTGGTGCGGCCGTGGCTGAAGGTCTGCTTGACCTCACCCGCCTGGACCGAGGTCTTCAAGCCGAGCGGCTTGCGGCCCAGGGTCGGTTTGTCATTGCTGTCGCTCATCGCTTCACTACGTCCTTCGTCTCAATCACTTGGTCCCGATCAGAATCGGGTAGCGTCGCAGCGACCGGATCAGCCGCAGCCGCCCGTTCGCCAGTATCTTCGTCAGTCGGTTCGGCCTGCTGGGTAAAATGCAGCAAGCGTTCAAGCGGTTCGGCCACGCGTTTCGCAGCGGCACGGTCCGTCAGCGCCAGATGGACGACGTTATCGCGGCCCAATGCCACAGACAGCGCCGCCCGGTCCAGTGGCAAGGTGGTGCCGTGCAGACCAGACCCTTCGGCATCGCGGCCCACGCGCCACGCCTGATCCAGCTTGCGCGAACCATCCTGCCCGGCATCGGCGGCATGGGCCAGCCAGGCCACTTTGCCCGCCCGCGCATTTTCTGCGATCCGGTCTGATCCGGTGAGCAGCTTGCCGCTGCGGGTTTCCAGCCCCAGCCGGTCCAGAAACAACCGCGTCAAGGCGGCTTCGATCTTGGCGGGCAGATCAGCCGGAATGGTCAGCGTCGCGCCCTTGAAGGCTCGTGCCAGCGCGCCCTTCAGCTTACCTTTGCCCAGCGCAGTTTCCAGCTCAGCGCGGTTCACGCCCAGCCACGCCCCGCGCCCCGGCGCGCGCGCCAGCACATCGGGATGCACCTCACCCTCTGGCGAAATGGCGAGCCGCAGCAGCGCATCCCGGCTGCCGTGGCTGCCGGTGAGGATGCACTTTCGTTCCGGATCAGCGCGGGCCGATCCGGGTGCGTTCGGGCGCTCTGGCGAAACGTCGTTCGCCGGGTCCGCCGCAGAGATGCCGGAACCTAGCGGGTCATTGTGAGGAATCCGCATGGGCGGCCTCCTCTGTGGCTGGCTCTTCGTCTTCGAACCAGTGCGCGCGGGCGGCCATGATGATTTCATTGCCTTGCTCTTCGCTCAGGCCGAATTCACCCAATACCCCACCGCGATCTTCGTCACGCACGCTGCGGCGCGGCGCAGCGCCATCGCGGCGGCGCTGTTCGGTACGCTTCTTGGCAATCAGCTCATCAGTGGCGAGATCGGCCAGATCGTCCAGCGTCTTGATCCCGGCCTTGCCCAGCGTCACCAGCATCTGTTCGTTCAGGTGCGGGATTTCGGCCAGGGCATCTTCCACGCCCAGTTCGCGGCGGGTGGCCCGGTGGGCTTCCTCGCGGCGATCAAGCGCTTCCTTGGCACGGCTTTGCAGCTCTTCGCCCAATTCGTCATCGAAGCCTTCGATGGCCGCGATTTCGGCGAGATCAATATAGGCGACTTCTTCCAGCTCGGTGAAGCCTTCGGCCACCAGCAGCTGCGACAGCGTTTCATCGACGTCGAGTTCTTCTTCGAACATCTTCGAACGCTCGGCGAATTCCTTCTGGCGCTTTTCGCTCGATTCGGCCTCGGTCATGATGTCGATCGCCGAATTGGTCAGCTGCGAAGCCAGCCGCACGTTTTGGCCGCGGCGACCAATGGCGAGCGAGAGCTGATCGTCCGGAACCACCACTTCGATCCGGGCTTCGTCTTCATCGATTACCACACGGCTGACCGTGGCAGGTTGCAGCGCGTTGACCACGAAAGTGGCGGTGTCTTCGCTCCAGGGGATGATGTCGATCTTTTCGCCCTGCATTTCCTGCACGACGGCCTGAACCCGGCTGCCCTTCATGCCGACGCATGCACCGACCGGATCGATGCTGCTGTCGCGGCTGATCACGCCGATCTTGGCGCGGCTGCCCGGGTCACGAGCTGCGGCCATGATCGTGATGATCCCGTCATAGATTTCGGGCACTTCCTGCGCGAACAGAGCCTTCATGAATTCCGGATGGGCCCGGCTGAGGAAGATTTGCGGGCCGCGGTTCTGGCGCTCCACTTTCATAATGTAAGCACGGACGCGCTCGCCGGTCCGGGCGGCCTCGCGCGGGATCTGCTGATCGCGGCGGATCACGCCTTCGGCGCGGCCCAAGTTGACGATCACGTGGCCGAATTCGACCGACTTGATCACGCCCGTCACCAGTTCTCCCGCGCGATCCTTGAATTCTTCGTACTGGCGATCCCGCTCAGCATCGCGGACCTTTTGAAAGATCACCTGCTTGGCCGATTGCGCATCGATCCGGCCCAGATCAACCGGCGGCAGCGGATCGACGATGAAGTCGCCCAGCTTGGCTTCGGCGTCCAGCTTCTTCGCGGCGGTCAGATCGACCTGCTTGAAGTAATCCTCAACCTCTTCGACCACTTCGACCACGCGCCACAGGCGCAGGTCGCCGGTGCGCGGGTCCAGCTTGGCGCGAATGTCGTTTTCGGCACCGTAGCGGTTGCGCGCGGACTTCTGGATCGCTTCTTCCATCGCTTCGATCACGATCGACTTGTCGATCAGCTTCTCGTTCGCAACCGAGGTCGCGATTGCAAGCAGTTCAGCGCGGTTGGCGGAAATCGGACTGGCCATCTATCAGTCTTCCTGTTCTTCTAAAATTTCGTCAGCACCGCCAAACACTTCTTCATCTACACCAGAAGTGTCCAGCGGGCGGGTTGCGGCAATCAAGCGGTCGGTCAGAACCAGCTTGGCGGATTGGACATCGGCAAAAGGAAAACTGACCCGGCCAGACTTGCGATCGTCCAGCGTGATCAGGTCCGCCTCAATCCCGATCAGGTCGCCGTGCAGCGATTTGCGGCTTGCCCCGGCATCGATGGCAACCGCATTGGCCAATTGCACGCGGGTTTCATGCCCCGCCCAGTTGGCGAAATCCTGCGGACGGGTCAGCGGCCGATCAATCCCGGGCGAACTCACTTCCAGCCGGTAAGCTTCGGAAATCAGCACGTCGCCCGCTTCTTCCAGCGCGTCCATCCGGTCAGACACGCGGCGCGAAAGCGCGGCGCAGTCTTCGATCACCAGCTGCCCGGTTTCGGGCCGCTCGGCCATGATCTGCAAGGTGCAGTCCTCATCTCCGACTTCGCTTTTGCCGAACAGCTTCACGCGCACGAGATCGAGCCCGAGGGCCTGGGCCTCCGGCTCAACAATCTCAAGCAGGCGCGCAATATCGGTCATCAATGCTCCATTGCCGACGTTTGTGACAAAGCCGTTCCGCGCCGGCCCCTGTCGGCGCCAGCCCCTTCGTTGCGTCACAATGTCGGGATCAGCGCCCACTAGGCCGGGTTTGGCGGGATTGCAAGCGGGGAATGGCTTTGCCCGATCAAGGCCAGGTCATTTCAAATAGGGACAGTTCCTATTTAAAATGTTTCAACCCGCTCCGCGCTCCATCAGCCCATGCTTCTTCAGCGTGTGGCGAAGCTGGTCATAGCTCAGGCCCAAGGCCTTGGCCGTCTGGCGCTGGTTGAAGCGGTTTGCCGCCAGTGCGGCTTCCACAATTGCGCGTTCTTGGGCGTCGATGGCGCTGCGCAGGTCGGTGACGCTTGCGGGGTCTGGCAGGCTGCGGCGATCCGGCTGAGCAGCAGCGGGTTCGGCCTCAACGCGCTGCACCGGCACCGGCTGCCACGGGCTGGCGAAGGGATCGAACTCGATCTGTTCGACCTGCGCCTCCCCATCATCCCAGCGATAGATTGCACGCTCCACCACATTGCGCAGCTCGCGGACATTGCCGGGCCAGGGATAGTCGCGCAGTTGCTGCATCGCGCGCGGGCTGAACCCGGACCAGCGTTCCCAGCCCAATTCCGCCGCCATCCGCCGCCCGAAATAGTCCGCCAGTACCTCCACATCGCCATCGCGCGCGCGCAGCGGCGGCAGGGTAATCACTTCAAAGCTCAACCGGTCGAGCAAGTCAGGCCGGAACCGGCCCTGCTCGGCCAGGCGCGGCAGGTTTTCATTGGTCGCCGCCACGATCCGCACGTCCACCCGCACCGGGCGCGAAGCACCGATCCGGGTAACTTCACCATATTCGACCGCGCGCAACAAGCGCTCCTGCGCGCCCATCGACAGTGTGGCCAGTTCGTCGAGAAACAACGTACCTTTGTCGGCTTCTTCAAACCGGCCGACCCGCGCTCTGGTAGCGCCGGTGAACGCACCCGCTTCATGTCCAAACAGCTCCGCCTCGATCAAGGTCTCTGGCAAGGCCGCACAGTTGAGCGTGATCAGCGGCTCGGCCCAGCGGCGGCTGAGCTGATGCAGGCGTTCGGCGATCAGTTCCTTGCCAGTCCCGCGCTCACCAATCACCAGCACCGGCCGCTGCAACGGCGCAGCGCGGCTGGTGCGTTCCACTGCATCAAGAAAGGCCCCGGACTGGCCGATGAACTGGGTGTTGCGCTCCATGCCCAAAGTGTAGCAAATTTCACCAACTATCCGCAAGAACTCGTACAAGTCATTGGTCGAATAGTGGCCAAACTGGGGGGAAACAGGCCTGCGCGGCATTTGGCACGCGCCTTGCTAATACATGAACAACTGCCATCCTGGCGTTCAAAAAGGCCCCTGCCATGATCAACCGTCTGATCACCCCCCGGACCCTGCTCGACAAGGCGATTGCGCTCAGCCTCGCCGCGATGCTGGCGATGAACGTGTTCGTCCTGACGCAGCAACTCGATGCCGCGCCTTCAGTCGCCCAAGCAGACGCCGCCGCTGCGGCTTGGCAGGCCTGATCAGCGAAAGGTGAGTGATGCCATGAACCACGACAATGATCCCTTTGACCTTGGGCCGGTCCATCCAGAGCAACCCGCTGGCGGTCCCCAGTCCCCCCGCCCCCAGCTTGGTCAAGGCTCGGGCGGGCCGGCCCAGACCTTTATCCGCGACACCCGCCGGGCGTCTCGGTTGGATGCCGAACTTGAACGTATCCGCACCTCGCAATCCCCCTCTTTCGGAGCACCCTTGATGGGCATTTTCAGCCGCACGCGTGACATTATTGCTGCCAATTTCACCGATCTGCTGGATAAGGCGGACGATCCGGAAAAGATGATCCGGATGATCATCTTCGAAATGGAAGAAACGCTGGTCGAAGTGCGCGCCAGCGCCGCACGGACCATCGCTGATCAGAAGGAAATGCATCGCCACACCGTGAAGCTGGACCGGTTGCAGGCGGACTGGGGCGAAAAGGCGCAATTGGCGCTGAGCAAGGACCGCGAAGATCTGGCGCGTGCTGCGTTGGTGGAAAAGAAGAAGTCCGGCGACATGGCCGACCAGCTGAAGGCCGAAATTGCCGTGCTGGATGATGCCCTGCGCGCTTACGAAATTGATATCGACAAGCTGCAAACCCGTTTGCGTGAGGCGCGCAGCCGCCAGTCCGCCATCGCTGTGCGGCTGGAAAGCGCCGAAAACCGGGTCAAGCTGCGCACGCTGCTCGCCAGTGAGCGGGTGGATGAGGCCATGGCGCGGTTCGACCAGCTGGAACGCCGGGTCGACTATGCCGAAGGTCGCGCCGATGCGCTGGGCCTGGCCGATGGCCGCAGCAAGCCGAGCCTGGCCGATGAGATAAATGCCCTCGCCGGGCAGGACAAGATCGATGAAGAGCTGGAAGCAATGAAGCGCGCGCTTTCGGGCGCTGCGGACAAGGAGGATTAAGTGCCATGGAACTTGGAGAAGTCGTTGCGTTGATGGGCGTTGTGGTGGGCTTGCCGTGGTTGATCCTGCACTATGTCACCAAGTGGAAGACTGCCGCCACGCTGACCGTCGATGACGAATCGCTGCTGGAGGAGCTTTACGCTCTCGCCCGCCGCCTCGATGACCGGATGGATACGGTAGAGCGGCTGGTCGGTGCGGACAATCCCGATTTCAAACCCACGCGGCTGGTCCACGACCGCGAAATCGGCAATCAGCCGCTACGCGAAATTGATCGGATGCTGGCCAAGAAGGGGAGGATTTGAGATGAACGACTTGCGCACCACATTCTACCGCGACAAGCAGAACGCCAAACTGATGGGGATCTGCTCCGGGATTGCCGATTACACCGGGGTCAACGCGATCTGGGTCCGACTGGCCGCTGTCGGCCTGGTCTTCATGACCGGTGGCGGGATCATCCCGTTCTATTTCATCGCCGGGTTTCTGGCGAACAAAAAGCCGCCGCATCTGTACGTAGACAATCAGGAACAGCAGTTCTGGCAGCGCGTGCGCCAATCGCCCACCCGCACCGCCCGTGATGTGCGCGCCAGTTTCCGCGATATTGATCGCCGCCTGGCCGACGTGGAAACCTATTACGTCACCGCCAACCCGCGCCTGTCCGAAGAGATCGAGCGGCTGCGCTGAACGCCAGGTAATTGGAAAGAGGATACTACCATGAATGGCACGCTAGCCTTGCTGATTCCGATCATGATCTTTGCCATCCCGCTGTTGGCGATCTGGACGAAACATCAACAAAAGATCGCAGAAACACAGCTCCGTTCAACCGCCGATGTGACCGCCGAAAAGGCCGCACAATACGCCTCGCAGACTGCGCAGCTGGAAGATCGCGTGCGGGTGCTGGAACGCATTGTCACCGACAAAGGCTATGACGTGGCCAGCCAGATTGAAGCACTGCGCGATGCCCGCAAGGTCGAGGCGCTGCTCGACAGCCGCGAGCCGCAGGCACGCTCATGAGCCTGATGGACATCCTTTCGTTTGCGCCATGGCTGATCGGCGGCGGGCTTGCCCTGGGTGCCGCCGGGATCGCCGCCTCGGTGCACACCACCCGGCTCAAGGTCAAGCACGGCTACCCGCTCGAAGGGATGTGGGGCCAGTCGCTTAAGCCCGGGGCGAGCAACGAGGCGGTGGAACGGATCAAGCTGCTCAGCCAGGAAAATGCCCAACTGCGCGCGGAACTCGGCTCGGTGAAAGACCGGCTCGGCAATGTCGAGCGGATCGTCACTGACAGCGGCTATCAGCTGACCAGCCAGATCGAAGCCTTGCGGCTGGAAAAGGACAAAGTGCAATGAACAACATGTGGATTGCCATCATGGTGATCGGGATCGTTGCGATCTCCGCGATCTCCCGGGTCATGCGTGCCAAGTACAACGCCGAGCACGGCATCGTCACCGACCGCAAGGGCCGCCCCGTGCAGACTCTGATCAAGCCGCAGCCGAAAGACACCGAATTACAGCGCGAAGTGGAAACCCTGCGCGACCGGATCAAGGTGCTGGAACGTATTGCCACTGACGCCAACACCATCGGCGCGCGCGAAACCCGCGCGATCGCCGCTGAAATCGAAGCCCTGCGTGATCGCTGACCCCAGGAGGAACCCGCCATGCCCAGCGCCTACCTGATTATCGCCGCCACATCGCTGCTCAGCCTGCTGGTCATCACCGCCACACTGCTGCGCGGCTGGCAGGGCTGGCTCGCCTTGAAAACGCGCGAGCTTGACCTGCAGCGCCGCCCTGAACCCGGCGCGGCCAATGGCAGCGGGATGGCGCGGATCGAGATCGCCGATCTGAAGGAACGCATCCGCAAGCTGGAAGCCATCGCCGCAGGAGTTGACTTATGAACGGAACCACCACCGGCCACGCCGCGCGCGCGGGGATCAGCCTGGGCAGCGCGCTAGCGGTCGCCATTTCGTGGAGCCTGCACAAATCGGTCGTCTGGGCGGTGGTCCACGGGGTGCTGTCGTGGTTCTATGTGATCTATTTTGTCCTGACCCGCCCCGGCGGCCTTGCAGGCTGACCGGCGCACGCTACATCCCGGCCATGCGTAGCCTAGACGACATCCGCGAAGAGTATGAATTCCTTGACGGAGACGAACGCTATCGCCTGCTGATCGAGCTGGGCCGCGATCTTGAGCCCATGCCCTACGCGCTGTAGTACGACGCCTAGCGGGTAGCGTG
>JANORN010000245.1:0-7490 GCA_031415355.1 Novosphingobium sp. | reverse complement strand
CACAAATCGAACAACCGGCTGGAGGAAGACTACGAGGTTTGCGCCAAGTGGCAGGTGCCGATGACGATCACCTCGCTGGGCGCGCGCGAGGATCTGAACGCGGCGGTGCACAGCTGGGGCGGGATCGTGCTGCACGATGTGATCAACAACCGGTTTGCGCGCAAAGCGATTGAAAAGGGCGCGGATGGCCTGATCCCCGTCGCCGCCGGTGCGGGCGGACACGCCGGGGTACTCTCGCCGTTCGCCTTGATGCAGGAAATCCGCGAGTGGTTTGACGGGCTGATCGCGCTGTCCGGCTCCATCGCTTGCGGGCGCTCGGTGTTGGCGGCGCAAGCAATGGGTGCGGACTTTGGCTATATCGGCTCGCCGTGGATCGCCACCACGGAAGCCAATGCGCAGCAGGGGTACAAGGACGCGATTGTCTCCGGCAATGCGGACGATATCGTCTATTCGAACCTGTTCACCGGGGTTCACGGCAATTACCTGCGCCCCTCCATCGTGGCGGCAGGACTCGACCCGGACAATCTGCCGGTCAGCGATCCCAGCGCCATGAACTTCGGCTCGGGCGGCAATACCGAGGCCAAGGCGTGGAAGGACATCTGGGGCTCAGGCCAGGGGATCGGCGCGGTGAAGGCGGTGGAAAGCGTCGCCGACCGGGTCGACCGGCTGGAAGCGGAATACAACGCCGCGCGCGCGGAACTGGCGACGAAGGCGGGAATGACGCTGGTCTGAAACCTACTCAGTCGCGCGCCACAGGCTGGCGGCCATGGCGTCGAGCACGGCGAACTCGGCGCTGGGGCGCGGCACGTGGCGGTGGTTGAGCTGCAGCGGCGGATGGACTGACAGCAGCCGCCGCCGCAGCGCGCTCTGCAACAGGTCAAGCCGGGCGAGCGCATCGACCAGCGCTTGCTGGTCAGAGCGCGGCGCGGTGCGCGACCATTCCGCCTCGATCCGGCCGAAGCGTTCGAACACCAGTTCGGTATAGCGCCGGTGCGGCCCGCGATGCAGCGGCAGGCCCAGGCTGGCGGCGGCATCGTCGTTCGCGGGCAACAGCAGGCCGTTGCGGCGGAAATCGTGCAGGCGGCTCTGCTCAGGCCCCAGCGCGCTAAGCACTCGCCGGAAACAGAGCTTGGTCAAAATCTCGCAAGGGATCAGGTGGTGGCGTTGCAATCCGGGGCGATAGCCAGACGCATCGCGGCAATTGACCGCGCGGAACGGAATGATCCGGCGTTCACTGGCCACTGTCGCGCGGCTGCGGGCGGATCAGCAGCACCTTTTCGCCCTCGACCGGAACCGCCAGTACTTGCGGCATACCCGCCAGCGCGATCATGCGGGGCTCCGCAACCCGGCCATCCAGCACCAGCTGATCGATCAGGCGGATCGCCAATTGCGCCATCCGCTCGGGCGAGAGATTGAGCCGGGGATCAAGCCGCAGCTCCTGACCGGTGAAGAATGCCAGCCCCTGCGAACGAAACACCCCGTTTGGCGATTGGTGCAAAGCCGCCAGTCCCAACGCCGGGAAGGCCCCGCCCTTGATCCAGTCGCGGGTAATTGTGCGGAAATAGTTCGGCTCCATCCAGGTTTCCGCCGGGTGCCACACCACTGCCTGCACCCCCGGCAATTGCGCCAGCACCGCCCCCAGCCCCAACAAGGCCTGCATTACCGGTAATAACGAAGCGCCGGCGGCGATATGCGGACCAGGTTGCAGTGACAGCGCTTCGCCTTGCGAAAAACGCTCAATCCCCAATCGGGCCCCCTGCGCAGGGTTCGGCATCGCGGAGCCGGGAGCCAAGCCGAAGCAATCAAACGTCAGTCCTTGGACCAGCAATTCAGCCGCAGTGATCGCAGCGGCTTCCATGCCAAGTTGGGCGCTGACAAATCCATCCCCCCCTGCGGCGGTGCCAAGGTCCGCTAAAGCGGCAAAGCTTGGGCGCTGATTAGCGGCAAAGACCAACGAGAGCAGCGGTTTGGCAATCGAGTCATTCATTTACGCTGGCCCCGGTTGCGTGGTCTGCTGCGAGCGAGTCTGCCACTAACGCGGCGGCTTAGTCGAGTCCTCCAGCGCAAAAACTGCTCCGTTGTGGTGCCAATTGCCCCGGACAACTCAAAACACTCCGAGTGCCAAGCCGGTGGCTAACGCCTGCCCCAGTTCAGCGGCTGCCGCCAACCGGTCCGGCGGGACTTGCTTGGGAGCGAGGATTTCAGCGCTGGTTTGCGCCGCCAGATTGACGATCAGCGGTTCGGCCACCCGGCGCAAGCGCCACCCGGTAACGATCCGGTCTAGCTGCGCCTGCGCGCCGCGCCCATCAGAACCTGCCGCGATGATCGTGGCATAGGGCCGCCCCTCCAGTTGCCCCAGCACCGGATAGTAACACCGATCAAACAGCTCCTTCATCGCGCCCGACAGTGCCCCCAGGTTCTCCGGGCCGACAAACAGAAAGCCCGCCGCCGCCAGCAAGTCCTCCGGTTGGACTTGCTCCGCCGGGATCAAGCAGCCCTGCTCACCAGCCCCCTGCCCGGCCGCTGCGGCCAGGGCGGCGCTCGCGCCGGTGCGGCTATGCCAGATGATTGCCAGCACCAATGAACCCTTCTGCCCAAGACTGCTGTAACAGACCATGCCCTTGGCCGCTTGGCAATCGCTGTGCTACCGCGCCGACATGCTTACACGTGCCCCAGTAAATGGAATTTCGCAGTCGCTCACCGGCAAGGCCTGGCATTGGCGCGGCGGCAACATGGACCTGGCAGGCGACGGGATCGGCGGCGGCGAAGAACTGGTCAACCAGCTGCTGCTGGCGCGCGGGGTCAGTGCTGACGATCTGGAACGCAACCGCACCCCATCGCTACGCGGGTTCCTGCCCGATCCGTCGATTTTCCAGGACATGGACCGCGCGGCTGCGCGCTTGGCCGACGCGGTTGAAGCTGGCGAAGCGCTGACCGTTTATGGCGATTACGACGTCGACGGGGCCACCAGCGCGGCGCTGCTGATCCGGCTGCTGCGCGGGCTGGGCCATGACGCCAGCTATTACATCCCGGACCGCCTGCTCGAAGGCTATGGTCCGTCAGGCGAAGCACTGGTCAAGCTGGGCGCGCAGGGATCGCGCCTGGTAGTCACGGTTGATTGCGGGGCGATGGCCTATGAAGCGCTGGCGATGGCGCAAGCAGCCGGGATCGAAGTTATCGTGGTTGATCATCACAAATGTTCGGCCGAACTGCCGCTGGCCCTGGCGCTGGTCAACCCCAACCGGCTTGATGAGGCGCCAGACGCCGCCGCCCACGGCCATTTGGCAGCGGTAGGCGTGGCCTTCCTGTTGGCAATTGCCACCGTCCGCACGCTACGCCAACGCGGCTATTTTGCCAGCCGCGCCGAGCCAGACCTGCTGGCGCTGCTCGATGTGGTCGCGCTGGGCACGGTCGCCGATGTTGCGGCGCTGCGCGGTCTCAACCGGGCCTTCGTGGCACAAGGCCTCAAAGTGATGGCGCGGCGCGAATCGGTGGGCATGGCCGCGCTGATCGATGTCAGCCGCCTCAGCCGCGCGCCAACGTGCAGCGACCTGGGCTTTGCGCTGGGGCCGCGGATCAATGCCGGGGGGCGGGTCGGCGAATCGACGCTGGGGGTGCGGCTGCTGATCACGGAAGACCCGGATGAAGCACGCGACATTGCAGCGCAGCTCTCTCAACTAAACGAGGAGCGCCGCGCCATCGAGGCTTCCGTGCAGGAAGCGGCCGAAGCGCAGCTGGTCGCGCAGCACAACCGCGCGGTGATCGTGCTGGCCGGCGACGGCTGGCACCCCGGGGTGATCGGCATCGTCGCCGGACGGATCAAGGAAAAATCGGGCAAGCCGACCGTCGTGATCGCGCTGGGCGCAGATGAGGCTGGCAATGGCAAAGGCTCAGGGCGTTCGATCGCCGGGGTCGATCTGGGTGCAGCAATCATCGCGGCGCGCGAACACGGTTTGCTGGTCGCGGGTGGCGGCCATGCGATGGCGGCGGGACTGACGGTCGCGCCGGATCAGCTCGAGGCACTGGCGGACTGGCTGAACACGCGGCTGGAGCGCGACGTGGCCGAAGCCTCAGCCAGCCAGGCGCTGCTGCTGGACCTGGCGCTGGCCCCGCGCGGGCTGACGCCGGAACTGGTGGCGACCATGGACGGTGCTGGGCCGTTCGGTATGGGCTGGCCCGGGCCGCGTGTGGCAATCGGACCGCTGCGGATCGTCAAGGCGGACATCGTCGGCACCCAGCATCTGCGGCTGATTGTGCGCGGCGAAGATGGGAGCAGTTTCAAAGCCATCGCGTTCCGCGCGGTGGACAGCGAAATGGGTCAGGCGTTGCTGATGCATGGGCGGGATCGCCGGGTATGGCTGGCGGGCCGGGCCAAGCTGGATGACTGGGCCAGCCGCCCCGCCGCCGAACTGCATGTCGAAGACGCCGCCTGGGCCAATTGAAGTATAACCATGAACATAGGTTCACATTGTTGCGAACGGGGCTTGACCAGTTCGCCCCCCTTGCCTAAACGCCCGGCCTGTTCACGGCATTGCCGGTGCGGCCCCTTCGTCTAGCGGTTAGGACGCGGCCCTTTCACGGCTGAAACACGGGTTCGATTCCCGTAGGGGTCACCAGATTTCCGGTCCGGGGTATCCACTTCAGTGCTACGTCTGTGCTGGCCTTGAATGGCCTGGGTCGCCCCTTGGCGTCTCGCATTCGGGCCGCGCACAATGTCGTTGGTAATCAGGCGCGGCGATTGTCTTGAAACTATCATCTTCACCGGTAATGGAATAGGCACCATGCCAGTGCCAGACCGCTCCCATCTTTCGCTGCCTGGCCTGGCCCTGCTCGCGCTGGGGCTGGCCGGCTTGTTTGCCAGCGGAACCGACTGGTGGCTGGTGCTGGCAATCGGGCTGATCTGGGGTGGGTCGCTGTGGCTGGCCCGGCCCGAACCGGAAATTGCCGCGCCCCAAATCGACGCTGGCACTGTATCACGGGTCGCGGTGAGCGAAGTGATCGAACCGCTCAGCCAACCGCTCATGCTCATCGATCAAAACCGAATCCTGATGGCTAATGCAGCCGCGCGGGCGGCGCTGGGTGGGCACATTATCGGCCAGGATGCCCGGATCGCGTTGCGCCATCCCGAAGCCATGCGGCTGCTGGATCAGAAGGAAGATGCCGTGGTCAGCATCGCCGGTTTCACTGGCACACGGAGCCTGTGGGATTTGACACGCCGCCGGATTGATGCGCGACGCTGGCTGCTGGAACTGGAGGATCGCACCGCCGAAGCCGACATCGGCCGCGCGCACACCGACTTCGTGGCCAATGCCAGCCATGAACTGCGCACGCCGCTGGCTTCAGTGATCGGCTACCTGGAAACGCTGGGCGACGGCGGGGACAGCGTAGATTCGGCCACACGGTTGCGGTTTGTGGCGATCGCCAAGCGCGAGGCCGAGCGGATGCTGTCGCTGGTCGAAGACTTGATGAGCCTCAGCCACGTCGAGGCCGAAAAGCATGATCGCCCGACTGAGCAAGTAGATCTGCGGAACCTGACAGAGCGGGTGGTGGCGGAGATCGTTTCGGTTCGCGGCAAGGAACGGGTGGTGGTCCAGTCCGGATCAGCGCCGCTGCTGGTGGCGGGGGACGCGGCGCAGTTGGAGCAACTCGTTCGCAATCTGGTCGATAACGCTTTGAAATACGGTGATCCGGAGCAGGCTGTCGCAGTGAGCGTCCAAGCAGAACCTAACGAAACCATGAAGCTACAAATCACAGATCAAGGTCAAGGCATCGCGCCCGAACACATCCCGCATCTGACCCGCCGCTTCTATCGCACCGATCCCGGGCGCAGCCGGGCCTCTGGCGGGACCGGGCTGGGCCTGGCGATTGTGAAGCATATTGTGGAACGGCACCGCGCCCAGCTTGATATTGCCAGCCGCCTTGGCGCAGGAACCACGGTCACAATTGTTTTTCCTGCGCTGGCGCAGCCTGATCTAGCGGCTGTGTCATAAACTTGTCATGAAACGCCGTCAGAGCGCGATGCAATCCCAGTAACCGGAGTCATTTCGATGAAGAAATCTGCTGCCTTGCTCGCCGTCTCTGCTTCACTTGCGCTGGTCGCGTGCGGTGCCCAATCAACCTCGCGCGAGCAGATCCGCGCGGTCGGTTCGTCCACGGTCTATCCATTTGCCAAGGCGGTGGCCGATGCCCTCGCCAAATCGAACACAGAGTTCAAATCGCCGATCATCGAATCAACCGGAACGGGTGCGGGTATGAAGCTGTTCTGCGCCGGGGTGGGCGTGCAGCATCCTGATATCGCCAATGCCTCGCGCCGGATCAAGAAGTCCGAGTTCGATGACTGCCAGAAGAATGGCGTGAAAGACATCGTTGAAGTGCAGGTCGGTCTGGACGGGATCGCTTTCGCCGAAGCCAAGGGCGGCATCGGGATCGCACTGACCCAGGCCGATGTTTACAAGGCGCTGGCCGCCAACCCGTTTGGCAAGCCCAACACCGCCAAGACCTGGGCCGATGTTAACCCCAAGCTGCCGGCGCTGCCGATCCTGGTTTACGGCCCGCCATCCACCTCTGGCACGCGCGATGCCCTGAAAGAGCTGATCCTGATGAAGGGCTGCGATACCGATCCGGCGATGAAAGCCCTGAAAGACAGCGACAAAGCGCAGCACGAAAAAATCTGCACCGAAGTGCGCAATGATGGTGCCTATGTTGACGCCGGTGAAAACGACAATCTGATCGTGCAGAAGCTGGAAGCCAATCCCAAGGCGATCGGCGTGTTTGGCTTTTCCTACCTCGAAGAGAACATGGACAAGCTGAAGGGCCTGTCGATGAACGGCGTGCAGCCGACCTATGCCTCGATCAGCGATTTCAGCTATCCGGGCGCGCGGCCGCTGTACATCTATGTCAAAGCCGCCCACGTTGGCGCGATCAAAGGCCTGAAGGAATTTGTGGCGCAATGGGCCGCCAGCTGGGGCAAGGATGGCTTGCTGGCAAAGCAGGGCATGGTCGTCTCGCCTGCGGATGTGCAAGAAAAGAATGCGGCTGTTGCCACGGCACTCACCGTGCTTGATGGTGCGGGGCTGAAGTAAGCTCCGAACCACAGGAAACGCCTGAACGATGTCGCCAATCATTCCTGTCTTGCTCGCCCTTGGGCTGGGCCTGATCGGTTGGTTGGCGGCGCGTTCACGGGCCTGGGCGTTCAAGCGGGCCGCTCCCGGTGTTCGCGCACCGCTGCATTCTTTGCCTAATTACCACGGCTGGTACGTCGCGCTGTGGATTGCCGTGCCCGCCACGCTGTTCGCCGCCGCGTGGAGCGTGCTCAGCCCGGGGTTGATCCTGGCGCAGGTCACCAGCCACCCCGCCGCAGCCAGCTTACCAACCTTTGGGATTGAGCGCGATTCGGTGCTGGCTGATGCCTATGCCGTCGCCACAGGCTCCGCGTTTGGGGCATTCAATCCCGCTGCAAATGGGCTGGTTGAGCCCTTCCGCGAAGCAGT
>JANORN010000244.1:0-15453 GCA_031415355.1 Novosphingobium sp. | reverse complement strand
GATGCGGCTGTCGGCGCGCGGGTATACGCGGATGCTGCGGGTGGCGCGGACGATTGCCGATCTGGCGGGGAGCGAAGGCGTGGGGCGGATTCACGTGGCCGAAGCGCTGAGCTACCGCCGGGTTGCGCCGAGGAGTTGAGGGGATGGTGATCCAATCAGACTGGTGGTCCCTGTTTTCTGCAGCTCTAGGCGGCGGCGCCACGCTCAAGTGCTTTGAGCTGGGATTCACTGAGTTCAAGCAATGGAGAGTGAATCGGTCGCAACAGTCGCAAAGCGTGATTGCAACGCTTGAGCCCATGCTGCGCGCGACTGACGAATTGGTGGGAAAACTCCGTTCGCTTGCCGAACAGGATTTCATTCCGATCCGAGGCCGTCCGCTTGATGGTTTGGAAGAACCGGCATCGGCCAGCGTCATTTATCTGTTTGTTCAATTCTGGTCTGAGGTCGAAATCGTCAGGATGCAGGGGCTCTCGTCTGAAGTTGCCAAGAGCATCAAAGGCAAACAGGTGCAGGCCTTTCTCAATTGTCTGCAATCGCGTCGGGTTCGACTAATTGATAGAATTTCACAGCGTGCGCTGGGTGAATTTGCGCGACGCAATGGCAAGACGATGAATTTTATTGAGTTCATGGAAGCTTGCGAGGAAAGTCAGACGGCCAAACGCTGGTTGGCACCACTTTGCTCGGCGTTGCACAATCTTGAAGCAACCGATGGTCGCCAGAAACTGTTGCAATACACGGTCGTGCTACATGCGTTGATTGACACTTTGGACAAAGAGCATTTGGTCACCCGCAATCGGCCAGGGACACCAAACAAGCTGAACAAGCACTCGCGCCGGGACCTGAATTATCGGGTCTTCGGGGTCTATCTCAATTTTGTAAGTGATCGGCAAAAATACATAGGGCCGCTAATCTAGCGGCCCTATGCTTCAATTTGTTCGGCGATGCGCAGAAAGCTGGTTTCGTTGCATCGCCTTTAACTGGATGCCGTCACAGTGCGGCTTAGCCGTGGATTCGCAGAATTCCGCGCGATTGTCAATATTGAAGGACATTTGCCCGGGACGTGGCTGCCCCAGCTCGCCGTCCCTAAACACCAACGCACCGCTTCAGCGCGTTACAAACAATCGCCCCATTTCGGCGGCCCCGGATTGGCAAGCACCGCGTTGGTTTGTCGTTCCAGCGATGCGACCCCGGATTTTTGCAGACCCTGATACATTTCCAGCGCTTCGGCGTTGCCGCAGACTTCGGCTTCTGGTGCGCTCCGTCCCCCCATCTGCGCCTTGAAGCGGTTCAGCTGCGTAGCGTTCCAGCCGCCTGTGGTGGTCAGATGCGCATCCAGCTGGGCGATGGACTGGTCCAGCGCGCTGCGGAACTGCGGGTCTTCCTTGGCAATGCAGCGCTTGCCGGTGTCCGAAATCGATTCGAGGATCGCGGCCCAGCACAGCACACCCATCGGGCTGCCGCTCGCGCGAGCGGCTGGTGCGCCCGTTGATCCCGCTGCAACCAAAGCGGCCTGTCCTGCTGCCTCAGCAGCGGCGGTGCTGGCTTGCTGGCTCTGGGCGGCGGCGCAGCCCGCGACGAGGCTGATCGCAACCAGCGCAACTGGCCACCTGCCGCTCATCCCGCAAACACCAGCACATCGCTCGCACGCGGCAGTTCCGCACCCGCCCCGGCGAGCGGTTCGAACGCTTCGTCGGTCAGGGTGATCTGGCCCAGGCCGTTCAGCTTGAAATAGCCCAAGTGTTTAGTCCCGGCGCTTAATTGTGTGGATTGAGGGTAAATCTGTTTGGCTAGGTTGTCCATATTTTGCAGATGTGTTCGAAGGGTGTGAGGCCTTTGAGGGTCTTCAGGCGCCGCCCATAATTGTAGGCATCGATGAAGTCGTGGAGATGGGCAGTCAGCTGTGTCTGCCTGTCATAATGGGATCGATTGACCGGCGTTTCTCTTGCCGTCCGGTGCAGCCACTTGACTTGGCCGTTGGTCATGGGTGCTTGATCTTGTTGAGCCTGTGCGGCCCGAGCCGCCACTCGCGCTGACGGGCAGCAACGATGACTGGACGCTCATGGCAACTGAATGAAAGTTGGGGGTCACGTTATATTTCATCGCGCGGCTGGCACTGTACGGACCAATTCAAAACGGGAAATCGGGGTTGAGTCGCCGTGATACCGAAAAGCCGCTGGTGCGAAGCTTTACCAGATCGAACCAGCTCAGGCTCTGTGCGGTAGCAATGCTAATGCTGTGTCTGAAACCAGAACGTTCGAGCCCTCGTTAGAGTTTGACGACAATTTGTGCCGAAGGGGGACGGTTAGGAAATTAACCAATTCCGTTTACTGACAAACTCATTTTCAGGGCGCAGCCACGGTTTCGGCAACTCGCCCGAATCAACTCATCGACTTGGAGACAAATCATGCGTGATCTTAATATCGACGAACTCGAACAGGTTTACGGCGCTGGCGGCGCCAGCAAGCGCGGCAGGGGCTCGTCGCCGACGCCTCCCACTTGCAAGAGCAAGTCGAAGAAGAGCAAGTCGAACAAGCGTGGCTCAAAAGGCTATTGCTGATTCAATGCTCGCTTCATCGCGGCAAAATTTTAAGGGCGGGATCACTCCCGCCCTTACTCTTTCGTAAGCACCCAATGGTATTGCTTTGGCCAGCATGAAGCATCAGCCAGGAAGTCAAAGTGTCAGCATCCAAACGCAACGCCCCCAAATCGCTCGAAAAAGCTGGCGTTCAGGCGGAACACCGCGACATGATCTGGCTCCTTGGCCAGCCACATCTTCAGGACTATCTGCACTTCTGCGAGAGCAAAGTGGTTGACGGCGAGCAGCTGAATGCCCGCGCGTTGGCCGATGAATGGCGGGCTGCCAACGATTACTATTACGAGCTTGAAATATCCGAAGCAGGCATAGCCGATTCGATTGCGTGTCGCCCGCTCGATCGCCGCCTCACTCGGCTGGCATCCCGGCTGGAAGCGAACGACTGGTTTCAAAATTCATTCGATAATCTGCCCTATTCCTTCGAACTCGTCGAACTCGACAAGCTGGTTGTTTCCCAGATCCAGGTCGAATGCGGCCCTGTTCTGAAAGCCGCGGCCGGGCTGGGAAAGCGCCCATCGCCAGCTGAGCTGTTCGATTTCTGCCTGCCAATCGAGCGCCCACTGCCGCCGGTTTCCATCACCCGGCTCGCGCCTGATCGCTATCAGTTTGCCTCGCCATCGAGCGACTTTCGCCAGCATGACCCGATGCTGTTGCGCGCGGCGGACATTGCCCACCTGAAACTGCCCGGACCAGCAGCGGCCATGCTGGGGATATCAGTGGGCTTCGGTTCGAACTTTCTGAGTGGCATTCGCAGCGGCAGCCGCGTGCTGCTGCAGAATGGCTATCACCGCGCCCATGCCTTGCGCAGTGCCGGGTTCACGCACGCCTGGTGCGTGGTCGAAGTGGTCACGCGCAAAGACGAATTGCGTCTGACTGCGACATCCGAGGTCATGGCCGATCCGGAATTCTATTTCGCCGCCCAACGGCCGCCGATCCTGCGCGACTATTTTGACCCAAAGATCGCCAAAGGACTCAGAGTCAAGCGCATGGATTGCATTGTCGAGGTGGAGATCAAGGTCCGCAGTTCAGTCGCCATCGCCAATTGAGCTTGCAGCTCTGGTAATTTCACTCGGCGATGGAGAGCCAACCGGTCACACTGAACCGACGCCGGGGGGCCGCGCGAGTCACCATCGATACGCTGTGGTAACGCGGGATCGCGAACAGATCGAGCGTGTTGAATTGCGGAATGAGGCCTGAACAATCGACCCCGTCGAGTTCATGAAACAGCAATAATCCGCCCCATTCGAGCCGCCATTGTGGGGTTAGCCCCAGGACGAACGCCACTTTCCGGCCTGAACCGGCCAGATCATCGTCGTGGCCGGTGAGGAAGTCGCCTTCGCCGTAGGCTGTGACTTGGCCATCGGTAAAAGTCGGGGCAACTAGGCCAGTAACCCCTTCCAGAAATGCGCGCATCGCCGCGCTGCACATCAAGTCGCGCAGCGCCCGCAACACCGGGTCTTCCTCATGCTCGCCAGCAACTGGAACACGCAGGGCGGCATAACAATATTGAAATTCGTCCACCGCACGATCAAACATGTCAGGCTCGATCTCGCGGCGGCGCTGTGCGCCCGGCTCGCGCCAGTCGTTCCAGGCGACCTCGTGCGCGCCGCTTTTGTGATTAACTAGCTGGATCCAGTCGTCATTGCCTTCGAGGTAATGGAAGAGTTCTGGTGCGCCCTGGGCGAAAACACGGCTTACCCGCACGCGACCGTCGCGGCGGAAGCGTGCACCAAGTTCGGCAATATCGATCTCGGAATTGAGTTGAAGTGGCACCAATCCGGTCACAGGTTTTTCCTTTCACTCGGCTTGAGCTGAAACTGCGCCATTGGTCCGGGTCGGCTGGGTTTTGCGATCTGCCGGACTTGGCCACCTTCGACCTGCAGCACGATGTCGGCGAGATCGACCAGTGCCGGCCGGTGCGAAATCGCGATCCGGGTGATCGGCATGGCCGCTATCGCAAGTGCGACATAGCTTTCGGTCTTCTCATCGAGATTCGCCGTGCCTTCGTCGAGCAGCAGAACATCGGGATCGCGATAGAGCGCGCGGGCCAGCAGGATTCGTTGGCGCTGGCCGGATGAAAGCGCTGCGCCCATATCGCTCACCAGAGTCTGATATGCCATCGGCATCCTGGCTATGTCATCATGCACCCGTGCGAGGCGGGTCGCGGATTCGATCGCTTGCTGGTCAGGCTGCGGGTGAAAAAAGCAGATGTTGTCCGCGAGTGTGCCGGTCAGCAGGTAGTCGTCCTGCAGCACTGCGCCGATCCGCTGGCGCCAGAACGCCATAGTCGCATCGCCCAGTGCCAGGCCATCGACCTCGATTGTGCCCGATTGTGGCGTCAGCAAGCCGAGCAAAAGCCGCATCAAGGTGGTCTTACCCGCACCCGATGGGCCGACGATCGCCACAAGGCTTCCCGCCGGAATCTCAAAACTGACCCGGTCGAGGACCGGACCGCTGGCGCTGTCATATGCAAAGGACACGTTGCTGGCGGAAATCGCGGGGGCAAGGTGGCTGGGGCGATGCAGGGGCGCGGCCGTCAGCATTTCCTTCTTCTCACCGACAATGTCGGAAAGCCGTTCGAGGTGGACGCTGAGCAGACGCCACTTCTGCCACTGCCGGACCAGCGAGGTCGCGCTTGAGGCGAAGCTGCTGCGATAGGACAGGAATGCCAGCAGCAGCCCGACGGTCAACTGCTGTGAAATCACGGCCAAGGCCCCAAAATAGACCGTCAGCAAGAAAGACAGGTTGAAGATCGCATCTTCCGCAAACGACAGCTTTACGCCGATCATTTGTGACTTGTAGGTGGCCGAGATCACATCAGCGTAACGGTTTCGCCAGCCAGTCTCGCGCATTGTCTCGAAGCCGTGCAACTTGATCGCGCGCATCGCGCGCAGCGATTCCATTTGATAAGATTCTTCCTGCGCTCGCGCGACAAGCTCTTCCTCGGTCAGCAATCGCATCGCCGGATATAGAATCTGGGAAAGCACGAGATAAGCAAGCGTGGCGCAAAACACGATAGCGGCAAGCGGAACACTGATCATCAGCATCACCAGCAATGTGGCCAAGAGCAGCGTTATGTCGATTAAGGAATCGACCAGCCCTTGCGTCAGCAGCGCCTGGATCGGCTGAATCGAGCCGATGCGCGAGAGTATGTCGCCAACGTGGCGGCGCTCGAAAAAGCCCATCGGCAGGCGCAACAGGTGCCTGACAATATTGCCGCCAAGCTGGAATGTCAGCGATTCACCCAGGCACAGGGTAACCCAGCTGCGCAACATGCGGGTCACCGCCTGCAGGCCATAGATGAAGCCGAAGCCGACCAACAGCAAAGTCAGCATACTGGAATCGCCCTGGTTCACGCCCTCGTCGATCACGAGCTGGATAAAGAAGGGTATGACGAGCGTGGTTACTTGCACCAGCAGTGAAAGCAGCAAGACCTGTCCCACTGCCGAACGGAAGTTGACCAGGCTGCTCCACAGGTCGGAAAGCCGGGTGCGGGTCTGAGCATGGATCGGCTTGAAATCGGCCGTCGGGGTCAATTCCAGCGCGACACCGGTGAAGTGCTGCGCGAACTTGGCGAGCGGCAGCCGCCGCCGCCCGCGTGCCGGATCAATGATTGTGGCGCTGGTGCGATCAACGCTTTCCAGGACGACAAAATGGTTCAAGTCCCAGTGCAGGATCGCCGGTAGCTGAAGGTAGCCAAGTTCCTCGATTTCGAGCCGCACAGCCCGCGCTGACAAGTCGATTTCGGACGCGACCGCGATCAGCTGACGCAGGGTCATGCCCTTGATCGACGTCGGAAAGCGCTGGCGCATCCCGGCCAGATCGACCCGGTGGCCGCGCAGGCGCGCGACCATGCACAACGAGGCCAGCCCGCATTCGGCCGCCTCTGACTGGAGCACGACGCGCACCCGTTCGTTCCAGGGCCATTCAAAGGCAGCCATCAGCCGCCCGCCTCGAAGATCGGGCCGAGCAGGATCTGCCAGATGCTGCGCCGCTCCATCACCAGTTTACCTGACAGCGTCATGCCCGGACGCATCACTGCCATATCGACTTTGGCGCGCGGCGAGAATCTGACAATGCGGGTGCGGATGCGAAACACCGGTTCATCGATCTTGAGCCCGGAATCGACATTCGACGCCTCGGTCGGAACCTTGGCGACTTCAGTCACCACGCCCAGGCTGGAGCCGTATTTTTGATAGGGAAAGGCATCGAACTGCAGCCGCACGTTCTGGCCGGGCCGGACATTGCCGATGGCCCGCGAAGGCGCATAGAACCAGACTTCGAGCTTGCTGTCCGCTGGAATGATCGATGCCACCGCGCGATCAGGCGTGGTCTGCTGACCGATCTCGACGCTAATATCGCCCACCGTGCCGGCCAGCGGCGCGGTCAGGACGAGCTTGTCGGTCCGCGAAAGTTCGAGCTGCTGTTGCGCCAGAACCGCCCGCTGCGCGAGCAGGACCGACAGCGTGCGTTGCGATTCAAGCTGCCGACGCTCGCGCTCGGCTGCGTTCGCCTGCAAGGTATTGCGCTGAATAATGAGCTGTTCCCCCAGCCCTTCATGGGCAGCACGGCGAGACAAAAGCGCGGAGCGGCTGTCTTCGACCTGGCGCTGGGTTCCCGCGCCCTCTTTGGCCAGCCGCTCGCTCCGGCGCGCGGCGGATTGCGCCAGACTGATCTGGTCGGAAGCTATCGTCCGCTGCCGCTCAAGTGAGGAAATCGCCGCAATGATACCACTATGCTGCTGGGCAAGAGCGGAGGTCTCGACGGAAGCCTGACTGGTGACGATCTCGACCTGTTTGCCCAGTTCCACGTCCTGATTGCCGATCTGGGCAAGTTGCGGCGCAACCCCGCCCTGGCCTTGCGCGATGGTCAGGGTAACCAGCGGCTCTCCGGCTGCGACCCACTGTCCGGTCTTGACGTGAATGGCGCTGACCTCGGCGGCAGAACGCGGATAGACCCGCGCGATCCCGCCGTCATAGGCGACAACCCCGCGCACGTCGGCGGTCATGGTATAGCTGCCAAACAGCAGGAGCGCCAAAAGCAGCAGCGCGGCCGCGGTGGCGAGACGAGTATAGAGTCTCGACGACGGCGGTACGGCTGCAACCACTGTTCCGGTAAGCCGGTTGCGGTTTGCCTCGATCACTTCATTGCGGAAAAGGAGTGCTGACATTTGTCCTGTTACTGGTCTCGTGAGGATTAAGACCAGTTACCCGCGAAACCTGAAAACAAGGTTAAGAACTGGTGAAGCATGGCTGCGGGCGGCAGGACCGCAGCTGGAAAGTCAACGATTCTTAACCACTGGCAGCTATGATGAAATGATGCTTGCCGCGCGCTCCATTTCCGGAATGACTATGCTCATGCTGGTCGCAGGTGGCTGCGCGCCAAATGTGCAGGTCGAAGGGCCACGCCCCATAACATCTTCGCAATGGAGCGGCGAACACGATAACAGGGCGACTGCGCAGGCAAACTTTGCGAGCCTCCTCAAAGCTCCCGCCCTCCAGGCGTTGACCGATCGGGCCCTTGCGAACAACAGCGACGTTCGCATTGCCGAGGCCCGCGTTGCGCAATCGCGCGCGCTGTCTCGCGCAGCACGACAGGCCACTCTGCCGGAAGTCACGTTGGCCGCCGGTGCCAATCGGCGTTTTGGGAACAGCGGCAGCGACCCACTTGATTTCAACAATGCCTTTGCCAGAGTGGATGTCGAGCTGGACCTCGATCTATTTGGACAACTGCGTGCGGGCAAACGAGCCGCAGTATCGCGGACACGCGCAGCCGTGCTCGAGCGAGCAGCCGTGGCGCTGGTGATCGAGACTGACGTAGCGTCCGCCTATCTCCAGCATATGGCGCTAGCCCGACGCATTGCTATTCTCGATACCAATATACAGCGTGCAGTAGAACTCGATCGGGTGATCCGAGTGCGCTCGGCGGCAGGGGATGCAACGCGGGTCGATCAGGGATTGCAGGCGATACGGCTACTGAACTTACGTGAGCGCAGGTCCCGATTGTTAGGAGCGCTGGATCAGACACGAACAGCCCTCGCCATATTGACCGGGTCAGAAGCGCCGCAGTTCTCGCTTTCAACTGATAGCTTGGACTCGCTTGAAGTTCCGCAACTCGGTCTGCCAGCGCCACGGGATTTGCTTGCTGCTCGTCCCGATGTGCTCGCGGCAGAGGCCTTGATCGAGGCGGCAAACGGCGACGTTGCGCAAGCCCGGGCGGCGTTCTATCCAAAGCTTGGCGTCAGTGTGCAGGGGTTGATTGAAACTGCAGCTGGCACTCCGCTGGGCCAGAGCGTCAGTATCGGATCTTCGCTGTTGGCGCCGATCTTCAGTCGCGGACGCTTGCAAAGCGCGTTGCAGTTGGCATCGGCAGTTAACGTTGAAGCCGTCGAACGGTACCGTCAAAAGATTGTGGCAGCTTTGGCCGAGGCGGAAGATGCGCAGAGCGCCGCCCAGCGATCAGCCGAACGCGCAATCCTGCTCAATGCAATTGTGGAAGAAGCGCGGCTTACCGCTCGCCTCGCAAATGTGCGCTACATTGAAGGCGAAGAGGACCTGCTAAGTGTTCTCGATGCCCAAACCTCGTTGAGCGATGCGGAAGATGCCCAGGTAACAGGCTGGCAAGAAAGACTGTTCGCGCAGATCGCGCTCTATCGTTCGATGGGGGGATATTCGGCAAGAAGTGCTGAGGTTCCAGTGGCGGCGCGGTGAATGGTTTGGTTTGGGAGTCCCGCATTATAATCGCCCGGTAGGAGTTGTAGTCAATTTGGACGGTCCGGCTCCTCTCCGGGTAAATTTTTACAGTAGGTCCCTGCCTGCGCAGGGGCGACGGGTGCAGAGTGGGTCGGATTTTGGAGCCCACGCTCCTTCACACCGCGAACACCAGCACATCACTCTCACGCGGCAATTCCGCGCCAGCCCCCGCGAGCGGTTCGAACGCTTCATCGGTCAGGGTAATCTGGCCCAGGCCCTTCAGCTTGAAATAGCCCAGGCTGGGCTGTTCGTCGCTGCGGCGGCTTTTGGCGGGGTTGTAGGCCCCGATGAACAGATCGCCGTGGCGTTCGAACAGCTGGTGCGGGGCCAAGGTGATTTCGGTGCCGTTGTACTGCGCGCGGATCGCCAGCCGCCGGGCGATGGCTTCAATCAGCAGACGTTCGACTGGTACGGGTTCGGCGGACGCTTGTTGCATTGCAGCACGATGGCGAGGGAAGCGCTGGTCGGCAAGTCAAAAAGCCGTCAGCGCAGCGCGCTCAGTTGCGGGCGGGGTTCGGCGGCGGCATCGACCGGCTTGCCGATGTCCGCGCGGTCGCGCCATTCCAGTTCCTTCGGGCCGAGCAGGCGGCCATCGTGGGCGTGGATGCCGATCTTGGCGATCGGCTGCCCATCGCGCGCGTCGCACAGCACCGGATTGCTGGGGATGCCGATCCCGTATTTTTCGCCCCATTGGCGCAGGGTCAGCATCGCGGGGAGCAAGTCCAGCCCCTTTTCGGTCAGCCGGTATTCGATCTTGCGGCGATCATCGGGCAGCGGTTCGCGCTTCATGATCCCGTGTTCGACCAGCCGCGCAAGCCGGTTGGAGAGGATGTTGCGGGCGATCCCAAGTTCGGACAGGAACTCTTCAAAATGGTGCACCCCGTTGAAGGCCGCGCGCAGGATCATGAACGACCAGCGCTCGCCCATCACTTCCAGCGCGGCGGGCAGCCCGCAGGCCTGATCATCGCTGAGTGGTTCGCGCAAGTGACCCATCATCTTATCCCTTTCGGCCATGTGGCCCGATCCCGTTGTCATCCGTAGCGCAAAGCAACCTTTCCGCCGACAAAAAAATTGTTTGGGGTGAATTGCTGCAACGCACAGTTTTTAGTTGCAACTTAATACCTATAGAGGTAGGTAGTGATTCGCAACGCAAATCGTGACTGTCCTCCCCGGGAGCCAGCGAACCTTGCGGGCACAACAAAAAAAGGGATAAACCAATGACACTCGCTCTCAATCGCACCATGCCGCGCACCATGATTGCTGCCGCTTTGGCGGTCGTCGGCACTTTCATCAGCTTCGCCGCCACCACTACACCGGTGCAGGCGCAGGCCGCGCGCAGCTATACTGCGGTGCTGGCCACCAAGCTGGAAGCACCCAAGCGCGTGGTGCTCAACGGCGCGGTCTGGAACTGCAAGGAAGACAAGTGCACCGGCAGCATCGATGGCTCTTCGCCGGTCAATGTCTGCACCCGCGTCGCCAAGGAATTTGGCGCGCTTACCCTGTTCGCCACGCCCAAAGGCGAATTCAGCGCTGACAAGCTTCAGCGCTGTAACGCGGCCGCCTGATCCGCAAAGTCGCAAGACTTGAACGGGGCCTTCCTACCCCCCCACTCCTCCAGGAAGGCTCCGGCAGGCACGTTCCTGAACAGAACCTCTCACCTGACCCCCGCCCGCACCGGCGGGGGTTTTTGTGTCCTCTCTCATGGGAGAGGGGGACCGCGACGCGCAGCAGCGGGGTGGAGTGGCACCAACCGCTACTCCAGACCTTGCAGTCGCAGACCCAGTCCTATGCCCAAGGTCTGGAGCACCCGCTGGTGCCCCTCCCCCATCTGCGATGGTCCCCTCCCCGAACGGTGAGGATGTCTAAATCAATCCCCGCGCCTGCAAATCGGCTGCCAGCCCAACTGCATCAGCGAAATGATGGACCTGCCAGCCGCAGTCTCGCGCCGATGCGATATTATCGGCGTTGTCATCAATGAACAGCATTGCGCCAGGCGCATGGCCAAACCGCTGCGCCGCCAGCGCGTAGATCGCCGGATCGGGCTTGGCCAGGCGCTCGACCCCTGAGACGACCACATCGCGGAAGTGATCGAACACCGGCCAAGCGGCGCGGAACGGCGGCCAGAACTCGGCCCCAAAATTGGTGATGGCATAGAGCGGCACGGCGCGCGCCGCCAACGCTGCGACTAGGTCCAGCGACCCCGGGACCGGGCCGGGAATCGATTCGCCAAACCGCGCGCGATAGGCGTGGATCAGGTGCGCGTGAGCGGGGAACAGCGCGATTCGCTCGGGTACCATTTCGTCCAGCGGGCGCCCGGCGTCGTGCTCAAAATGCCATTCTGGGGTGACGACATTGGCGCAGACCCAGTCCAGCTCTTCCGGATCATCGACCAGCTTGGCCAGCAGATGCCGTAAGTCCCACTGCACCAGCACCTTGCCGACATCGAATACGACTGCTTCAACCGGTGGCTGCATAAACCTGCTTGATCCTCAAACAATTTCGGCCCGCGCTCCCCAATGGAGGCGGGCCGAGGATTTTCACAGGCCGGATGCGACCGGCCGCGCGGGAGATCAGCCCTGACGCGCCTTGAAGCGGCGGTTGGTCTTGTTGATCACATAAGTACGCCCGCGACGACGAATCACGCGGTTATCGCGGTGGCGACCTTTGAGCGACTTCAGGCTGTTGCGAATCTTCATGATATCCTCGGGGCAGCTTGATGCCGCTGAAAATTGAACCCGGGCCGTTACGGACGAGTCACGGCGAAGTCAACCGGGAGTCGCCCGGCAAGGGCTCATGCACTGCGAATTTCGCTGAGCTTGCGCTCCCAGGCGAGCGCGTGGCCGACGATCGTGTCAAGATCGGCATATTGCGGCACCCAGGGCAGCGACGCCTTGATCAAGCGGTTATCGGAAACTAGCGCATCGGGATCGCCCGCGCGGCGCGGGGCCAGATCGCGCACCAGCTTGCGGTTGGTCACCCGGTCCACCGCGTCGAGCACTTCGAGCACCGAGAACCCGGTGCCATAGCCGCAGTTCATGGTCAGCGAGCGCTGCGGCTGGTCGATCAGCGCGGCGAGCGCCAGCAGATGTGCGGCGGCCAGATCGCTGACGTGGATATAATCGCGCACGCCGGTGCCGTCTGGCGTATCGAAATCGGTGCCGAACACGCCCACTTGCGCGCGCTTGCCCAGTGCGGCCTCAACTGCAACCTTGATCAGATGCGTCGCCCCCGCAGTCGATTGCCCGGTGCGGCCTTGCGGATCGGCCCCGGCGACATTGAAGTAACGTAGCGCGCAGTAATTGAGCGGATGCGCCGCTGCGACATCGCGCAGCATCTGTTCGGACATCAGCTTTGAATGGCCATAGGGGTTGATCGGCCGCTGCGGCGTGTCCTCAGTCAGCGGCGACACCGCGGGAATGCCATAGGTCGCGGCGGTGGAGCTGAAGATGAAGTGCGGCACCCCGGCCGCCACAGCTGATGCGATCAACGCGCGGGTCTTGGCGGTGTTGTTGTGATAATATTTCAGCGGATCGCTGACCGATTCGGGCACCACCACTGAGCCTGCGAAATGCATGATCGCGCCGATCTGCTGTTCGGCAAAGATCCGCGCGAGCAGCACGCCGTCTTCGATATCGCCTTCGTAGAACGGCACGGCTTCCGGCACGGCAAAGCGGAACCCGGTCAGCAGGCTGTCGATCACCACCACCGGCCAGCCCGCATCCTGCAAAGCGAGCACCGCATGGCTGCCAATGTAACCGGCCCCGCCAGTCACCAGCACGGGTAGTTTGTTGTTTGTCATCGCTGGTTTCCCTAGCAGCCCGGCCCCACCAAGTCGTTAATGAATACGTCGTGGTTGCATCTGCGCGGGCTTGCGCGCAAACTCTTGCGCCAAGGCTGCCCATTCAAGGAGGTTTCCGCCATGTCGCTGCGAATGCTGGTTTTGTTGCCAGCGCTGCTCGCTCTCAACGCTTGTATCGCGCCGACTGGCCCGGTCGAAGTAACCCGGTTCCATGCGCCCGACCTGTCCGCGCTGGGCAAAGGCACGATCTCGGTTGAGCCCGCCGCCGGAAGCGATCCGGCCTCGCTGGAATGGCGCACCTATCAAGCCGCAGTCGCGCGCGAACTGGTCAAGCTGGGCTATCAGGAAGCGCTGGCGGGCCAAGGCGCGCAAGTGGCGCAGCTGCGCTTGTCGCGCCAGACCTTTCGGCCCGAGCGCACCACCAGCCCGGTGTCAGTCGGGCTGGGCGGATCGACTGGCAGCTATGGTTCGGGGCTGGGCATCGGCATCGGGCTCAATCTGGCGGGCCAGCCCAAGCAGCAGGTGCAGACCGAGCTGGGCGTACTGATCAAGGACCGCGCCAGCCAATCATCGTTGTGGGAAGGCCGCGCCAGCTTCACCGTTCGTACCGGATCACCGCTGGCCGATACCGCGCTGGGTGCGCCGAAAATGGCCGGGGCGCTGTTTGCAGGCTTCCCCGGGCAAGCGGGTGAAACAGTGGCTGTGAACTAAGACTTTTCGCGCGCAGAGGCGCAGATGGCGCGGAGGAGTTGCCTTGGGCGGCAAAGCCGCTGACCCTTTCCATGCTGCGCTTTGCGGTCCGTTGAATTGAATAGCTGCGCCTGCGGCGTCAAACTCCTCTGCGCCTCTGCGCGCGTCAAACTGCTTTCTTGCTGCGCCTTCAACGTTTAGGTTTGAACCCATGACCGATATCCAGATCGACGCCGCGTTTGACAGCGGCAATATTGAAGTGCTGTCCATCACCGGCACCAGTGCCCGGCTGGCGATCCGCAAGGACCGCGATTCGGACTTCTATCAGTGGTTCCACTTCCGCGTCAGCAATGCCGGTGGGCGCGCAGTCACGCTGATCGTCACCGGGCTGGCTGGGTCGGCCTATCCCGGCGGCTGGCCGGGTTACCGCGCTACGGTCAGCGAAGACCGCGCGTTCTGGGGCCGTGCAGAGACCAGCTATGACCGCGCGGCGGGTGAGCTGACAATCCGCTATACACCCACCGCCAACCTCGCCTGGTTCGCTTACTTCGCGCCCTATTCGATGGAGCGGCACCACGATCTGATCGCGGGGGCGGCCTTGGCCGATGGCGTCACGCACCGCGTGCTGGGGCACAGCATCGAAGGGCAGCCGATCGACTGCCTCGAACTGGGCACCGGACCAAAGCAGGTCTGGCTCTATGCCCGCCAGCATCCCGGCGAAAGTATGGCCGAATGGTGGATGGAAGGCGCGCTCAATTGTCTGACCGATCCGGCGGACCCGGTCGGGCGCAAGCTGCGCAGCCTGTGCACCTTCCACGCGGTGCCCAACGTAAACCCCGACGGATCGCGCCGGGGCCACCTGCGCACCAACGCCGCCGGGATCAATCTCAACCGCGAATGGCACGCACCCAGCACAGAAAAATCGCCCGAAGTGCTGTGCATCCGCGATGCGATGGACGCGACCGGGGTCGATTTCGCGATGGATGTCCACGGGGATGAAGCAATCGCAGCGGTGTTCATGGCCGGGTTCGAAGGAATCCCGGCCTGGACCCCGGAATTGCAAGCGGGTTATGACCGCTACAAGATGATCCTGGAGCGCCGCACCCCCGATTTCCAGACCCGGCTGGGCTATCCCGTGACGCCCAAAGGCAGGGGCAATCTGGCGATGAGCACCAACCAGCTCGCCGAACGCTTCGGTGCAGTGGCGATGACGCTGGAAATGCCGTTCAAGGACAACGACGACCTGCCCGACGCGGCGCAGGGCTGGTCGCCCGAACGCTCAGCTCAGCTGGGGCGCGAGTGCATGGCGGCGCTGCTGGAGTGGCTGGGGTAATAGCTTTAGCTGAGCAGTTGCGCCGCCATTCCGCTCTGTTTCACCAATTTGACCGCCTGCTTGTCAAACGAAACAAACGTCGCAGCACCCAGCGCCTGACCCTCATAAGCGATCACGCCATCGGCAAAGTCGCCGCCTCCATCGAGCACGGCAAGCACGTCCTCGACCTATGTCCGTTTGGCCAAGAATTTCGATGTTGAGATTATCCAGATATTTTATGCGGCGATATCGCCACGGTTCTTAGCGCTGCGCTACGCTTGCACCCAGACCTGCTCTCACAATGAAT
>JANORN010000243.1:0-16040 GCA_031415355.1 Novosphingobium sp. | reverse complement strand
AAATCGCCGCTTGTCGGCGGCCTTTGCGCTCCCTAACAGCGCGCCTCTTGGCATGCGTGCGAGAACTATGGCGACCGTAGCTCAGTTGGTTAGAGCGCCGGTTTGTGGTACCGGAGGTCGTGGGTTCGAGACCCATCGGTCGCCCCAGTTTCTCTCGCAATTGGTATGCCTGAACGGAGGTTTTCGTGCCGGCGCTGTGGGAAGAACCCGATTTTGACGATCATGAAGTGGTCCACTTCGTGCGGAACCGCACGGCGGGGCTGACTGCGATCATCGCGCTGCATTCCACCCATCTTGGCCCTGGCGCAGGCGGCACCCGGTTTTGGCACTATGCCCAGCCCGCGCTGGCGTTGCGCGATGCGCTGCGGCTGTCACGCGGGATGAGCTACAAGAATGCAATGGCCGGACTGCCGATGGGCGGGGGCAAGGCAGTAATCCTGGCCGATGCTGATCGCACCAAGACCCCGGCTATGCTCGCCGCCTTCGGTGATGCGATCGAAGGGCTGGGCGGGCGTTATGTTACCGCCGAAGACGTCGGCATCTCCGAAGCAGATATGGTCGCGGTGGCGCAGCGTACGCGCCACGTCTCCGGCCTGCCCAGCACCGACAAGGCGGCAGCAGGCGGCGATCCCGGGCCGTTCACCGCGCAGGGCATATACTACGGCGTAAAGGCGGCAGTGGCGCACAACTTGGGCAGGCACGACCTCGTTGGGGTCCACGTGGCGGTGCAGGGCATCGGCAGCGTCGGTGGCGGGCTGGCGCGGCTGCTGGCGCGGGACGGGGCGCGGCTGACACTGGCGGACGTGAATGCCGGGCGGGCGCAGGCCTTGGCTGAGGAACTGGGCGCAGAAGCGGTCGCTGCCGATGCGATCATGGACACTGCTTGCGATGTGTTCAGCCCCAATGCGCTGGGCGCGGTCCTGGACGATAGCGGCATCGCCCGGCTGCAAGCGCCGATTGTGGCGGGCGGGGCCAACAACCAGCTCGCGCAGGCGCAGCACGGGGCGCGGCTGGCGGCGCGCGGGATCCTCTATGCGCCCGACTATGTGATCAACGCAGGCGGGATCATCGCGGTGACGCTCGAATATCTGGCGCGCGAGGCGGGTCAGCATTGCGCCGTGGCAGAGGTCTACCGGCGGCTGGAACAAATCCCGCAGCGGCTGGAAACGATCTGGCAGGAAAGTGCCGCATCGGGCCGCACTTCCGATCAGGTCGCCGATGCAATGGCGCAGGCATTGATTGGGCGCTAGAGCACGTCGGGCAACACCCGAATCGCTTCACTTAATTCCCGCTCATCCTGAGCCTGTCGAAGGACCATCGCGCGCACGCGACTGTGCCGGAACAGGCGGGTGGTTGGCCTACGGCCCCCTGCGGGACGACAAGCTCAGCATGAGCGGGTTTGGATTAGATTTAGGATGCGCCGCGCTCATCTGGCGTTAATCCAGCTTGCCGCGCCGCGCGTCTGCTGCCAAAGCGCGGTGACTTTCGGGACCACGCAAACTGATGCACGGCTTCGCCAATCCTGCTCGTTTCCTGCGCATCGCGCGGTGGCTGACGCCTGTTTTCTTGATCGCTGGGCTGCTGTTGACCGGCGCGGCGTTGGTCTGGGGATTGCTGGGCGCGCCCGCTGAGCGGTTGCAGGGCGAATCGGTCCGGATCCTGTTCATTCATGTGCCCGCCGCCTGGCTGGGGATGGGCGGCTGGACCGCGCTGGCCATCGCGAGTTTGACCGAGCTGGTCTGGCGGCATCCGCTGGCCGGGATCGCGGCGCGGGCGATTGCGCTGCCCGGGGCGTTCTTCACCGCGCTGTGCCTTGCCACCGGATCGCTGTGGGGCCGCCCGGCCTGGGGCACCTGGTGGGTATGGGATGGGCGACTGACCTCGATGCTGGTGCTGCTGTTCCTCTATTTCGGCTATATCGCACTGTCAGATGCCGCGCAGAAAGATGGCGGCAGCGCGCGCGTCGCGGCGATTTTCGGGCTGATCGGCGCGATCAACATTCCAATCATCAACCGCTCGGTCGTGTGGTGGAACAGCCTGCACCAGCCGCCCAGCATCACCGCCGGAAAATCGGCGTTGGCGCCCGAGTTTCTCTATGGCTTGCTCGCGGCAACGTTGGGCTTTTCGCTGCTGTTCGGGGCGATCGTGCTGATGCGGATGCGTGCGATTCTGGCCGACGCGCAAGCCGAAGCTCGCCTGCGCCGCCGCGCGCTGGAGCAAGCTGATGCGTGAGGGGCTGGACCACTGGCAGTTCGTCTACGCGGCCTATGCTTCAGGCGTGCTGGGTACGCTGGCGCTGACCGGCTGGGCCTGGCTGGCGATGCGGCGGGCAGAGGCCCGGCGTGAGCGTAGTCGCGACCGGGGCCGTGAAGAATGAGCGTGATCAAACCCAAGCATCAACGCCTGGTCCTGGGCATCATCGCGCTGGTCGCGCTGATCGGCGCAGGCCTGTTGGCGGCTTGGGCGCTGCGCAGCCAGGCCGCGTTTTTCTATGTCCCGAGCGACATGGCCAGCACCCCGCCCACACCGGGCCGCGCGGTGCGGCTGGGCGGAATGGTTGAGGCGGGCTCGCTGAAGACCGGCGCAGACGGCGTGACCCTGCGGTTTGTGGTGGGTGACGGCAAGGCGCGCATCCCGGTCCAGTTCAAAGGGATTGCGCCCGATCTGTTTCAGGAAAATTCGGGCGTGGTCGCCGAAGGCAAGCTGGGCGCGGACGGCACCTTTGTGGCGGATAATCTGCTGGCCAAGCACGACGAGAATTATGTGCCACGCGAAATGAAAGACATGACCGCCGCCCGGGCCCAGCAGACCGTGGCGGAGACGCAATGATCGCCGAATTCGGCCTCGCCGCGCTCTGGCTCGCCGCGGCGCTGGCGGCGTTGCAGCTGGTGGCGGGCGGCTTGTCACTGACCAGCAAAGGCGCGGGTTTTGCCGCAGTGGTTCGTCCCGTTGCAATCGTGCAGGGCGTGCTGGCGCTGCTGGCGTTTGTCACGCTGGTCTATCTGTTCTGCGTGACGGACTTGTCGGTGAAGCTGGTCGCGACGAATTCGCATTCGGCCAAGCCGCTGTTGTACAAATTCGCCGGGGCCTGGGGCAACCATGAAGGATCGATGCTGCTGTGGGTTACCGTAATGGGCCTGGCGGGCAGTGTCGTCGGCCTGGTCGAGCGGCGACTGCCCGAACCGACGATGCTGGCCACGCTGGCGGGGCAGGCCTTTGTCAGCCTGGGGTTCTATGCCTTCCTGCTGCTGTCGTCGAACCCGTTTGAGCGGATTTCGCCGGTGCCAGTGGAGGGCAACGGGCTCAACCCGTTGCTGCAAGACCCCGGCCTCGCATTCCATCCGCCAACTTTGTACATCGGCTATGTCGGGCTGTCAGTGGCGTTCAGCTTTGCGATTGGCGCGCTGCTGACCAATCAGGTTGGCCCGGTGTTTGCGCGGGCGATGCGGCCGTGGGTGCTGGGGGCGTGGATTTTCCTGACGCTGGGGATTACCGCCGGATCTTATTGGGCCTACTACGAGCTTGGCTGGGGCGGCTGGTGGTTCTGGGATCCGGTCGAGAACGCCAGCCTGATGCCGTGGCTCGCGGCGACCGCGCTGCTCCACTCGGTTTCGGTGCTGGCATCGCGCAACGCCTTGCGCGCCTGGACGGTGATGCTGGGCGTGGTGGCGTTCTCGATGTCGATGCTCGGCACTTTTCTGGTGCGCTCGGGCATCCTGACCTCGGTCCATGCCTTTGCCGTCGATCCGGAACGCGGCAGCTTCATCCTCGGGCTGCTGACGCTGTACATCGGCGGCGCGCTGACGCTGTTCGCCGTGCGCGCGTCAAGCGTTACCGAGGGGCAGCGGTTCGCCCTGATCAGCCGCGAAGGCGCGCTGGTGATCAACAATGTGCTGTTGACCTGCACGCTGGGCGTGGTGCTGATCGGCACGCTCTATCCGCTGCTGGCCGAAGCATTCGGTGCGCAGGTTTCGGTCGGGCCGCCGTACTTCAATCCGATGGCGGCGGTGTTCGTACTGCCGATGCTGGTGGTGATGGCGGTGGGGCCGCTGCTGCGCTGGCGGCGCGATGGCTTGATGCGGGTGCGGGCAATGGTGGCGCTGCCAGCCTTGCTCGGACTGGCAGTGCTGGTCTGGGCGGCAGCGCAAGGCGGGGCCGGTGTGCTGCCCTCGCTGGGCCTCGCGCTCGGCCTGGCGCTGGCACTGGCCAGCCTGCTGCCCTTGCGCGGGCGCAACCTGCGCCGCACGCCGCTGAACATCTGGGGGATGGTCTTGGCACATTTCGGGATCGCCGTGGCCTTGATCGGCGCGGCGAGCGACAGTGCGTTTACGCAGGAGCGGCTGGTGGCGCTGGCCCCCGGCGGCAAGACCAACGCTGGGCCGTGGACGCTGACGCTGCGGCGGATTTCGCCGGTCGCCGGGCCGAACTGGACCGCGCTGGAGGCTGACCTGTTCGCCAGTTACAACGGCGCCGCGGCGGTGGAGATCAAACCGCAGGCGCGCAGTTTCTGGACTCCGCCGATGCAGACCAGCGAAAGCGCCCTGATCACCCGCTGGAACGGCCAGCTCTATGCCGTGCTGGGGGACGAGGCCGAGGGCGGGCGGTGGCAGCTGCGCATTTGGTGGAAGCCGTTTGTCCCGCTGATTTGGTACGGCGGCGTGCTGGTGGCGCTGGGCGGCGTGCTCGCGCTGCTCGGCCGGGTCGCGGCGGACCTGCGGCGGATTCTGGCGCGCGGCAAGATCACCTATCGCCGCGAACGGATGGGGCGATGATGGAACCGCCGCGCAAACGCCGCTGGTGGGTGTTCTGGGTGCCTTTGGTGCTGTTTGTCCTGTTTGTGCAACTGGTTGCATGGCAGTTGCGCCATCCTGCGGAACGCAACGTGGTCAGCGCAATGATCGGTAAGCCCTTGCCATCCTTCACATTACGCCCCGCGATCCCGGACCGCCCCGGCCTGGCGCAGACGGACTACACCAGCGGAAAACCGCGCTTGCTCAATGTCTTCGCCAGCTGGTGCGTGCCTTGCGCCGCCGAAGCCCCGCAACTAGCGCGACTTAAGGCGCTCGGAGCCAACATCGACGGGGTCGCGATCCGCGACCGGCAGGCCGATGTCACCCGGTTCCTGGCCCGCTACGGCAATCCGTTCGAACGGATTGGCGCGGATGATGTCAGCGCGGTTCAGCTCGCGCTGGGTTCCTCAGGCGTGCCCGAAACCTTTGTAATCGATGGTAAAGGTGTGATCCGTTACCAGCATATCGGCGAAATTCGCGCCGAGCATGTGCCGCTGCTGCTGGACAAATTGAAGGAGGCGGGGCTGTGAAGCGCCTGACCCTCTTGGCTGCACTGTTCGCCGCACCGCTGTCCGCGCAGGACAGCCTGCCGCCTGCGCCTTACGCTTATGTCCAGCTGCCCGATGCCGCGCAGGAGGCGCAGGCCAAGGCGTTAATGGAGACGCTGCGCTGCTTGAAGTGCCAGGGTCAGTCGATCGCCGATTCGGATGCGCCGATGGCGGGCGACATGCGCAGCGCCGTCCGCAGCCGGATCGCCGCGGGGGAGCAGCCGGAGGCGGTGCGCACCTGGCTGATCGAACGCTATGGCGATTATGTGTCCTATGCGCCGCAAGTCACTGCGCTGACCTGGCCGCTGTTTGCGCTGCCGCTGGTGCTGCTGGGGCTGGCGGGGATCGTGTTTCGGCGGCGGTTCGCGCGGGGTTCTGAGACATGAGCTGGCTGATTGCATTGGGGCTGGCGGCGGCCTGTTTGGCAGCGCTGCTGCTGGTGTTCAAAGTGCCCCGGCGCGGCTGGGAGGCGCTGGGCGCGGCGCTGCTGCTGGGGCTGGCGGGCTATGTCCTGCAAGCCAGTGGCCAGCCCGGCGCACCCAAGGTTGCAGCTGTTCCGCGCAGCGAAGACGGTAAGGCGCTGGTCGCGGCGCGCCAGCAGTTGCGGGTTGGTCCACCGCAGCAAGGCAATTCGTGGCTGATTATCGCCGATGCCCAGGTCCGCAACGGCCGTTATGCCGATGCCAGCACGCTGTTGCTCGGCGCAGTGGAGCAGAACCCCAAGGATAGCGAAAGCTGGCTGGCGCTGGGGATCGCGCTGGTCAGCCATGCCGAGGGTAATCTCAGCCCGGCGGCGCTGCACGCATTTCGCCAGGCTTCCGCCGCTGACCCAGCTGCACCGGGGCCGCCGTTCTTCCTAGGGTTGGCGCTGGCGCAGAGCGGGCGGCTGGACGAGGGCCGGACGCTGTGGACCAGCCTGCTCAAAGCTACCCCCGCCGATGCCCCGTGGCGCGGGGATCTGGCGGCACGGATCACCGCGCTTGAGGGCTTCATTGCCAGCCAGCGTGCTGAAGCGGCACCGCGCTGAACCGTGCACCGGGTTTGATTGCGGGGCAGTACCTATGCTGCTAATCGCCGAATCCCGTTGTCGGCTAAGTCGCGGCATCCGGGCATGAATTTCCTGGGGCGCGCAATCCTATGACTATTGAAGCACAGACCAGCGGCGATGCCGATCCAGCGTTCGGGCACGGCCATCACGGCGCTGGGATGCTCGCGCTGGCGATTGGCGCGGTCGGAGTGGTGTTTGGCGATATCGGGACGAGCCCGATCTATGCTTTCCGCGAAACCTTTGCCTCGACCCACGGCGCGCCGGGGATTCAGGTTGATCCGGTCCATATCTTCGGTGTGCTCAGCCTGGTGTTCTGGTCGATGATGATCGTGGTCACGTTTAAATATGTGCTGACGATCATGAAGGCGGACAACAAGGGCGAGGGCGGATCGCTGGCGCTGCTTGCACTTATCAGCCGCAAGACCGACGGGGCGCGCTGGACCGGGCCGCTGGTGCTGCTGGGGGTGTTCGCCACTGCGCTGTTCTATGGCGACTCGATGATTACTCCGGCGATGTCGGTGCTGTCCGCCACCGAAGGGCTGCAATATGTCCACCCCGGGTTCAAGGATTGGATCGTGCCGCTGGCGGTGGCGATCCTGTTCGGCCTGTTCGCGATCCAGTCACGCGGGACCGAAAAGGTCGGCAAGCTGTTCGGCCCGATCATGCTGCTGTATTTTCTGACGCTGGCGGTGCTGGGCCTGATGCACATGACCGCCATGCCGCTGATCGTGTTTGAAACGCTGAACCCGGTCAACGCATTCCGGTTCTTTGCAACTGATGGCTTCCGGGCGTTTGTGGCGATGGGCAGTGTGGTCCTCGCAGTCACCGGGGCAGAGGCGCTGTACGCCGATATGGGGCACTTCGGACGCAAGCCGATCGGCATCAGCTGGATGACCTTTGTGCTGCCCGCACTGATGCTCAACTACATGGGTCAGGGGGCGATGGTGCTGTCCACCACGCCCGAACAGGCCGCGCTGCTGATCAAGGACCCGTTCTTTCTGATGATCCCGGACATGGTGCGGATTCCGGTTACAATTCTGGCGCTGTTCGCCACGATCATCGCCAGCCAGGCGGTGATTTCCGGGGCATTCAGCCTGACCCAGCAAGCGATCCAGCTGGGCTTCATGCCGCGGATGCAAATCAAGCACACCAGCGCTTCGGCGCGCGGCCAGATCTATATCCCCACGATCAACTGGGGGTTGATGGTGATGGTGATCGTGCTGGTGCTGTTTTTCCGCTCCTCCACCAACCTCGCCGCCGCCTATGGTATCGCGGTGACCGGGGCGATGTTCATCGATACGCTGCTGATCGCCGCCGTGCTGATCAGCCTGTGGCGCTGGCCGCTGTGGAAAGCGCTGCCGATCCTGGTGGTCTTCATCATTGTCGATATGGCCTATCTGGGCGCGAACCTGATCAAGGTGCCGCAGGGCGGCTGGGTGCCGCTGGTGATTGGCCTGTTCATCTTCACCCTGCTGACCACCTGGTCGCGCGGGCGCGGCCTGATGCGGGCGAATATGGCCGAAGGGCTGATCCCGATCGAGGTCTTCGCCAAAAGCGCGCATTCCAGCGCGGCGCGTGTTCCCGGCACGGCGATCTTCATGGCCTCCACCGCTGCGGGCGTGCCGTCGGCGCTGCTGCATAATATCAAGCATAACAAGGTGCTGCACGAACGCGTGGTGATCCTGACCGTGTCGATTGAAGACGTACCCTTCGTCGATCCAGAAAAGCGGTGCAGCAGCAAGGAATTGGGCCAAGGCTTCCACCGGGTGAACCTGCGCTTCGGCTTCCTGGAGGAGACCGATGTGCCCGCTGCGCTTGCCGCATCCAGCATGTGCGGCGGCCCGTTCGAAATGATGAAGACCAGCTTCTTCCTCTCGCGCCAGACGCTGCTGCCATCGTCCAAGCCGGGCATGGCGTTGTGGCGCGAAAAGTTGTTCGCGTGGATGTTGCGCAATGCCGCCAGCGCGATGGAATTCTTCCGCCTGCCCACCAACCGCGTGGTCGAACTGGGCAGCCAGGTCGAAATCTGACCTGAACCGCGCCGATGATCAAGCCTGACCTGCCGATCTGCGTTGCTGCGCTTTATCACTTCGCGCCGCTGGATGGCCTGCCTGCGGTCCAGGCCGGCTTACAGGCGCTGTGCCGCCAGCACGGGGTGAAGGGCACGCTGCTGCTGGCGCGTGAGGGCGTCAACGGTACGATTGCGGGCAGCGATGCGGCGATTGCAGCGGTGATGGAACAGTTGCGCGCATTGCCCGGTCTCGCCGCGCTGGAGGCCAAATATTCAGGCGCGCCCGCACTGCCTTTCCACCGCATGAAAGTACGGATCAAGGCTGAAATCGTCACGATGGGCCAGCCAGATATCGACCCGCTGGCCAGCGCGGGGCGCTATGTTGCGCCGCAGGACTGGAACGCGCTGATCGCTGATCCGGACACGATCCTGATCGACACCCGTAACGACTATGAGGTCGCCGCCGGAACTTTTGCGGGCGCGATTGATCCGCAGACCGCCAGCTTTCGCGAGTTTCCGGAATGGTTTCGCGCGCGCCGGGATGAACTGCTGGGGCAAGGCAAGCAGCCGCGCGTGGCGATGTTCTGCACCGGCGGGATCCGCTGCGAAAAGTCAACTGCCTTCCTGAAGGGCGAGGGAGTGGAGGAGGTATTCCACTTGCAAGGCGGCATCTTGAAATACCTCGAAACAGTGCCGGCCGAACACAGCCGGTGGCAAGGTGAATGCTTCGTATTCGATCAGCGGGTCACAGTGGGGCACGGGCTGGCTCCCGGCACGCACGTGCTGTGCCACGCTTGCCGCCGCCCGGTGAGCCAGACCGCGCGGCAATCACCCGACTATGAACCCGGCGTCAGCTGCCCCGCCTGCATCAACGAACGCAGCGCGGAGGACCGGACACGTTACCGCGAGCGTCACCGCCAGGAACTGCTCGCCGCCGCACGCGGAGAAGCGCACGTTGGGGCGGAGATGGATTGAAAACAAACGGCGCGGCAACCGTACTGGATGCCGCGCCGCGTGTTTGGTTGCTCTGTGCTATAGCTGATCAGCCGCCCAGATTGGCACTGACCATCGCATAGAGCATCGGCAAGGACAGCAGCAGATTGGTGCGGCTGGCGATCAAGGCGCGCGGAGCGGCGGCGGCTTTTTCCTCTGGCGTAGCTTCTACGATGCCCAGAATTTTCTTCTGCGCAGGCCAGATGATGAACCACACGTTGAACGCCATAATCAGCGCGAGCCACATGCCGAGGCCGATCAGGTTGACTTGGCCCTCACCGCTGAAGGTCATCGCCTGATGTGCGTAACCGCTGACATAAGCGATCACGAGGCCCGTCACCACGGTTAGCAGCGCGGCCCAGCGGAAGAAGAAGAACACTTTGGGCGCGATGTGCCCGGTGATTGCGCCCTTTTGTTCGGCAGGGATCGACGGCATGGTCGGCACCTGCACGAAGTTCAGGTAATACAGCAGCCCGATCCACAGGATCCCAAAGAACACGTGCAGCCAGCGGAACACCGAATTGGCGTCCACGGCGACGTACCCGCTATACTGCCACATCAGCGCAATGGTGGCGAGCAGCCCAACTGCCAGCACCAGATGCAGATTTCCGAAAAATTTGGCCATTGCTTCCCCCTAAGGTCGTTCTTTGAACTTGCGGCGGTTCGTTGCCTGAACCGTCTCGGCGCCACTATCGCGCGATTGCGCGACGATGTCACACAGTTTTGCGGAGAGTTCTAACTGTAGCGCTCATTGCGGCGGGGGCTCATCCGTCAACACCTCGGCTGTTTCATCCGCAGCCAGCCCGTGGCGCAGCAGCATCGGGATTTGCACGAAGGTGAACAGGAAGGTCAGCGGCAGGAACACATAGAGCTTCGCCCCGATCCAGTCACCGAACGACAGGTAATGCCGCAGCGCTTCGTTCAGCGCGGCCAGCACCAGAAAAAACAGGCCCCAGTTCCGCGACAATTTCAGCCAGCCGGCATCGTCCAGCCCTTCGAATGCAGCCTCCAGCAGCGTCTTCAGCAGCGCCTTGCCGCGCCACACGCCCACCAGCAGGATCACCCCGAACAGCAGGTAGATTGCGGTCGGCTTCAGCTGAATGAACACCGGATCGCGCAGGAACACGGTGACGCTGCCAAAGCCCACGATCAGCAGCGTGGACAGCCACAGCATCGGCGAAATCCGCCCAAGCTTGAGCTTGGAAAACAGCAAGGCCGCCACCGCTGCCACCATGAAGGCCGCCGTGCCCTTGACCACTGCGAGCACTTCGCCAACCGAATTTCCCCGGTCTTCGGGCGAAAAGTACCGGTAGACGGCAAAAAACACCATGATCGGGCCGTAATCGACCAGCAGGTTGAGCCAGCCGGATTTGGGTTTGGCTTCGGCATGGGCTTGCAGTTCAGGCATCAGGCAACTCCAGCAATCACACGCGCAACCAGATCGGGATCGAACGGGCGCAGATCATCAATTTTCTCGCCCACGCCGATTGCGTGGATCGGCAGGCCGTATTGTTCCGCCGCCGCCACCAGCACCCCGCCGCGTGCGGTGCCGTCCAGCTTGGTCATGATCAAGCCGGTCACCCCGGCGACCTCCTTGAAGGTGGCGATCTGTTGCAGCGCGTTCTGGCCGTTGGTGGCATCGAGCACCAGCACCACGTCATGCGGCGCAGCCGGGTTGAGCCGCCCCAACACGCGGCGGATCTTGGCGAGCTCATCCATCAGCTCGCGTTTGTTTTGCAGCCGCCCGGCGGTATCGACGATCAGCGCGTCGATCCCCGTATCGGTCGCGGCCTTGACCGCATCAAACACCACCGCCGAAGGATCCCCGCCCTCTGGCCCGGTGATGATCGGCACGCTCAGCCGGTCCGCCCAGACTTTTAACTGGCCGATCGCTGCCGCGCGGAAGGTGTCTCCCGCCGCCAGCATCACCCCGTAATCCTGTTCCTGAAAGAGGTGCGCCAGCTTGGCGATGGTGGTGGTCTTGCCCGATCCGTTGACGCCGATCACCAGCACCACTTGCGGACGCGGGAACGCCACCACGTCCAGCGGCTTGGCCACCGGGCGCAGAATCGCGGCGATTTCGGCGGCGACAGCCTCGCGGATCGCCAGTTCATCCGCGCCGCGCTCAAACCGGGTGGCGGCGAGCTTGTCACGAATGCGGGCGGCGGCGCGCGGGCCCAGGTCAGACAGGATCAGCGCATCTTCCAGCGCATCAAGCTGCGCATCATCCAGCCGTGCCTGGCCGACAATGCCCGAGAGGTTCTCGGTCAGCCGATCAGAAGTTTTGCGCAGGCCGCCCAGCAGGCGGTCGGACCAGCTTTCCGCACTCATGTCAGCAGGCCTTGGGTGATCTGGGTAGGGGTCACGGTCAGCAAGGTTCCCGGCGTGGTTCCGGGCGGGAGGCGCACCGGTGCGAAGTTTTCCGCATGGCCGGTCCCGCCGCGTTCGGCAAGCACGCGTTGCGGCTGGCCCAGCAGCGATTGCAGCCAGGCGCGGCGCTGGTCCGCCACGTCGGCGCGCAGGTCAGCGGCGCGGGCCTTGATCGTGGCGCGATCGACCTGCAGCATCCGCGCCGCCGGGGTACCGGGGCGCTGCGAATAGGGGAAGACGTGGCCATGAACGATGGCGAGGTCGGCGATAATCGCGCGGTTATCGGCATGGGCGGCGGCGTCCTCGGTCGGGAATCCAGCGATCAGGTCTGCGCCGATGGTGAATTCAGGCCGCGCGGCGCGCAGCCGCTCGACCAGCGCGATGGCATCGCGGCGCAAATGACGGCGCTTCATCCGCTTGAGGATCAGGTCATGCCCGTGTTGCAGCGACAGATGCAGGTACGGCAACAGCCGCGGCTCGCCCGCCAGCAGGTCCAGCAACAGCGGATCGAGCTCGATCCCGTCAACCGAAGACAGCCGCAAGCGGGGCAGCGCGGGGAAGGCGTCCAGCAGCGCGGCGACGAGCTGACCGAGACGCGGCGCACCCGGCAGGTCATGCCCCCAGCTGGTCAGATCGACCCCGGTCAGCACGACCTCCAGCGCGCCGCCGGTCAAATGCCGCTCCACTTCGGTCAGCGCTGCGGGAATAGTCAGCGAGCGGCTGGGCCCGCGCCCTTGCGGGATCACGCAGAAGGTGCAGGCATGGTCGCAGCCGTTCTGCACTGCGATGAAGGCGCGGGTGTGCGTACTGGCGGGTTGCGGAGTGATCACAACATTCCAGCTGCGCGGATCGAGCTTGCTGGCGTTGGCGATCAGCCCGTCAACTTCAGGCATGGCGGCCAAGGCGGCGCGTTCGACCTCCGCCGCGCAACCCGTCACCAGCAGCCGCGCATCAGGGCGGTCGCGGCGCGCGCGGCGGATCGCCTGGCGGGTCTGGCGCACGGCTTCGGCGGTGACCGCGCAGGAGTTGATCACCACGAGATCGTCCGCGCCCGCGAGCAGCCCGCGCAGCTCCTCGCTTTCGGACAGGTTGAGCCGGCACCCGAGCGAGATCACCTCAGCCGCCAAAGTCCGCGCTTTCAAAGCTGCCGCGAAAGCTTTCCGCCGCCGGGCCAGTCATGGTGATGCGCTGGTCTGCGCCCCAGCCAATCGTCAAGGCACCGCCCGCGAGCACGACCGTGACGCTGCGGTCGACCAGCCCGCGCCGCATCGCCGCGACCGCTGTGGCGCAGGCACCGGTCCCGCAAGCGCGGGTTTCGCCCACGCCGCGTTCCCAGACGCGCAGGTTGATCCGGCCCCGGCTGGCGATGCTGGCCACGTTGACGTTGACGCGCGCCGGGAACAGCGGATCGGTCTCAATCTGCGGGCCAAGCCGGGCGAGCTCGACCGCTTGCGCGTCCGGCACAAAGAAGATCACATGCGGGTTGCCGACATTGACCGCCGCCGGGGCATCGAGGTCTTCCCAGCCGACCGGCATGGTCAGCGTATCCATCGGATAGGCCAGCGGGATCGCCTGCCAGTCAAACCGGGGTTCGCCCATATCGACTGCGACGCCGGCCGGATCGGGCCGTACCGCCAGATCACCGCCGAGCGTTTCGATGCTTGCCGCCGCGCCTAGCAGCAGGCCGACCGCGCGGCTGGCATTGCCGCAGGCCTCCACCTCGCCGCCGTCAGCGTTGAAAATCTGCATCTGCGCGTCAAGCCTTGTGGACGGTGCCAGCACGATCAGTTGATCACACCCTATCCCGGTCTTGCGATCCGCCAGCGCGCGCGCGAACGGAGCGGTGATTGCGGGCAGCTTCGCCGCACGCCCGTCGAGCACGATGAAATCGTTGCCGAGGCCGTGCATCTTGATGAAGGGAACGCGCATGCCCGCGCTTTAGGCGGGCGCGGCGCGCGGGTCCAGCACTAGGCGCGGCGAGCTGCGCGCTCCTCAAGCACGGCTGGCGTTGCCACTGCGTCAGGTGCGGGCAGCGCGGGCATGGCCAGATTGTGCTCGGTCAGTTCCAGCAAGGTCGCCGCAGCGGCTTGTGGCTGGCCATAGAGGTAGCCTTGGCCCTTGAACTTTCCGAGCTTCTGCAATTCTGCGAGCACGTCCGAAGTCTCGATTCCCTCGGCGGTAATCGGCAGGTTGAGCCCGGCGCCCAGTGCGGTGATTGCCTGGACTATCGTCGCGCTGTCATGGTTCGTCATCAGGTTGGTGACGAAGCTGCGGTCGATCTTGATCGAATCGAACGGCAGTGCCTGCAACTGCGACAGCGAGCTGTAGCCGGTGCCGAAATCATCCAGGCTGATCCTGATCCCCTGGTTCTTCAGGCTGGAGACCAGCGAGCGGACCAGCCCCATGTCTTCGTGGAAGCAGCTTTCGGTGATCTCGATCTCGAGGCGGCTGGCGGGGAAATTGGCCTCCACCAACATCCGCAGCAGCTTTTGCGCAAACCACGGATCGCGCATCTGGATCGGCGAGATATTTACCGACAGCGTCAGTCGCGGGTCCCACTGGCGCGCATCGAGCAGGGCCTGAGCGATGATCTGTTCGGACAATTGCCCGATCAGGCCGATCTCTTCGGCCACCGGGATGAACACTTCGGGGCTGATCACGCCCAGCACCGGTGAATTCCACCGCGCGAGCATTTCAAACCCGACGATCTCCCCGCTGGCGAGGTCGATCTGCTTTTCGTAATAGGGCACGAATTCGCCTGCTGCGACGCCCTTGCGGATGCCGGTGGCAAGCTCGCCGCGAATCCGGATCTCGTTTTCCATTTCGGGTTCGAACCAGGCGTAGCGGTTCCGGCCGTGCTTTTTGGCATGGTACATCGCGATGTCGGCGAGGTGCAGCAGCGCAGCTTCGTCAGCCACGTCGGCCGAGCGCGCGGTCGAGCTGAGCCCGATCGAGACAGTAACTTCCACCGGGGTGCCGGCGATCACCACCGGCTCGCTGACCGCTGCGATCAGGCTGGCGGCAATCGCATCAACCCGGTCATCACGGCGCGGATCGAACGGCACCGCGCAGGCGAATTCGTCTCCGCCGAACCGGGCGACGCGCGCGCCGGTGGGCATCAGGTCCATCACCCGCCGCGCGGTTTCGCGCAGGATTGTATCGCCAGCCGCATGGCCGTACATATCATTGATCTGTTTGAAATTATCCAGATCGATCATCAGAATCGCGACGGCTTCGCCCTTGGCTCTGGCCTGACCCAACAGTTGCTCGGTCGCCGGACCCAGGCTGCGGCGGTTGTAGCACGCGGTCAGCGGATCGATCTCGGCCAGCACCCGCGCCTGGTCTTCGGCCTTGCGCCGTTCGCCAACTTCGCCGGTCAGTTCGCGGTAACGGCGATAGCCAAAGATCAGCAGCGCGATGTTCAGCAGCACGGCGGTGCTCAGCGCATTGGTTGGCTCGGTCCGGTTGCCCAGCATGCCTTCAACCAATTGCGGGAACAGCGTTCCGCCGGTGCCCACGAACAGAATCGTCGCCGCGATCATGATCCCGGCAGCGACAATATCGCGGTCAGCCCGCCGCAGCGTGCTGTCTTCGCGCAATTTTTGTGTGCCCATTCCCAGCATCAGCGGCTTCAACCTGCCCACTCCTATGCGACCCTTGACGCGGAGTATCCGATAAGCCTCTGAAAATACCGTTAACCGGATGGCTAACCGGGTTTGCGCTACTTTTTCAGTCCTATTTCGCGCAGCCGCTGTTGCAGAAATTCGTCTGCAGTGATCGGCGCCGGATAGCGATCCGGATTGTCCGCCGAAATACACTGTGGCAGCGTCTTGATCGGCCAGTCGCTGCGCAGGTGCAGGAAAAACGGCATCGAATAGCGGCTGAACCGCGCGCGGCTGGCATCAGGGTTGCGGACACGGTGAATGGTGGAGGGCAGCAGATGGTTGGTCAGCCGCTCCAGCATATCGCCCACATTGACCACCAGCGCGCCTTCAGGGGGCGCGGCGTTCAGCCAGCTTCCATCCTTGGTCAGCAGTTCCAGTCCGGCTTCTTCCGCGCCCAGCAGCAGCGTGATCAGGTTGATGTCGCCGTGCGCCCCGGCGCGGATCGCCTCGCCCTCCACCCCGTCGAGCGGCGGATAGTGCAGCAGCCGCATCACCGAATTGCCATCGTCAATCGCCGGATCGAACCAGTGCTCGTCCAGCCCCAGATAAACTGCAATCCGGCGCAGGATGGTCGCCCCGGTGGCGTCGAATTGGGCATAAAGCTCTTCAAACAGG
>JANORN010000242.1:0-2761 GCA_031415355.1 Novosphingobium sp. | reverse complement strand
CCTTCGGCTTCGGCCATGGCTTTGACGAGGCCGGAGCCCGGCACGACGATGGCCCACTTCACGTTTGCGGCTTTGTGCCGCCCGCGCAGCACAGCGGCGGCGGCGCGCAGGTCTTCGATGCGGCTGTTGGTGCAGCTGCCGATGAACACGTTTTGCACCTCCACGTCCTGCATCCGCTGGCCGGGGGTGAGGCCCATGTAGGCGAGCGATTTGCGCGCGGCGTCTTGTTTGCCGGGGTCGGCGAAGCTTTCGGGTGCGGGAACCACGCCGGTGATCGGCACCACGTCCTCGGGCGAGGTGCCCCAGGTGACGGTCGGCGCGATGCTGGTGGCGTCGATGGTGACCACCTTGTCATACCGCGCGCCCGGATCGGTCGCGAGGCTGGACCACCATGCTACGGCGGCGCCCCAGTCGGCACCTTTCGGCGCATAGGGGCGGCCTTTGACATAGGCGAAGGTCTTGGCGTCGGGCGCAATCAGGCCGGCGCGCGCGCCGTGTTCGATCGCCATGTTGGATACCGTCAGCCGCCCTTCAATCGAAAGCCCGCGCACCGCCGCGCCGGTATATTCGATCACATAGCCCGATCCGCCCGCCGCGCCGAGTACGCCGGTGATGTGCAGCACCAGGTCTTTCGCGGTGATGCCAGGGCCGAGTTCGCCGTCCACGCGCACTTCCATCGTTTTCGACTGGCCCAGCAGCAGCGTCTGCGTGGCGAGCACGTGCTCGACCTCGCTGGTGCCGATTCCGAACGCCAGCGCACCCAGCCCGCCGTGGCAGGCAGTGTGGCTATCGCCGCAGACGATGGTCGCACCGGGCAGCGAAAAGCCCTGTTCCGGGCCAACGACGTGGACGATGCCCTGTTCGGCGTCCGCATCGCCGATCAGGCGAATTCCGAACTCAGGCGCGTTGCGCTCGAGCGCAGCAAGCTGCTGCGCGCTTTCGGGGTCGGCAATCGGGATGCGCTGTCCGGCACTATCGCGCCGGGCGGTAGTAGGCAGGTTGTGATCGGGCACCGCGAGCGTCAGATCGGGGCGGCGCACGCGGCGACCGGCCACGCGCAGCGCTTCGAAGGCCTGCGGGCTGGTGACTTCGTGGACCAGGTGGCGGTCGATATAGATCAGGCAGGTCGCCCCAAGGCCATTGGCATCGCGTTGCTCCACCACGTGAGCGTCCCAGATCTTCTCGTACAGCGTGCGCGGGGTGTCAGTCATGTTGCGGCCCTAGCCAAAGCGCGGCGCAATTGGCAAGCAGGCCGTCGAATGGCGCTTGCTATCAGCCATGTCAGTAGCGATATGGAGAGCATGACCGCACCCGCCCACTTCTTCCCGATCACCGTCCTGCCCGCTGACATCGATTTCATGGGGCATGTCAACAATGCCCGCTATCTCGGCTGGGTGCAGGATGCGGTGCTGTCGCACTGGCACAAGCTGGCCCCGGCCGATTTGGTCGCCACGCGCGGCTGGGTGGCGCTGAAGCATGAGATTACCTATCGCAAGCCGGCCTTCCTGAATGATGACGTGCTGGCCCACGTGGTGCTGGAAAAAATCCAAGGCGCACGGGCGTTTTACGAAACGCTGGTCAAGCGGGGTGAAGAGGTGCTGGCGGAGGTCCGTTCCAGCTGGTGCTTCATTGATGCCACCACGCTGCGCCCGGCGCGGATCAGTGAAGAAATCGCCGCGCGGTTCTTTGGGCTGAAAGAGTAATCCTGCTATTCGTTGCGGGTCCAGATCCAGCTGCCGCAGATCGTCAGGACCGCCACTGAGATAAGCACCCACGGCCAGCCGACGGTCAGCCAGGTGAAGCCCACGCCAGCGCTCATCGCGCCAATCGCGCCGATCTTGGCGCGGCGGGAGATGGCCCGGCGGTCGCGCCATTCGCGCAGGGACTGGCCATAAGAGGGGTGAGTCATCAGCCGCTGTTCCCATTCAGGATGGCTGCGCGCAAAACAGAACGCGGCGAGCAGCAGGAACGGTACTGTCGGCATGATCGGCAGGAACACGCCAATCGCGCCCAGCGCGACCGCGAGCAGCCCCGCGCCTTGCCATAGCCGCCTGGTCAACCGCCAACCTCGGCCAGCCGCGCGGCAGTGTCGCGGATCAGCGCGATCATGTTGGGCACGCCTTGGGTGCGGTTGGAGCTGAGCTGGTTTTTGAGGTCGAACGGTTCCAGCACGGCGGCGATGTCGGTTGCGGCCACAGCCGTTGCAGGGCGATCCTGCACGGCGGCGATCACCAACGCGACGATCCCCTTGGTGATTGCGGCGTTGCTGTCCGCCAGAAAATGCAGCGCACCACTGGCTTCGGTCGGATAAACCCAGACGCTGGCCGAACAGCCCGCTACCCGCGTGGCGTCGGTCTTCAGCGCGTCGGGCATGGGCTCAAGATCGCGGCCCAGCTCGATCAGCAGGCGATAGCGTTCGTCTCCGTCAAGGAATTCATACTCTTCGCGGATGTCGTCTAGGCTACGCATGGCCAGGATGTAGCGTGCGCCGGTCAGCCTGCAAGGCCGCCGGGGCGGGTCAGGACGAAATAGACCACGTAAAACCACGACAGCACCCCGTGAACCACCGCCCAAACGATCGATTTGTGCAGGCTCCAAGATATGGCGACCGCAAGCGCGCTGCCCAGGCTGATCCCCGCGCGCGCGGCGTGGCCGGTGGTGGTTCCGTTCATAAGTCAACTCCTGCGGCGATGGCTTCCAGCTTGCGGATGCGTTCCTTCAGATCGGCGATCTCGATCCGCGCCATCCCGGTGCCATTGGC
>JANORN010000241.1:0-3685 GCA_031415355.1 Novosphingobium sp. | reverse complement strand
CCGGGGTACTCGCCGGGTTTCTGCGGGTGCAGTCTGACACGGTCAACATGGTCAACGCGCCTTACCTCGCCAAGGAACGCGGGATGGAAGTGCGCGAGATAAAGAGCGAAAAAGCTGGCGATTACAATACGCTGATCCGTGTTTCGGTGAAAACGGATGCAGGCGAACGCTCGGTTGCCGGCACGCTGTTCAGCAATAGCGAACCGCGCCTGATCGAACTGTTCGGGATCAAGGTTGAGGCTGAACTCGATGGGCATATGATGTACATCGTCAACGAAGATGCCCCCGGCTTCATCGGCCGGATCGGCACCTTGCTCGGCGAAAACGGCATCAACATCGGCACCTTCAACCTCGGCCGCCGCGAAGCGGGCGGGGAAGCGGTGCTGCTGCTGTCAGTCGACGAGCCGGTGACCGCGCAAGTGGTGGAGCAGGCCAAGGCGGTGCCTGGCGTCAAGCGGGCGATGGCGCTGGCGTTTTAAGCGCGCTAAAGGCCCACATACCATGCAAGACACAGACCGCGATTTGTTGCCAGAGGGCCTCGAAGACCGCCTGCCGCGCGATGCGGCGGCGGCGGCGCGGGTGACGCGCGCGATCATGGATGTGCTGGACAGCCACGGTTATGACCGGGTCCAGCCGCCGCTGATAGAGTTTGAAAAGTCGATGGCGAGCCGGATGGCCGGGGTGCAACCGCGACGGATGTTCCGGTTCGTCGATCCCGCGTCCTTACGCACCTTGGCGCTACGCAGCGATATCACCGTGCAAGTGGGAAGGATCGCAGCGACGGCGCTGGGCCAGGCCGCGCGGCCCTTGCGGTTGTGCTATGCCGGGCCGGTGGTCACGATCAAGGGTGACGGGCTCGATCCAGCGCGCGAACGGTTGCAGCTTGGGGCTGAACTGATCGGCAGCGATAGCGTGGCGGCGGCGGGCGAAGTGCTGGCGGTGGCGCTGGAGGCACTGGTCAATGCCGGGGCGACCGGGCTTTCGGTTGATTTTACCTTGCCCGATCTGGTCGATACGCTGGCGGCCACAGCTTTGCCGCTGGACGCAGGCCGGATCGAGCCCGTGCGGCACGAACTCGATGCCAAGGACGCAGGCGGATTGGTGGCAGCGGGCGGGGCGGCGTACCTGCCGCTGCTGTCCGCGATTGGACCGTTTGATGCTGCAATCGAAACGCTCGCCGCAATTGACGCGGGCGGTGCGCTGGCGAGCCGAATCACTGCTTTGCGCGCTATTGCGTTGCGGGTCGCGCCGCTGGCCCGGCTGACGCTCGATCCGTCCGAGCGGCACGGGTTTGAATACCAGTCGTGGTTCGGCTTCACGATCTACGCCGCTGGCGTGGCGGGCGCGTTGGGCCGGGGCGGCAGTTACGCCATTCTGGGCAGCAGCAGCGCGACCGAACCGGCCACCGGCTTCTCGCTCTATCCCGATGCGCTGATTGACGCACAAGCACGGGACGAAGCCCCGCGCGAGACGCTGTTCCTGCCGCTGGGCCATGACACAGACGCTGCCGCGCGTCTGCGCGCAGTCGGTTGGCGCACCGTGGCAGCGCTGGACGCTGGCGATGATGCAGCGGCGCTGGGGTGCAGTCATACGCTTGTAGCAAATGAGACGCAGAGGCTCTGAGCAATCGAGCGAGGGCAATGATGAGCAAGACCAAGATTCTGGTGCTGCGCAACCTGGGGTAAGCCTTGTTGGTTTCGCCCGGTGAAGCCACCCCTCGCAGCGAATGGAAAGATGATTGTGCCGTGATTGGTGCGATGGAGGGTGCAGCATGAGCGGGATCGCGCGGCGTCTGGCTGCCGAAGCGTTGGGCAGCTTTCTGCTGTTCGCCACGGTGATAGGCTCTGGCATTATGGCCGAGCAACTGGCGGACGGAAACATCGCCGTGGCCTTGCTGGGCAATACGATTGCTACCGGCGCAATGCTGTATGTGTTGATTGGAATGCTCGGACCGGTTTCGGGCGCGCATTTCAATCCGGCGGTTTCGCTGGTGATGGCGCTGCGCCGGGAACTGCGCTGGTCCGAACTTGGCGGCTATACGGCAATGCAATTGTTCGGCGGCATTCTGGGGGTTTACGCCGCACACTTGATGTTTGATCTGCCGTTGATGCAGCTTTCGGACAAGGCGCGTACCGGAATTGGCCAGTGGGGCGGTGAGGCACTGGCGACATTTGGCCTGATCCTGACAATCCTCGGCACGGTACGGCACCGCCCCGGCGCGGTTCCAGCCAGCGTCGCGCTGTACATCGTCGCCGCCTATTGGTTCACCTCATCCACCAGCTTCGCCAATCCGGCAATCACCGTGGCCCGCAGCCTGAGCGATAGTTTCGCGGGGATCGCGCCCGCCGATGTGCCGGGGTTCATCGCCGCCCAATTGCTCGGCGCTCTAGCAGCGGCGCTGTTGGGGCGCTGGTTGTTCGCGCCGGATGAACCGTTCAGCCCGCCGCCCGCCGCATGATCGCTTCGATCTGGGGGTTGGCGGCATAGCCCGGCGCGCTGAATTCCACGTTGATCTCGCGGTGCGCACTCAGCTTTTGCTTCGACTTGGCCGGAACCGCGAACCTTTCGGTGCTGGCTCCGCTGCGCCGCAACGCGGATGACAGGGCATCGCTCCGCTGCTGCGCGTCGTCGCGCGCGCTGGTGTACAGCAGCGGCCAATCACCAATTGTCGCGGAATCTCGCTCGCCTGCGCGCAGTTTCGGCCAGTAAGGCCACAGCATGATTGCCCCGCCGCGACGCATGGCCTAGGGCGCACCCGGTTTCATCCGGCGAGGATTCTGCAAGTGGCCAACGTTACCGTAATCGGTGCCCAGTGGGGCGATGAAGGCAAAGGCAAGATCGTCGACTGGCTGGCCAGTCGCGCCGATGCGGTGGTGCGGTTTCAGGGCGGCCACAACGCCGGGCATACGCTGGTGGTGGGCGATCAGGTCTACAAGCTAAGCCTGCTGCCCAGCGGGATCGTTACCGGCACGCTCTCGATCATCGGTAACGGCGTGGTGCTCGATCCATGGCACCTGAAGAGTGAGATCGCGAAGCTGGAAGGCCAGGGCGTGGTGATCAACACCGAAAACTTCGCGATTGCCGATAACTGCCCGCTGATCCTGCCGTTGCACCGCGATCTGGACGGCTTGCGTGAGGCCGCCGCCGGGACCGGCAAGATTGGCACCACCGGGCGCGGGATTGGCCCGGCTTATGAGGACAAGGTCGGTCGCCGCGCAATCCGGGTCTGCGATCTGGCGCATCTGGATGCGCTGGATGCCCAGCTGGACCGGCTTTGAGCACACCACGATGCACTGCGCGCCGGGTTTGGCCAGCCGCCGATTGATCGCGCGGCCTTGCTTGACCAGCTGCGCGAGATTGCCCCGTCGGTGCTGCAATATGCCCAGCCGGTGTGGCGGCGGCTGAACAAAGTGCGCAAGGCGGGCGCACGGATTCTGTTCGAAGGCGCGCAGGGCGTGCTGCTGGATGTCGATCACGGGACCTATCCGTTCGTCACCAGCTCCAACACCGTCAGCGGCACCGCCGCCAGCGGCTCGGGCTTGGGGCCGGGCAGCACCGGGTTCGTGCTGGGGATCGTCAAGGCCTATACCACCCGCGTTGGATCGGGGCCGTTCCCGACCGAGCTGGAGGATGCCACCGGCCAGAAACTGGGCGAGCGCGGGCATGAATTTGGCACTGTCACCGG
>JANORN010000240.1:0-11780 GCA_031415355.1 Novosphingobium sp. | reverse complement strand
GATGCGGCGCGGATGCTGGTCCTTCAGGGTCAAGGCGCGTTGGCGGATCACGGTGTCAGCGATCTCCCCGCACTGCTGCGCACCGGCGATGTACTGGTGTTCAACGATACCCGCGTGATCCCTGCCCAGCTGGAAGGCATGCGTGGGGAGGCGCGGGTTGGTGTGACGCTGCACAAACGAATTGACCTGCGCCGCTGGCAAGCCTTCGTCCGCAACGGCAAGCGGCTGCGGATTGGCGATCAGATCAGCTTCCCGGCCAATGTCTTCGCGCTGGCGGAAGCACGGCATGACGATGGCAGCTGGACCTTGGCGTTTCAGGGCGAAGAGCCGGTCGAACTGCTGCTCGAACGCGCCGGGCGGATGCCGCTGCCGCCGTACATCGCGGGGAAGCGCCCCACCGATGCGCAGGACCTCACCGATTATCAAACGATGTTTGCGCACAAGGACGGCGCGGTGGCCGCGCCGACGGCGGCCTTGCACTTTACCCCGGAGCTGATGGACGCGCTGGCAGAGGCTGGAATTGGCCACGAAACGCTGACCCTGCATGTTGGGGCGGGGACGTTCCTGCCGGTCAAGGCCGAGGACACCGCCGATCACACGATGCACGCCGAATGGGGCCAGATCGATGCTGCGACGGCGGACCGGCTCAACGCAGTCCGGGCGAATGGTGGGCGAGTGATCGCGGTCGGCACCACCTCGCTGCGGCTGCTGGAAAGTGCGACGGGCGACGATGGCGTGATCCGGGCGTTTTCAGGTGACACCGCGATCTTCATTACGCCGGGCTACCGGTTCAAGGCTATCGATGGCCTGCTGACCAATTTTCATCTGCCCAAGTCGACGCTGTTCATGCTGGTCAGCGCGCTGATCGGGCGCGAGCGGATGCTGGCCGCCTATGCCCATGCGATTGCAGGGGAATACCGCTTTTACAGCTACGGCGATGCGTCGCTGTTGCTACCGGACTGAATCCCGAACAAGGCGCGTGGATCGATCACCCGGTCGATCAAAGCGTCGTCAGGCGGCAGTTGGCCGTCGAGCATCAGCATGGCGAGCCCATGGACCAGCGCCCAGGCCTGGACGACCAGTTGCTGTGCCTGCGCAGGATCGTTTTCCACTTCCGCTGCATAGCTCTGCAACATCCGCGCGGCAGCGCTGTCGCCGAACACCGAATTGGTATCTGGACAGGAATGCACGAATACCACCCGGAACAGGCCGGGGTTGGCGAGCGCCCAGCGCACATAAGCCCGACCGGCGGTGGCAAAGCCACTGTCCTGTGGGCGGGCGGCGAGCGCAGCCTGTTGGAACGCAGCGAGCTGTTCGATGCCGGCACTGGCGAGAGCGGATAGCAGGGCGGCCTTGTCTGGAAAATGGCGATAGACCGCCGTTGCTGAAACACCTGCTGTGCGGGCCAGTTGGCGCAGCGAGATGTCGCCGATATCCTGCGTTTCCAGCGCGGCCAGCCCCGCGTCGAGCAGCGCCGCGCGCAGATCGCCGTGATGATAGGACCGGGCTTCGAGGATTGAAGTTGACACTGTTATCATCACCGCTATGTTTACATTAGAAACATTAAACGGAGTCGAAGACCATGGCAAGTGCAGTCGAAGGTGCCATTCGCAGTGTCGTCACCAAGGGCGTGCTGGGCTTGGCCGGGATCCGCCGCAACCTGATGGATTCGAAGGCCGTGCATCCGTTCCTGACCGGGATTCACACCCCGATGACGGAAGAATTGACGCTGACCGCGCTGGACGTGACGGGCACGATACCGGACGCGCTGACCGGGACCTACATTCGCATCGGCCCTAATCCGTTCCGGCCAGATCCGCGCGGGCACCACTGGTTCGTGGGTGACGGCATGGTTCACGGTGTCCGGCTCGAAGGCGGCAAGGCTGCCTGGTACCGCAACCGCTACATTCGCAGCCAACTGCTCGAAAGCGTTGGCGGACCGGCGGCCGCCCCCGGACCGCGCCGGACTGCGCGCGATACGGTCAACACGAATGTCACCCGGATTGGCGGACAAACGATGGCTATCGTCGAAGCGGGTTCAAACCCGGTGGTGCTCGATCAGCATCTGGAAAGCGTGGCCTATACGGATTTCGGGGGCACTTTAACCGTGCCGTTTACTGCGCACCCACATCAAGATCCGTTGACCGGCGAACATCACGCGGTGGTTTATGACGGACAGGTGCAGGACACCGTCTGGCACGTGGTGATATCACCCGCGGGCAAGGTTGTGCGCCAGGAACCGATCCCGGTGGAACACGGCCCGTCGATCCACGATTGCACGATCACGCAGAAATATGTGCTGGTGTTCGATCTGCCCGCGACCTTCTCAATGAAGGCGCTGGTCAATGGACAGCGCTTTCCGTTCGGCTGGAACCCTGATCATCAGGCGCGGGTCGGACTGTTGCCGCGCGGCGGCACGGCGGCAGAGATCGTGTGGTGCGCGGTCGATCCCTGTTACCTGTTCCACGTCGCCAACAGCTTTGACAATGTTGACGGCAGTGTGACGGTCGATTGCGCAGTCTATGAAACGATGTACGCGCATGGCCCCGATGGTCCGAATGGCAAACCATTGGGTTTCGAACGTTGGACAGTCAATCCTGCCACCGGCGGCGTTTCCCGCACGACGATTGACGCCACCGCGCAGGAATTCCCCCGCCCGGATGAACGCTTTTTTGGACAGCCCTATCGCTATGCCTGGTCAATCGGGATTCCGGCTGATGGCGACGCGGCGTTCCTGGGCGAGCAGCCGCTGTATCGCTATGACCTTGCCACTGGCGAGCGGCAGGTGCGGCACTTCGGGCCGGGGCAAGTCCCTGGCGAGTTCGTGTTCGTGCCGCGTAGCGCGACCGCTGGCGAAGGCGAAGGCTGGGTGATGGGCTACGTCATTGATACCGCGCAGCAAACCACCGCGTTGTTGATCCTGGACGCGGCAGATATCACCGCCGAAGCCGTGGCCGCCGTCCATATCCCGCACCAGATCCCGGCGGGCTTTCACGGCAACTGGTTGCCCGATCTTGGCCAAGCCTGATCTCGACTAGCGCAGGCCAGCGGGCTAGGGGCGGTGATGATGACCGCCCCGCGTTTCCAGTTCGATCTTCACGCCACTGACGGCAAGGCCCGCACCGGCACGATCCGGATGCGCCGGGGCGATATTCGCACGCCGGCGTTCATGCCGGTGGGTACGGCGGCGACGGTCAAGGCGATGAAGCCCGCAACCGTCCGCCAGACCGGCGCGGATATTCTGCTCGGCAATACTTACCACCTGATGCTGCGTCCCGGGGCGGAGCGTGTGGCGCGGCTGGGCGGCTTGCACAAATTCATGCACTGGGACCGCCCGATCCTGACCGACAGCGGCGGCTATCAAGTGATGAGCCTGAGCGAGCTGCGCAAGATTACCGAAGACGGGGTGACGTTCAAAAGCCACCTCGATGGCTCCAAGCACCTGATTACCCCCGAACGCAGCATGGAAATCCAGCGGCTGCTGGGCAGTGACATCGTGATGGCGTTTGACGAATGCCCGCGTGCCGATGCCCCGCGCGACGTGATCGAACGGTCGATGCAAATGTCGATGCGCTGGGCAGCGCGCAGCCGCGCCGGGTTTGACAGCGAGGCGGACCACGCGGAACGCTCGGCGCTGTTCGGGATCCAGCAAGGCGCGCTGGACGAAGACCTGCGCGGGGCGAGCGCGGCGGCGCTGCGCGAGATCGGCTTCGATGGCTATGCAATCGGCGGGCTGGCGGTGGGAGAAGGGCAAGCGGCGATGTTCGCAACGCTCGATTTCGCGCCTGACCAGCTGCCGGCCGACAAGCCGCGCTATCTGATGGGGGTAGGCAAGCCCGACGATCTGGTCGGCGCGGTGGAGCGCGGGGTGGACATGTTCGATTGCGTTCTGCCCAGCCGCTCGGGCCGCAACGGGCAGGGGTTCACCTGGGCGGGTCCGGTCAACCTGCGCAATGCGCGTCACGCGGAAGACAGCGCGCCGCTGGATGAGCGCTGCCCCGGCGATTGCTGCACCCAGTTCAGCCGCGCCTATCTGCACCACTTGCACAAGAGCGGCGAAATCCTGGGCGCGATGCTGCTGACGGAACATAACCTGACGTTCTATCAGCAACTGATGGCAGCGATGCGGGCGGCGATTGCAGCCGGGCAGTTTGCCGGGTTCGCGGCGGCCTTTCGCCGGGACTATGGAGTCCGGATTTAGGCCGCCGCTGCCGGGCTATTGCGCGCCCAGCAGACCCCACATGAAGTCATACTGTTTGAAGCCTGCGGCCAGCGTTTGTGGCCCGGTCCCGCCGATATTGTTGAAGTTTGGCGTCCCGCTCTGGTTGAACGCTGCGTTATAATGGCAGGCGATGCACGACGACTGATTGAGCGCGACATCGGCATTAAGCGCTTCGATGATCGGGCTGCCCAGCAGGGTGGGGTTAGTGGTGGTGCCATAAGTGGTCTGGGTGCCAGTCAGGCAGTAGTTGGCGAACACTTGCGAAAGCTTGGCCGCGCCCATCAGGCTGCCGACTGCCGCGCTTTTGGCGCAGGCGCCGTATTGCCCCCAAGCCTTGGAATTTGCTGCAACCCTGGGCACCTGCGCGCCAAAGCGATCTGAGCAGCCGGTCTGATCGCACCGTCCTGGGGTATAGGCATTCTCAAAATTGGCCCAAATCCAGTTCGGAAAGCCCGGATATTTGACGGAGAGATGCATACTGGTCATCGCCATCGCGACGGGCGGGGCAGCTTTGCCAAGGGCGGCGTTGGCGGTGTAGAAATTGCTGGTGACAAAGCTGACCGGCTTGCCCAGCCAGGTCGCCAGGGTGGTGACTGGGATCCAGTCGGCCTTGATCTCCAGCGCGTTGGCCGGGAAGGCAACGGTTCCGCCGCCTTTATAGAAATTGGCGAGGCCGAGATCGGACCACAGCCCGTTCTTGACCAGATAGTCGAACGTCGCCCGGTCACGCCGGACTTCTTCGCCGACGCAGCCCGTGGCCGGGAAGCCGGAGTCGGCGGCAGGCTGACTAGGCTGAATTCCGGGGGGCGACTTGCAGCCCTGCGCCGGGCCCACCACTTCGACGGTCAGCCCGCCGCTGGGCGCACGGGCCAGTGCCTGATGCGATTGCGCCAGCAAACTGGTGGTCAGGGTGCGCGGTGCGGCGAGACTGACTTTGGTAGGCCAGGTAGGTACGTTGCAGCCGACCGGATTGTTCGCGCTGACACACGGTTTGCCCACATAGATATCCTGGTCCGAGGCCCAGGTCTCATAGGCCACCTTGCCGCTGGTCGCGGAGGGCGTGACCGCCAGAATAAACTGCTGCCACGCGACCTGGTCGGTATTGATTCCGCTGGGCAGAGCGGCGGGCTCTTCGCCTTCGGACGCATGGTTATTCTGATTGCAACCGGTCAACGATGTTACCAGCGCAAGGGCAGTTAATGTGCAAATATTGGAGCGCCTGGACGGCGATGTGCGATCGAACGGCATGTCAATTCTCCCCAAGGAAGTGGTTGCAATGACACGGCCCGTTTTAATTTTATAACAATCTATTCCAAATTTATGATGTAATCAAGCGATCTGACAAGTGACTATTTTCGCAAGTTTTCCCGTAACCACGAGTTGTTTTATACGCATCGAATTGGCAGAATAGGCGATCCAGTAGTTTGTTGAATCACCGCACTTGAATTGCGCTGCGGTTGCGGCACAGTGCTTCCACAATCTCACCGGGAGTCCACTATGCACTTGATCCGCTGCGCTATTCCGCTGCTGTTAGTTACAACCTGCGCAGGATCAGTCGTTTCAGCGCAGCCCGGCCAAACGCTGGCGGACAAGTTCGGCGCGCTGGAGGCGGTGCGCCAGATGAGTATTTCGCCCGATGGCACGCATGTCGCCTATGTCGGGCCGCGCGCCAGCGGCGGGCAGGCGCTCTATATTGCCGATGTGGTGAAGGGCGGTCTGCCCAAGCCGGTCATCGGGGCCAGCCGCACCGGGGAGCGGCTGCTATGGTGCGCCTGGGCCAGCGATACCCGGCTGGTCTGCATGATGAACCTGGTCACCACTGACGGGATCAACCTGCTCGGGTTCAACCGGATGATCTCGCTGGATGCCGATGGCAACAACGTCGCCCGGCTCAGCCCCGGCAGCAACAGCAATTCGCTGAGCATCGTGCAAAACGGCGGGACCGTGATCGACTGGGACGTCGCCGGTAAGCCTGGGTCAGTGCTGATGACCCGCAGCTTCGTGCCCGAACAGACAATTGGCAGCAATATCCCCAAGGACGATCAAGGCCTGGGGGTTGAATTGGTCGATCCGCGCACGCTGAAGCGGCAGGTCGTCGAACGGGCCCGCCGCACCGCGAGCGAATACATTTCGGATGGTCACGGCACCGTGCGGATCATGGGAATGCGGGATATTAATGACAGCGGCCGCGTCCAGGGGCTGGTGCGCTACATGTATCGCAAACCGTCTGACAAGGACTGGCAGCCGCTGTCAGAGGTGACCTTGTCCGCGGTCGGTCAGACTGCGGGGTTTGAACCCTATGCAGTCGATCACGCCAGCAATGTGGCCTTTGGCTTCGAAGGGCTGAATGGGTTCATGGCGCTTTATTCGGTCGCGCTGGACGGCACTGGCAAGCGCACACTGGTGCTCAGCCGCCCGGACGCGGACGTCGATGGATTGGAGCGGATCGGCCGTGACAACCGCGTGGTTGGCGCCAGCTATGCAACCGAGCGGCGGCAGGTGGCCTATTTCGATCCCGCGCTCAAAAAGCTGGCGGCGGCTTTGCGCAAATCCTTGCCCGGCCAGCCGCAGATCGACTTCATTGATGCCAGCGGCGGCGAGGCGAAACTGTTGATCATCGCCTCCAGCGATACCAATCCGGGGATGACGTACCTTTACACCAAAACCACCGGGCAGCTTGCCGAATTGCTGCCGATCCGGCCTGAACTTGCCGGCGTGGCGATGGGCAAGATGACCCCGGTCAGCTTTCCCGCCGCTGATGGCACGATGATCCCCGGCTATCTGACCCTGCCGCCGGGCAGCGATGGCAAGGGCCTGCCCGCGATTGTGATGCCGCACGGCGGGCCGAGTTCGCGCGACGAATGGGGGTTTGACTGGCTGGTGCAGTACTATGCCGCGCGCGGCTATGCGGTGTTGCAGCCCAACTATCGCGGATCCACCGGCTATGGCGCGGCGTGGTATCAGAAAAATGGGTTTCAATCCTGGCGCACCGCGATCGGTGATGTGAACGATGCCGGCCGCTGGCTGGTGGCGCAGGGGATCGGCAAGCCCGATCAGCTGGCCATCGTTGGCTGGTCTTATGGCGGCTATGCTGCCTTGCAGAGCTCGGTGCTTGATCCCAATCTGTTCAAGGCGATTGTCGCGATTGCCCCGGTGACCGATCTTGAAACGCTGCGCGAAGAATCCCGGAACTTCACCAACTATACGCTGGTTGACCGCTTCATCGGGCGCGGCGCACATGTCCGCGAAGGGTCGCCCGCGCAGAATGCTGCGGCGATCAAGGCGCCGGTGCTGTTGTTCCACGGCAGCCAGGACCAGAACGTCGGGATCGGCGAATCCCGGTTAATGGCATCAAAGCTGCGCGCCGCGGGCAAGCAGGTGGAACTGGTGGAGTTTGAAGACCTGACGCACGGTCTGGTTGACCGCCCCGCCAGGACGCGCCTGCTGGCCGACAGCGATGCGTTCCTGCGACGCTCGCTGGGGATCGCTGCGAATTAGCAAGCGCAGCTGAACCAAATCGTGCTAAATATCACATAGATAGTGGCCGCAAAGCGTCTGAATCATACAATATCGGACGCAAATTCTTCGACATCATGTCCTCGTCTCCGCAACTACAGACAAAGGAATGGTCCGATGATGTTTGTTGAAAATGTGAATTCTGCTCTTGGTGCAGACGGCTATGTGCGTTCCAGACTGGCCAGCGAATGGCGCGGCGCGCCAGCCGAGCTGGTCGATGAAATGCTCGATCTTTATTCCGCCCATCAGGCTTCGGTCGACGCGCCGGTGTTCCTGCCGATCCTGAATGGTGGTGACAGTTCAGGCGATGCCGCGCTGCTTGCAGACAGCAGCGCAGCCACCGCGCTAGCCTATCCGTTCTGTGCCGATGAAACGCTGGAAAACGAAGAGCTTTGCATCATGCTCACCGCCACTCCCGAGGCGACGGGCAGCCCGGTATTTCTGCGCCAGCAAACGAACCTTGCCGAAACTTACGTGCCGGTTCGCGGCAAGCTGTTCAAAGATGGCGCGGTTGTGGATGCTCCCGCAGTGCAAGCTAATCCCGAACCCGGCTTGTCCCCGCAACTGGCGCAGACCAGCGTTGACGCGGCGGTTGCCGTATCGCACGCGCAACTGCTGGCGCTGGCCAAACTGGTCGGCGGGGCGATCCTGAATGCTGCCGGTTCCTATATTTGGGACCGGGTGAAGCAAGAGGTCCTGAATATCGACGATCTGCCCGGCTACTATATCAAGGTCTACGACGAATTGCGGCGGATCGTTGATGCCAATTACCAGCGCCACAACATGGACATCCTGAAAGCAACCGCCACGGCCTTTGATCTGGCGATTACGGACTGGAATGCCACGCGCAATCCACAAAACTTCTACATCGCCAAGCACAAGATTTTCGAACTGCTGGGCTGGGCCAATGAAATCGGCCACGCCGGGGTGTTCGGCTATGCCGAAGCGACCGTGCTGCATATCATGACGCTGCAGGAAGAATATGTCGAAGCCAAACGGCAGGGCCGCGGCGCTGACGATTTGAAGCGCATCCGGGTTCACATCAGCAAGACCGCGCAGCAATATGCAGCCTCGGTCCGGCGCAAGCACGACGCCTTGATTGCCGACCGGATGAGCGGCATTTCACCGCATCCGTATGAGAAACACATGGAGTGGTTCGGCCAAAATGGCGATCGCCGGGTGGGTGGGATCTTGTTTGGTGCCCATAGCGAATGGACCGATCAACGGGGGCATCCAAACGGCTGTTTCCAGACGCTTCCGATGCAATGGCAGATGACCGGGTGGGTGAATAACCGGTTTGCCGATAATCGGAATGGCTTCTGGTACTCGGTGGCGTTCGGCAACTGGCAGCATGAAGCGCAGCACGGATGGAAGCTATCGTGGACGCTCACCAACACCGCGCTGCAACAGTACCGCAAGTTCATTCACGAGCGGATTTATGCGGATATGGAAGCAGTTCGCGCGATTGCCGGCGTGCTCGATGCGCTGGTCGAGCGGCCCGTGGGTAAGGAATAGGAGCGGTTCGGGGGCGCTGATTGGCGGCGTCCCCCAACCAGCGCTGCTGGCTCACCCCTCAAACCCCACGAACCGCGTCGCTTCTGCCACTGCTTTCCGCTCCGAAACCACCGCATTTGCCGGGAAGCTCTCATCCGGCCAGCCGAGCGCCACGGCTTTCATGATCACCTGATCGTCGGGAATCCCGGCGTGCTGGCGCACCACCGGGCTTTGCATGATCCCCTGGCTGTTGATTACGCAACCAAGCCCGCGTGACCAGGCGGCGTTGACGAGTGCGGTGGTGACAGCGCCGCAATCGAACGGGGTGTCGTCGCTGCCTTCCAGCACTTTGTCATAGGTCACAATCACGCAGACCGGCGCGTCGAACTGGCGAAAGCCGCGCAGCACCCAGTCCTGCCGGGCGGGGGGATCATCGCGGGCGATGCCCATTGCGGCGAACAATTGTTTGGCCACGCCAACCTGGCGATCACGGTGGACCCCGGCGAAGGGCACGCCTTTGCGGAATTCGCGGCTGTCTGGCTCGCCCGCCAGCGTGCGTTCGGTATTACCCTGGCGGATTTTGGCGAGCGGCTCGCCGGTGATAACGTGGAAATTCCACGGCTGCGTGTTCATCGATGATGGTGCACGCAGCGCCAGCGCCAGCACGTCTTCGATCAGCGCTTGCGCAACCGGCTTGTCCAGATAGCCCCGGATTGAGCGACGGCCCATGATCACTTCGTCAAATTCCACACCCTGCTCCTACGCTGTCTCCAGTCATTTTTAACTGCGCGCTTAAATTGCGCAAGCGGCAATGGTGCGGGCAAATGAAAAGGGCGGCCCCGCAGGACCGCCCCTTCAATTTCGGGCTGGAGCCGAAACTTAGCGCGAATAGAATTCGACGACCAGGTTCGGTTCCATCTTCACCGGATAAGGCACTTCGTCCAGCGTTGGCACGCGGACGAAAGTCACCTTGTCGGTGCCATCGGCTGAAACATAGTCTGGCACTTCACGCTCAGCCAGGCCTTGCGCTTCGGCGATCAGCGCCATGTCCTGGGCCTTCTTGCCCAGGCTGATCACGTCGCCGGGGCGGACGCGGCGGCTGGCGATGTTGCACTTCACGCCGTTCACATAGATGTGGCCGTGGCTGACGATCTGGCGCGCGGAGAAGATGGTCGGGCCGAACTTGGCGCGATAGACCACCATGTCCAGCCGCTGTTCCAGCAGACCGATCAGGTTCTGGCCGGTATCGCCCTTGATCTTCGACGCTTCCTGATAGGTGCGCTTGAACTGCTTTTCGGTGACTTCGCCGTAATAGCCCTTCAGCTTCTGCTTCGCGCGCAGCTGAATGCCGAAGTCGCTGACCTTGCTCTTGCGGCGGGCGCCGTGCTGGCCGGGCGGGTTCGGGCGGTTGTTGACCGGGCTCTTGGGGCGGCCCCAGATGTTTTCGCCCATGCGGCGATCAAGCTTGTACTTCGATGCATTGCGCTTTGACATGGCGCGTCGCTCCTTCAATTTGCATGCCCCGCAATGGCCGAGGCTTCTGGTCCGGAACCGCACCACCACGGGCAAGCCATGATGCGAGCAGGGCTTCACCGGAGTGCCCGCTCAATTGCGAAGCGCGGCCTATTGCTGCGCTGCGGCGCAAAGTCAAGCGTGGCGGAGGCAGCGGCGGGCGATATATCTGCCCCAAACCCGCTCATGCTGAGCTTGTCGAAGCACCCGCCTGTTAAGGCGCGGCGGCGTGGGCACGATGGTCCTTCGACAGGCTCAGGATGAGCGGGAATTGAGCGAACTCATTCAGGGTTTACGAATCCCGCGTTAAATAGGGACTGTCCCTATTTAATTTCGGGCGGGCGCGGTGTCCGGGCGAGGGTGCTCAGCACGCCGCGCAAGGTGCGGACCTCCAAGTGGTTCCAGCCCGGCTTGGTCAGCACCGAGCGCAGCGTGCGGCGCGTGGCGACGGCGCGGCTGTGCGGGGTGTAGTACCCGCGCGGCTCCAGCATTGCTTCAAGCTGGCCGATCATCCCCTCAAGCTCGGCCTGCGGGGCAGGGGGCAGCAGCTCTTCGATTGGTGGCTGGGCCAGCGCCAGGCCCTTGGACCATTCATAGGCACACAGGATCACCGCCTGCGCCAGATTGAGCGAGGGGAACTCTGGATTGATCGGTACGGTCAGGATCGCGCGCGCCAGTGCCACATCGTCGGTTTCCAGCCCCGAGCGCTCTGGCCCGAATACCAGCGCTGACTGGCCGGGCTCGGCGTGGATTTGCTGCGCGGCCTGCGCGGGTGTGACCACTGGCTTGGTCACTTCGCGCTGGCGGACGGTGGTGGCATAGACTTGCGTGCAATCGGCCACAGCCTCGGCCAGCGTCTCAAACACCCGCGCGCGTTCCAGCACGACATTGGCCCCGGCGGCGGCCGGGCCAGCGCTGGGGTTGGGCCAGCCATCACGCGGGCTGACCAGCCGCAGTTCGGTCAGCCCGAAGTTAAGCATCGCCCGCGCAGCCTTGCCGATGTTTTCACCCAGTTGCGGCCGGACCAGCACGATCA
>JANORN010000239.1:0-6192 GCA_031415355.1 Novosphingobium sp. | reverse complement strand
CCGGGCGAACACCAGCCGCGCTTCGGCAACGCGGATCTTGTCGCTCAGCGTCTTGTAGCGCTCTGCCGCGCGCGCCTGCCGCCGCAGCGTGCCGATCTGCGTGTCGAGCTGGCTCATCAGGTCGTCCAGCCGCGCCAGATTAGTCTCGGTCGCGCGCAGCTTTTGCTCGGCATCCTTGCGCCGCACATGCAGGCCCGCGATCCCGGCGGCTTCTTCCAGCATCATCCGGCGTTCGGCCGGCTTGGCGGCGATCACCGCCGCGATCTTGCCCTGGCTGACCAGCGCGGGGGAGTGCGCGCCAGTGGCGGCATCGGCGAACACCAGCGAGACGTCCTTGGCGCGGACATCGCGGCCATTGATGCGGTAAGCGCTGCCCGCGCCGCGCTCAATCCGGCGGACGACTTCCAGTTCTTCGCGCGGTTCGCCACTTTCGGCGACCAGCACCACTTCGGCGAAGTCGCGCGGGGGGCGGGTGGCGGTGCCCGCGAAGATCACGTCTTCCATCCCGCCGCCGCGCAGCGATTTGGCGCTGCTCTCGCCCATGACCCAGCGGATCGCTTCGAGCAGGTTGGATTTGCCGCATCCGTTGGGGCCGACCACGCCGGTCAGGCCGGGCTCGATGCGCAGTTCAGCCGGTTCGACAAAGCTTTTGAAGCCCGTCAGCCGCAACCGCTTGATCTGCATCACCCGGTCCCCCGCCCGGCCAGTCCGGGCTTAACGCGCCCCGGCTTTTTCAAGTTCGACCTTAACCAGCGGCCAGGTGTTCACTTCCAGCTTGCTGCCGTTAATGAAAAACGTTGGCGTGCCGGTGATGCTCAGGTCCTTGCTGGCCTTGTCAGTTGCTGCGACCAGCGTCGTCGCTTTGGCGCTGTCAGCCAGGCAAGCGCTGGCTTGATCAGCCGCCAGTCCGCGCGCGGCGAAGAACGTGTCCATCCCGCCTGCTTTGGCGATGGTGGCAAAGCGCTGTTCCGGCGGCTGCTTTTCAGCGCTGGAATAGATTGTTTCATTCTGCTGCAACGTGGCAAAAATAGCCTTTTGGTTGGCCCAGAACTGGTCCGCCAGCGGGATTGCCGCTTCGGACGATCCGCACGTGACCAGCAGCGCGGCGGGTACATCGACCGCGTTGTTCATGTGCAGCCGCAGTTCAAAGCTGACCCGCCCGCTGGCGACGAAGTTGTCGCGGATCTCAGCGGCGCCGGCTTCGGAAAAATCGGCGCAGTGCGAACAGCTGAGCGCGCCAATTTCCATCAGTTTGATCGGCGCGTTGGGGTTGCCCATCAGATAACCGCCATCAGCGGTTTTGGTGACGGTATCGGCCCAGCTTTTGCCGGCTGGCGGCGCGACCTTGGCAATTGCATCGCCGCTGGTCGCGGTGGCCGTGTCGGCCTCCTTATCGCAGGCGGCGAGTGCCAGCGCGAGCGGCAGGGCGGAGAGCAGCAGAGTGGCGGAGCGCAGGTTCATGGCGATCACGGTTCCTTGTTGATTATGCCGCGCAGGTTAGCCCAGCGGCGCAGGGGTTTGAAGGGGAGCAAGCAACGGCGGCGGCTTCTCCACAGGTGAATCAGCGGGTCAGCAGCATCAGGCGCGGGCGCAGGGCCAGCCAGTCATGGCCAGGAACCAGTTCGCCGTTGATCAGGAACGCCGGGGTGCCGGTGACGCCAAGCTTTTCCACCGCCTCACCGGTCTGATTCGCGATCCGCTCAGCCAGCGGCTTATTGGTCAGGCACTTGTCCAGCTGGATCCGGGTATAGCCGCGCGTCGCCATCAGATCATACAGCTTCAGGTCAGACGCAATCGCGCGCATCGCCGTGCCGAAATCGGGATTGTTCCAGCGCGCTTGCTGCGCCTGATTGGGGCTTTTCAGCCACTTGGCCTGCCCCCGCAGCATCGCCGAATGATTGCCAAACACCTTGCTGGCGGGGCCGCACTGGACCAGCAGCGAGGCGGTGATATCGATCTTGTTGCGCAGGAACGGCCGGATTTCGACCGAGCCCTGACCGTCCTTGATGAACCCGGTCAGCAGTTCCGCATCGGACTGCTTTTCAAATTCGGCGCAGTGATTGCAGGTATAGCTGACATATTCGACCAGCTTGACCTTGGCATCGGGATTGCCGCGCAAGTGCCCGCCCGCTGCGGTCGGGACGATCTTGGCGATCCAGTTGCCGCGCAGCGGCGGCGTGGCGGCGATCACGGCGGCGGCTCCGGCGGTTAGCGCCAGCGCCAAGGCGAGGGGTTTGAACAGTGCTTTCATCGTTCGGTTCCGTTGTTAGGGTCTGCGCCCATCGAGCGCGCGAGGGATTCGAGGACGGCGCGCAGTTCTGGATCGCCAATATCGCGCAGGCTATCGCCCAGCTCCATCGGGATTGGCCGCAGCGACGGTGGGGCAGTAGCGACCTTTTCAACATGCGGCGGCTTAACCGCGCCTTGCCGCAGCTTGGCCCGCGCTACCGCCTGATAGCCGAAGAACCGGTTCACCCGGTCGATGATCTCGGGCACCACATGCTGGATGATTGTAGCATGCGCGGGCACGACCACCAGTTGCAGGATGCCCTCGCTTTTCTCGCCGGGGGAGAAGCGGATCGATTCGGGTGAACAGACCCGCGCGTATTTCTCGCCGACAATCTCGGGCCAGCGGGTCACGACGCTCGACTGGACAAAGCCGAACCGGCGGAACGCAGTGCGGCCTACTTCGGGCATCAGCTCGGCAATCGGGCGCGCCTGTCCGCCGCGCGAACGCTCATAGCGGCGCGGTGCTGTGGGCTTTGCTGACTTGTTCCGTTCCATTGCAGGCAGCGCAATGCCATAGCGCGGCGATGGATTCCAGCGCCGCGATGATTGGAGAGCAATTGCTCGCTTGGTATGATAGCCATGCCCGCGTCCTACCATGGCGTGCGCCTCCCGGCACGCCGTCGCCGGACCCGTACCGGGTCTGGCTGTCCGAGGTAATGTTGCAGCAGACCACGGCGGCGGCGGTCGCGCCGTATTACACCAAATTCCTCGCCCGCTGGCCCACAGTGGAAGACCTTGCAGCCGCTGAAGACGCTGAGGTGATGGCGGCTTGGGCCGGGCTGGGCTATTACGCCCGCGCCCGCAATCTGCTGGCTTGTGCTCGCGCGGTGGTGGCGAGCGGGGGGCAGTTTCCGGGGACCGAAGCAGGATTGCGCGCGTTGCCTGGGCTGGGGGCCTATACCGCCGCCGCTGTCGCCGCGATTGCCTTTGGCCAACGTGCGGTGGTGGTTGACGCCAACGTCGAACGGGTGGTGGCGCGGCTGTTTGCGCTGGATAAACCTTTGCCGCAAGCACGCGCAGCGATCCGGGTGAAGGCTGAGCTGCTGACCCCGGCGGAGCGGCCTGGAGATTATGCCCAGGCGATGATGGACCTTGGCGCGACGATCTGTACCTCCCGCAATCCGCGCTGCCTGCTGTGCCCGATCGCTGCCCACTGCGCCGGGCGCTTGGCCGGGCCAGAGCAGTTCCCGGTCAAACCGCCCAAGGCCGCAAAGCCGCAGCGCCAGGGCCGGACCTATTGGATCGTCGCTGATGGCCAGGTCTGGCTGGAAACCCGCCCGGGCAAGGGGATGCTGGGCGGAATGCGCGCCCTGCCGGACGATGGCTGGTCGGCGCGCGGCGACGGGCAGGGCGGTCCGCCACTGGCTGGTGAATGGGCAAGCGGCGGCGTGGTGCGCCACAGTTTCACGCATTTCGATCTTGATTTGCAATTGATGCTTTATTCGGGCGACGACTGGGCTAAGTTGGCGGGCAAGTCTGGCGAGTGGTGGCCACTTGACCGGATCGCCGACGCCGGCCTGCCGACCTTGTTTGCCAAGGCGGCGCGGCTGGCCGAGGCACAGGATTGAATTCAGGGAGAAAAGCATTGGACATGATTGAAACCACCGCGTTGTCGCGCCGCTCGATGCTGCGGGGCGGTGCCTTGCTGGGCGCCGGCGCGGCGCTGGCCGGTCTGCCGGGCTTCAGCAATCTGGCTTGGGCGGCGGAAGCAGCCGGGATTGAAGCGCAATGGCCCGGCGTGACCGCGATGCTGCAGAAGTACGTTTCGGAACGCAAGGTCGCCGGGATGGTCGCCGCACTGGGTTGGGGCACGCAGGCGCCCGGCTTCATCCTGCGCGGCAAGGAAGCCTTTGACGATCCGGACACTGCCGGGTCCACCAGCCTGTTCCGCGCCTATTCGCAGACCAAGCCAGTCACTGGCATGGCGGCAATGATGCTGATCGATGATCGCAAGCTGCGGCTGGACCAGCCGATTGCCGATTTCATCCCCGAATTCGCGAACATGATGGTGGCAATTGATCCAAAGGTTGGCTTGGATGCGCGCCCCGCCAAGACGCAGATTACTGTCCGCCACCTGCTAACGCACACCTCCGGGCTGGGCTATGCCTCGGTCGGCAAAGACAAGGTCAGCGCTGAGCTGCTGCGGCTGGGCGTTACGCCGGGCCGGGTTGCGCGCAAGCCATTGCCGGGCATGCCGGTCAGTGCGCCGACTCCGGCGCCGGACCAGTTCGTCAAGCTGGCGGCATCGGTGCCGTTGATCGCCGAACCGGGCACGCAGTGGCACTATTCGATGAGCCTGGATGTACTCGGCATCGTGATTCAGCGGGCAGCAGGCGCGAAGAGCTTCGCCGCGTTCCTGCAGGACCGGATGTTCGGCCCGCTGGGAATGACCAGCAGCTATTTCCAGGTTCCGGCCAAGGAAGCGCACCGGCTGACCGGCAATTACGCGCTGATCGGCGGTTTCCCGCTGCCGATCGATCCAGCGCGCGATTCGGTCTATCTGGATGCACCGGCCTTCGCCTTTGGCGGTTCGGGGCTGGTCTGCACCCCGGCGGACTATGACCGGTTCCTGATGATGATCGCCAATGGCGGCCTGTCTGGATCTAAACGGGTGATGGGCGCGGCGGCGGTGGCGCTGGGTACGTCAAACCTGCTGCCCGATGGGATCGACACCAAGGGCACCTTTATCGCCGGTTCGGGCAATGGCGCTGGTGGCCGGGTCGGTCTGGGGGCGGAGGCTGGCACGTTCGGCTGGGGCGGCGCGGCGGGCACGGTTGGCTTCGTCAGCACGCGGCTGGGGCTGCGCGCTGGGGTCTATACCCAATACATGCCGTCCGATGCCTTGCCGGTTCATGCTGAATTCCCGCGTTCGGTCCTGGCCGACTTGGCGGCGCGCGCGGGTAAATGAGCCAGCGGCTGGCATTCTCTGCCGCGCCGCTCGACCGGGCCGATCATGTCCGGTCCGATCCAGACAAGCTGGCCGCGCTGATGGACTGGCGTGCGCGGCTGCTGCGGCTGGACGGGCTCGATCCGCTGATCACGCCTGAAGGTACGCTGACCTGGGGCACCCTGGCCGATGCCGCGCCAGAGAGCGAGCTGGTGTTCCTGGGTCTCGCCGAGGGGCGCGGCTGCTTTGCCGAGGTCCAGACCAGCCTGATCGGTTCGGTCCAGCCACCCAATCCCCGGCTGTGGGCGGCGATGGCCAGCCTCGATTACGGCGAGCTGGCGACTTATGGCGGCGCGCGCAGCCTGGTCGATTGGCACGCCCGGCACCGGTTCTGCGCGCGCTGTGGCAGCGCCACGGTGCTGACCAAGGGCGGCTGGCAGCGCAATTGCCAGAACGATGCCTGCAAGGCCGAGCACTTCCCGCGCGTCGATCCGGTCACGATCATGCTGGTCGAACATGACGGGCAACTGCTGCTGGGCCGCCAACCGCGCTTTCCGCCGCGCCGCTTTTCGGCGCTGGCCGGGTTCGTCGAACCGGGGGAGAGCGTGGAAGGTGCCGTCGCGCGTGAAGTCCACGAAGAGGCCGGGTTGGTGGTCCGCGATGTCACCTACGTCGCCAGCCAGCCGTGGCCGTTCCCCTCCAGCCTGATGATCGGGTGCCATTCCTATGCGGACAGTTCCGAACTGGTGATCGATATGACCGAGCTGGAAGAGGCGTGCTGGTTCACCCGCGCCGAAGTGGCCTATGCCATGGGCGGGCACGAGGACGGCGCGTTTATCGCCCCGCCGCCGCACGCGGTGGCGCATCACTTGCTGCATTGGTGGTTGCAGCGGTGAGCGCGGTGGCTGCTACTCCGGTGAAAGTCACCATCGACATCTGGTCCGACGTGATGTGCCCGTGGTGTATCATAGGTTACAACCAGCTGCAGCAGGCACTCGCGCAATTGGCCGGCGAAA
>JANORN010000238.1:0-19642 GCA_031415355.1 Novosphingobium sp. | reverse complement strand
CGCTGATCGCTGCGCTGGAATCGGGCCATCTTGGCGGCGCGGGCCTCGATGTTTATGCCCGCGAACCGGCGGTTGATCCCCGGCTGATCGCCTTGCCCAACGTGATCACCCTCCCCCACCTCGGCTCCGCCACCCGCGAAGGCCGCGAACACGCGGGCGAAAAGGTGATCGCCAACATCCGCTTCTGGGTGACGGCCACCGCCCGCCCGATCAGGTGCTGGAGGGGTGGCTTTAGGCGGTGCAAGCCCCAACCCAACCAAACTCGTCACCCTGAACTTGGTTCAGGGTCTATCGCGCCACACAACCGACGCGTTGAGTCGAAAGCCAACCGCTTAGTCGGCTCATTTCACGCACCGCCAGGGCATTCGAAGAAATGGGCCCTGAAACGAGTTCAGGGTGACGATGAACGAAATTGGGGAGTGGATCTGGGCGTTGCCGGGGGAAACACGCAACATCCGTTCGCCTTCGCGCTTGCCGACACTGCAATCGTTGCTTTAGAGCCGCGCAACTAGATTCGCGCTGGCAGCGGGCCACGCGGGGGGAGAATTCGGGATGCGCAAATTCGCGGCTCTTGGCCTCGCGGCTGGACTGACACTGCTGCCAACACTGGCCTTCGCACAGGAAGGCGCGGTGGACGCGGCGGATACCGGCGACACCGCGTGGATCCTCACCTCGTCGGCGCTGGTGCTGTTGATGACGCTGCCGGGGCTGACGCTGTTTTACGGGGGGCTGGTCCGGTCCAAGAACTTCCTCTCGGTGTTGGTCCAGGTCGGCGCAGTTGCCGCAATTGCCTCGATGCTGTGGATTCTGGTGGGCTACACGCTCGCCTTCGGCCCCGTCGGAAACGGCTGGCTGGGCGGCATGGGCAACCTGATGCTCAACAATCTGGGCAATGTCCGCGCCGATACGCTGGTGCCCGAAAGCGGGTTTGCGCTGTTCCAGATGATGTTCGCTGCGATCACCCCCGCGCTGATGGTCGGGGCCTGGGTGGACCGTGCGCGGTTTGGCTGGGTGGTGGCGTTCACCGCGCTGTGGGGCCTGCTGGTCTATGCTCCGGTTGCGCATTGGATCTGGGGCGGCGGCTGGCTGAGCGCGACCATCGGTACGGTTGATTTTGCGGGCGGCATCGTGGTTCACACCACGGCTGGCGTTTCCGCATTGGTCGCCGCGATCCTGCTGGGCAAGCGCCTGGGCTTCCCCAAAATGCTGATCCTGCCGCACAGCCCGTCGCTGACTATGGTGGGCGCGGGGATGCTGTGGGTCGGCTGGTTCGGATTCAATGGTGGCTCGGCCCTCGCCGCGAACGATGACGCCGCGATGGCGATCATCAACACCCACATGGGCGCGTGCACGGCTGCGCTGGTCTGGCTGCTGGTGGAAAAGTTCACCGTCGGCAAATCAACCAGCATCGGCTTTGCCACCGGCGCGGTTGCGGGCCTGGCCACAGTCACGCCAGCGGCAGGCTATATCTCGCCGGGCGCCGCGGTGGTGTTCGGCGTGCTCGCAGTCGCCGCCTGCTATCCGATGATCCAGGTGATCAAAAAGCGCTTGCAGATTGACGATTCGCTCGATGTGTTCGCGGTCCACGGCGTCGGCGGCATCGTTGGTTCGCTGCTGGTCGCGGTCTTCCTCAGCGAGAGCCTGGGCGGTTCGGGCTATAACGAGAGCAAAGACATGCTCAGCCAGCTCGCCGCCCAAGCCGTGGGCGTGGGCGTGGTCGCGATCTGGTCCGCGATTGCCACCGGCGTAATCGCGGTCGGTGTGTCACTGTTCCTGCCGATGCGAGTGGGCGAAGACGCCGAGCGTGAGGGGCTGGATATTACATCGCACGGTGAACGGGCGTGGGAGCTGGATTGAGCGGACTTGCGATCCACCCGTATATCCGGTATATACGCCAAGCTATGAACAGTCCAATCCGCACCCGCACCTTCACCTCCGGCAACAGCGTCGCTGTGCGCTTGCCGAAGGGTTTTGCGATCCCGGCCAATACCGAGATCGAGCTCGCCAAATCCGGCGATACGGTGACTATCCGGGTGACAGAAAACCGCGATGCCGTCCGCAAAGCTCTCGGAGCTTTGAGCCGCGACCTTGCCGCAATCGGCCACCCGGCAGACGGAATTCAGCCACGGCCCGACTTTGAGGCACCGGTCCGGCGCGGTCTTTAAGCTATGGCCTGGCTGATCGACACCGATGTCGCGATCCACTTGCGCGATGGATCGCCGGACATCACCGCGCGGATCATGGCGCTCGACTCTATCCCGGCGATGTCAGTCGTAACGCTGGTGGAGCTTGAAGCCGGAGCCGCCAATGATGAACGGCGCACCGCCCTGCTGACACGGCTGCGCCAGACGATCCCGGCGCTGGCCTTTGGCAGCACAGAAGCGGAAGCCTATGGCAAGATCGTCGCGCAACTCGGTTACGACCGCCGCAAAGTACTCGACCGGATGATCGCAGCGCAGGCTTTGACCAGCAGGAGACGCTTGATCACGATCAACGGGCGCGATTTTTCCGAGATCGCCGGGCTGGACTTGGAGGTTTGGCCTGCGCCGTGATGGTGCGGTCTGATGCGGTCGAAAGACTCTCACCGTCGATGCATAGCCATTGCAGCTAAGACCTTAGGCCGAAATTTCTGAGCCGGAAGGGTGAGATGGTGCTACCAACGCCCTTCAACATCAAAAAACCGCATTACTTTCGTAAGCGCGCGAGTAACGCTTCACGCTTGCGTTCGGCAGTGATACGTCCCGCCGCATCCAGCTTGCCACAATCGTTTTTAAGATTCTCGGCATCCGTATCATCGGTATGCTCGGGCTGCATTTCCACAATGATTGACCGCCAAGCGCAAGCCTCAACCAGATTGATCTGCACTGCGCCGTCGCAGCCCATCGCTCTGCATACAGCGACATTCCGCTGCCCTTGGTAATTTCCGTTCCATGCATCAGGCCAATCGCGGTTCGCGAAAATCACCCTATATTCCTCGCACGATTCCGTAGTACAAAATCCCGTTGTTGGTGCCTCTGGTGCACCTTTCGGGAGGGGTTGCGGCGTTGCCCAAGCCGCAGCGTCTCTTGCCGCCTTCGCCAATTGAGAGTCTGACACAGCACTCGATGATCGTGGACTCTCTGAGGGCGGGGGTGAGGGATCGCCACTGCCGCAACTAGCAATCATCAGGCCAAACGCGGCGATGAGGTAGTTTCGCATAACTGGTCTCACATATTGCGAGGAACGCCTACTGACAAAACTTCCATCCAACTTCGCCTCACTCCCCCGTCAAAATCCGGTCCACCAGTTCCTTCACCGTCGGGGTGAAGTTGTTCGAATAGAACGGGTCTTGCTTGAACCGGTACGCCGCGTGCCCCGCGAACATCAGGTTGTTTTCAACCGGGCCGCCGTGGGCGATGTCTTGCAGGGTTTTCTGGATGCAGAAGCTGCGCGGGTCGGCCAGACGCCCGGTGGTGTAATCGTCATGGTCTTTCCACGATGAGAACGCGCAGTGCGAAAGGCAGCCCATGCAGTCCTTCTGGTCCTGCTGGATCATGCTTCGCTCAGCCGGGGCGACGAACACGATGGTATCGTCGGGGGTGCGCAGGCCGTCGGTGAAGCCTTCCGCCACCCAGCCGCGCGCGCGGTCCAGATCGGCGGCGGCGACCCAGAAGTTTTTGCCCTTCACCCCCACGTCCAGCCGCACGGTGTGTTCGCCCGCTTCGACCTTCGAATAAGGAATTTGCCGGTGCGAGCGCGCTTCCAGGCTGCGCAGGAACGGCGTGCGGACGGCAGAGGAATAGAAGCCGGTGGGCGAGAAGCGGTGCAGCAATACGTCCCCTTCGTTGATTTCGCGCAAGGCATCCTTCCAGCCTTGCGGGATCGGGCTTTCTTCGGTCAGCAGCGGCCGCGTGCCGAACTGGAAGGCGATGCTGCCCAGTTCCGGGTTATCGACCCAGTTATCCCATTCGCGCAGGAACCACACCCCGCCCGCCATCACGATCGGCACAGAGTCCGCCACGCCCTCCGCGCGCATCGTATCGCGCAGCGCCTTGACGCGGGGATACGGGTCTTCGGGCTTGAGCGGGTCTTCGGCGTTGGACAGGCCATTGTGCCCGCCCGCCAGCCACGGGTCTTCATAGACCACCGCGCCCAGCAGATGCGGCACCTTGTGATAGGCCCGTTTCCACAGCGCCCGAAACGCCCGGGCCGAGCTGACAATCGGCAGGTAGTAGACGTTATACCGCTCGGCGATTTCGCTCAGCTTGTACGGCATCCCCGCCCCGCAGGTGACCCCGGTGATCATGCCCGGGGTCTGCGCCAGCACGCCTTCCAGGATCGGCTGCGCGCCGCCCATTTCCCACAGCACGTTGATATTGATCGCGCCGTTGCCGCCGGACATTTCATAGGCGCGCTTGACCTGCGCCACCGCGCCGTCGATACCGTACTGGATCAGCTGCTCATGCCGTTCCTTGCGGGTCATCGCATCGTAGACCTGCGGAACGATTTTGCCTTCCGCGTCATAGCTGTCGGCGTTGACCGCACTGACCGTGCCGATCCCGCCGGCTGCGGCCCACGCGCCAGAGCTCATGCCGTTAGTAGCGGAAACGCCCTTGCCGCCTTCAATCACTGGCCAGACTTCACGTCCGCCATAAATAATCGGCGTCAACCCCTTGAAGGCACCCGTAGAATTCATTTTGCTCCCAACTTCCCCGTTGCAGCTGGACAGGGCTTGATCGCCCCCGGCGCGGGCGCGGGCCCGGCCACTTCAAACTGCGCATAATAGCCCTTGAGTTCGGGCTTACGAACAAATTCGACCAAGCGAAAGCCCAGCGCCTGAAATTCGCAGAACAACAGCGTGGGCGGAATGCCGTGCTGATCCGCCGGGCGGTCCACATCCACCACAATCACTTGCCCGCCGGGGCGCAGTGCGGGCCGCATCCGCCACAAAAATGCATAGGGTTCAGTCACTTCATGGTACATATGGACCATGAACACCCGATCAAAGCTGGCCTTGGGCAACTGCGGATCATCGGCACCGCCCAGCTTGATCGAGACATTGTCCAGCCGCTCACGCTCCACCCGTGCGCCCAGCCGCCGCAGCGCTTCCCGGTCAATGTCCTGCGCCAGCACCCGGCCTTTCGCACCAACGCGTTCGGCCAGGCGGATGGTATAGTACCCCTCGCCCGCGCCGATATCGGCCACGGTGGTCCCTGCGTCAATCGCGGCCAGGTCCATTACGACCTTGGCCTCGCCCAGATTGTCGCGGGTGTCTTCATTAGAGAATTCGTTGCTGGTGACGGTCGAGACTGGACGGTCCGCATTGGGGAAGTCTTGGAGGTTTGCGGAATGGTCGCTGGTTTCGCCAGCGGGCTTGCAGGAAGCCTGCAGCAGCAGAAGAGCGCCAAGCGCAATAGATAATGTGCGAACATTCATAAGCTCAGCACCGCGCTTTAGCGAAGCGCGCGCACTTGGCAAAGGAATTGGCGTTCACTGCGGAGGGGCGAGAGGCCCGGTCAGGTCCACCCGCTGCACCTCGCGGATCTGGCCCTGCTCAATCCGTGCTTCAACAAGGTCGGTAGCCACCAGCCCGAAAATCCGTCCGTCGGTGAAAATCGGACGGGAATTGCCATACCAGTCGATGCACGAAACTTCACAGGTGTAGCCGCTTCCGACTTCTGTTTGCGCCTCGCTCTTGCCCGGCAGAAAGCCCAAGTCACCGAATTCGCCTGAAGCTGTGAGAGAGAGAAAACTGATGTCGGATACACTAGAGCGCCACGACCAGCGGCCCGCATCTCCTTCGCGCTTTACCGTCGGAATGCCAAGAATGCCCGATCCATCAGCACTTACAATGCTGTTGAATGCATGGCTGCGGCCCTCGCTTTCGAACCGCTTGGGCAACAGAATCTGTCCCGCAAGACTTGCGCGATCATTCAACTTTACCATCGAAATTCGCAAGCCCTGCGGATCGCGATAACCACTCAGCATCACATCGTCGCCAACGCGTTCTAGACGGATCAATTCGTGACCTGGTTCGATCAACTGCGCGCGTTCCGGTTGGCGGAGCGGGATCGCGATCACGTTGGCATGCTGTGGACCGTCTTCAGCGTCCGGGGGATAGCTGCCCCGGCCATCACGCCCGCCGTAAACCAACCAGTTATCGACGAAGCGATTTTCAACCATGCGCTTGCCGGGAGGGGGGGCTGCGCGGAAGTCCCGGCCAGACGATTCGGCATAGGTGTCACTGAAGGCGATGATGGGAACATCGAGCAAGGCAACTTCAACTGGCTGCTGCCATTCGGCATCGCAACGTTCTGACCGCCAGCCGACCAAAGCGTGGAAACGACCGCGGAACTCATTCATTGAAAACTGATCGAAGACCTGTCCCCGCACTGGCAGCAAGGCTGGATTACCGCCATGCACGGGCACGCGATAGACCACACCCGGCGCAACATCCCGCGCTGCTGGACGCGGAGCAGCGGCATCATCCTTGGTGCAATCGTCCATGCGCCAGGATTCGCCTTCGTCGTCTGCGCTGGTCCATAGATAAACATTGTCAGGTGAGACGAACATCTCAGCTTGCTGGGGTGCAATTAAGCCTGTGGTCCGACATGACAGATCACGCTTTGCGATGTCGCCAAGCGGGCAAACTGACACAGTGTGGATCGTCGGTTGGCCCGTGCGCATCACCGGCCAGTAAAGATTGCGCGCATCGATCAGGGGTTTGCCCCGCTGCTGATCATCGTCGCGTTCTTTGGCTCCCAGCCAGCGCCGTATCACCGGGCGCGATTTCCTATCTTTCAGCGCATCCAGCTCATACGGAGCGTAAAGTACCAACTTGTCGCCAACGATTCGCGTTGCGTAGTTGTCACTGTCATAATAGTCATCAGACGAGAGAAGGAACACGCCGAGGCGTGAGAGCTTTCCACTGGCTTGATCGAGCTTGAGCACCGATAGTTCGGTCGCGCTGTCCTGGTAGCTGTAGGCAGTGATCAAAACGTGATCGCCCTGCACGAGCATCTCATCGTACCAGTCTGCACCAATGGGATCGCCGCCTGCATCGCGGCGATAGACATCGGCGCGGTCGGTTAGTTTCATCGAACGGATGTTAACTGCAAAAACTCTGCCGTCCTGCAAAACAAGGAAATAGTCTCCGATTTGCTTGACGATGTCGCCTTCATCGACACCGGCGGACTGGGTGTTAGTGATGTTTGGGGGGCTGACGCGCGAAGCGGTCATCACAATAGCGGCTTCGGCTTCGGCCGGGCATTGCTCTGGATCGGTGCAGGGGTCTTCCGTCGATTGCTGCGCCGCCGCAATCACGATTCCGTCGGTCGGTAGATCATCCGCAGCGGTCCAGCGCCGCATACGCGAATCTTTGATCGCCTCAAACCGCTTCAGGTAGCGTCGGAACTCACCTTCACTGGCGAACTGGGTAAGTGTGCGGCGGGTCACCACATCGAGCGCGCGGTCTTCATAGGGGATGATGTCGGGTTTCGGCGGTGGCAAAAGGGACCGCAGCACCGGGGGTGTCGTCACGGGCAAAGGCGTGGCAGTTGGAGTTGGCATTGCCGCGACGCTTGCCGCTGGCTCGGGCTCAACTGGGTCTTCGAAAACGTAGTAATCGCCCGACCCTGAGCGATCCTGTGCTTTACCAAGCGAATGCGGTAACAGCAGCACGAGGCTGCCAATCAGTGCGACAATCAAACGCGTGTGGCCCATGGCGCGTCTCCCTTTGTCGGCAAGCTAAGGCCTGCCAAGCAAGACGCAAGGCCTCAATCCACGTCCTCAACCTCAACTTTTTCGCCGGTCACGCGCTGCGCCAGAGCGGCGGCCATGAACTGGTCAACGTCGCCGTCGAGCACGTCGGCGGGGGTGGGCGAGGTTGCGCCGGTGCGCAGGTCTTTGACCATCTGGTAGGGTTGCAGCACATAGCTGCGGATCTGGTGGCCCCAGCCGATGTCGCTTTTGGAGGCGTGTTCGGCGCTGGCGGCCTCTTCACGCTTGCGCATTTCGGCTTCGTACATCCGCGCTTTCAGCATCCCCATCGCGATTTCGCGGTTCTTGTGCTGGCTGCGGTCAACCTGGCTGGCGGCGATGATGCCCGACGGGAGGTGCGTGATCCGCACAGCGGAATCGGTAGTGTTGACGTGCTGCCCGCCCGCGCCTGATGCGCGGTAGGTATCGATCTTGAGGTCGGACGGGTTGATCTCTACCTCAAAACTGTCGTCGATCACCGGATAGACCCAGACCGAGCTGAAGCTGGTGTGCCGCCGCGCCGAGCTGTCATAGGGGCTGATCCGCACCAGCCGGTGGACGCCGCTTTCGGTCTTGGCCCAGCCATAGGCGTTCTCACCCTTGATCTGGATCGTCGCGCTCTTGATCCCAGCCTGCTCGCCCGCCTGGTATTCAATGGTTTCGGTCTTGAACCCGCGCTTGTCAGCCCAGCGGACGTACATCCGAAACAGCATTTCGGCCCAGTCCTGGCTTTCGGTGCCGCCCGCCCCGGCGTGGATTTCGATGAAGGTGTCGAGCCCGTCGGCTTCGCCCGCAAGCAAGGCCTGCACCTTGTCCGCATCGGCGCGCTTGGCCAGCGCAGCGAGCGCGGAGAGGCCCTCGTCAATGGTTGCCTGATCGTCCTCGGCCTCGCCCAGTTCGACGTACTCGATCGCATCGGCCATCTGCTTGCCGATATCATTGACCGTACCGATTGCGGCTTCCAGCCGCCGCCGCTCGCGCATCACTGCTTCGGCATCCTTCGGACTGTTCCACAGGCTGGGATCTTCGACGCGCGCGTTCAGCTCGTCGAGGCGGCGCAGCGCACGGTCCCAGTCGAGGAACTTCCGCACCAGTGCCAACGCCGCTTCGATCCGGTCAATATGGGCCTGCCCCTCGGCACGCATTTCACTAAAACTCCGTCGTCGGTGGGCACATCACCCGGATGGCCCGCCCGCTTAGCGCACGGCCTTCGATTGTAAAGCGTATCGTCAGCGGCGAGGCGACGCCCGCAGCGCGCGCACTGCTGCCAACGTCAAATGCACGTGATGTTTGTAATCCATGTTCGAATGGACAAATTTGATCCGCCCGTCGCGGCCGATCACATAGCTGGTGCGCGTGGTCAGCCCCGTCGAGGCTCCAGCGCGCTTAAGATCAACGTCGTAAGCGCGGATGATCGCCGGGCTCGCGGAAACGACCGCAAACTTGTCGCGGCAGCCTTCCTTGGAAAAGCGCTCCAGCGTGGGCAGATCATCGGCGGAGAGGCCGATCACCGCGGCCCCGGCCTTGCGGAAATCGGCGCTGGCCTCGGCAAAGGCGTTGGCTTCCAGCGTGCAGCCTTGCGTGAACGCCTTGGGATAGAAGTACAGCACTACCGGGCCCTTGCGCAGCGCGGCTTGCAGATTGAAGGCGAACCGCTTGCCCGCCAGCGCGCCTTGCGCGGCAAAACCGGGTGCCTTGGCCCCCGCTGGGAGATCGGCTGTTCCGGTTCCTGGCAAGGCCAGCATGGCGAGGCCGGCCAGTATAGCCCCGGTACGGCTCAAAAATTGGCGCGGCATGGTGTTCTCCTGCGTTTGGTTAGTCGACTGCGACCGTAGCATCGGCGGAAATGGTCGGCGCAGCTTGCGGCGTGGTGACCGGTTCGCTGCTGGCCGCCGGCTGGCTGGCAGACCCCGCGGCAGCAGGGCGGGCAGCGGGCTGGCCACTGCTGCGGCGGATCGCCGCAATCAGTGCCTGACGCTGTTCTTCCAGCTCGTCCTGGCGGGTGGTGCGCTTGGCTTCGGTATCCGCCTTGAATGCCTCCCAGATGATCTGCGATTTCGGATCACTGCCCGGCATCCCGCCAAACACGCGCTTGCCCGACGCCCGGTCAACCCGAACCATGCGGATTTCGGCGGGTGCCACGAAGGGCCGGTCGCTCCAGCGCGGCTTGGTTGCCTGAGCGAACTGCTTGAAGATCGGCGCGGCGAGCGTGCCACCTTGCGCATAGCCGCCCAGCGAACGCGGCTTGTCGAATCCGATGTAAACTGCACTGACATAGTCTTGATTGCCGCCGGCGAACCACACATTGGTCGGCCCGGTGGTGGTCCCAGTTTTGCCAAAAATCGGCACGCCCAGGTCTTTCAGTGTAATAGCTGTCCCGCGTGTCACTACGCCTTGCAACATATGCACGGTCTGGAACGCAGAGCGGGCATCCATCGCTTGCTTGCCGCGCGCCGCGAGGCGCGGCATCGGTTTACCGTCCCACTCGGCCATATTGCAGCGATCACAGCGTCGGCTGTCACCGCGCCAGATGACTTTGCCAGTGCGATCCTGGACATAATCGATCAGTGAGGCATCATATTGCACCCCATTATTGGCCAGCGCAGCATAGGCGTTGGTCAACTGCAATACCGTGGTTTCCCCGGCGCCAAGCGCGAACGAAAGGTAAGGTTGATATTTGCCGATCCCCAGCCCATCGATCTGCTTCACCACGCGGTCCATCCCGGTATCGTTAGCGATCCGCACCGTCATCAGGTTGCGCGATTGCTCCAGCCCCCAGCGCATGGTGTGTTCACCGCTGCCCCCGCCGCCGCCAAAATTGACAAAGCACTTTTGGCCATAACGCGAACCTTGATAGACGCAGAACCGGCCATCAAGCACTTGTGTAGACGGGCTCATCCCATGGTCCAGCGCGGTGGCATAGACGAACGGTTTGATTGCTGACCCCGACTGGCGCTCGGCTTGGGTTGCCCGGTTGAACGAGCTCAGCCCTGCATCGAACCCGCCTTGGATCGCCAATACTCGCCCGCTGCGCGCGCTTTCAACCGCCATCCCGCCCGACACCTCCGGCACAGTTCGCACTGCCCAAGCTGTGCCGCCAGCGGGCCCCGCCGCAATGATATCGCCCACCTTGAGCGTGTCTGGCAGCCCGGTCAGCGGCGCGGTAGTGCCATCGACAAAGCCAATTTGTGCCTTCGCGCCGCGCCGCTCGGTCACGATCCCGGCGCGCCAATTCTGATACGTAATTGAGATATTTTCAGCAGCCAGCTGTGCTGGCCAGCTCTCGGGATCAAGCCGCAGCTGCTTGATCGGTCCGGCCCAGCCGCGCCCGCCGTGATACCGCAACAACCCGCTGCGTAGCGCATCCTGGCTGGCCTTCTGCATCTGCGGATCGAGCGAAGTGCGCACCCACAGCCCGCCCGCATAGACACTATTAGCGCCATCCTCGGCCTTCTCGCCATATTTGGCGATCAGGCGGCGGCGAACTTCTTCGACGTAATAGCCGACCGCTGGATCATAAGCTTCAGCCCGGCGCGGGATGAGCCCGATCGGCTGTGTCCGGGCGGCGGCTACTTGCTCGGCCGTTGCCCAACCGTTGTCGGCCATCTGGCCCAAAACATAATTGCGCCGTTCCAGCGCTTCCGCAGTATGCTGGGCGCGGCCGTATTTTTCAGGCGCTTTGGGCAAAATCGCCAGGAACGCCGCTTCATGCAGCACCAATTCGCCGACATCTTTGCCGAAATAGGCGCGCGCAGCGGCCTGGACCCCAAAGCTCTGCCGCCCCAGCGGAATTTCGTTGAGGTAGAGCTCAAGGATTTGTTGCTTGGTCAGCACGCCTTCGATCCGCCCTGCGAGCACCATTTCCTTGACCTTGCGGACAATCGAATACTCATTCGTCAGCAGGATATTTTTGGCGACTTGCTGGGTAATCGTGGAGCCACCTTTCGCCCGCACATCCGATCCGAACTTGGTCACATAGTCGAGCACCGCGCCCGCCAGTCCGGGATAGTCTACCCCGCCATGTGACCAAAACGTCTTGTCCTCCGCCGACAGGTATACGTTAATCAACGGCTTGGGGAAATCGACGAAGCGCAACTGCACTCGCCGTTCACGCGCATAGGAATAGACAATCTCGCCGTTGATCCCGCGCACCATCGTTGGCAGCGGCGGCTGATAGTGCAGCACCTTATCAGTGGATGGCAAGGTCCGCAGCACCAGCAACCAGAACAAAAACAAGAATATGGCAAATATGCCGAGCACAACGCTGACGCCGCGGAACCAACGCTTTGCCCGCCAGTTTTCAGCAAGCCAGCGGCCTGCCCCAGTCAATTCGAGCCGCGACAGCAGCCCGCCGGCTTCGCGACGAATGCGGTAACGGAAGGGTTCGGATGCTTCAGTTTCGGCCATGCCCAAGCCCTAGCATGTAGACGAAACGTTGTGCCAGAGGGTTCGCACCGGGGCCGCTAAATTTAGCGCAGCGATTGCCGGGCAAAAAACACCTCGATCGCGCGCGCCGTGCTTTCGGCGAAAGCTTCGCGCCCGGACGCAGAGGCCAGGCGACCGGCATCTTCGGCGTTGTTGATATAGCCCACCTCAAACAGAACCGAAGGGATATCTGGTGCTTTAAGCACGGCAAACGCCGCCGATTGTGCGGAACTGTCACGAAACTTCAAGCGCGCCGCAGCTTCGCGGAAAATTAGACTGGAAAACAGCTCCGAACCAGCTTGGGCTTCGCGCTGGGACAGGTCGACCAGAATCGCGTTGACCGCATCGTCAGTGTCGGTGATCGCCACGCCGTTGATCGTGTCCACCGCATTTTCCCGCGCTGCGATCCGCTCAGCAACCTCGTTTGAGCCTTTGGCGGACAGGGTGTAAACGCTGGCCCCGCTGGCGCCGGATTCGCTGGCAGTGCTGTCGGCATGGATCGATATGAACAAGTCTGCTCCCAACCGGCGGGCGATCCCGGACCGTTCAGGCAAAAACAGGTAAGTATCATCTGACCGGGTCAGGGCCACGCGCACCCCGCCCCGGCGCAGCAGCTCGTCCCGCAAAGCCAATGCCAACCGCAGTGTCAGATCCTTTTCATACAACGCCGCGGTTCCGGCCCCCGGATCGCGCCCACCGTGGCCAGGATCGATGACCACCAGCGGCCGCCCGGCATCCAGCGGTCCGGACACTGCTGGCAAGCCCAATTCACCGCCAGCAGGCGGCAACGCCACCCGCTGAACATAGGCATGTCCCCGTCCAGCCTGTCCAAACGCATGGTCCGCCGCAATCATCGCGGCGAACACGGCCAGCGGAGCCATGACCAGCAGACTGATGTGAACGGCGCGGCGCATCATGCGCGCTGCTTAGTTGGCCGAACAATCAAGTGCAATCGCACAGCAAAACGCGCAACAAACTTGCCGAGGCGATTCAGCGGTGCTAGTTGCACGCGCTCTGGGGGCCAGGCCGCTCTTTGCCATGCTGACAGCGCAGATATCCATAGGGATCTGTCCGGCTTGCATGTTAACCGGTTTCTGGCACCATAGAAAAATGTCCGGCTCGCTTTGAGCCTGGCAATCACAGGTTGATGCTGAAAATGACAAGCCTTGCGCCGTTCAAGCCACTGCCGCCCATCCGGGCGCAGGCTGGCATGGCGGAACTGGCATCGAGCTTTGCTGCGCGTCAGGAAACGCCGCGCCTTGCTGTTTTCGCAGACACACACCAAGCCGCCGGATCGCAACCGTGGCCCGGCTTTTCACACATGACTGGCAAGACCGCAGACTTGGTTCTGCGGATTGTCAGTCGTTTTTTACAAACGCGCGCCTGCGAGCAGGGCACCGGTCCAACAGGATCGGCGCCGCCGCCGGGCGCATGGAGACTCTATCATGACCACGCGCATGCTAATCGACGCGCGCCACCAGGAAGAAACCCGGGTGGCGGTGCTCAAAGGCAACCGGATTGAAGAATTCGATTTTGATTCTGCGGATCACAAGCAGATCAAAGGCAATATCTACCTCGCCAAAGTAACCCGGGTTGAACCGTCGCTGCAAGCAGCGTTCGTGGACTTTGGCGGCAATCGCCATGGGTTCCTGGCGTTCGGAGAAATCCACCCGGATTACTATCAGATCCCGAAAGAGGATCGTGAGGCGCTGCTGGCTGAAGAAGCCGCACACCTTGAAGAAGAAGCCGCCCTGCGTGCCGCCGATGACGATCACGATGATGATCGTGACGATGGCGATCAGGACTATGGCGATGACCATGACGACGATGACGATGGCGGCGTAACCGAAGTTGATACGTCCGAAAAAGAAGACGTCGCTACGATTGAAGACGGTCATCTTGAAAACGGGTACGACCACGGCGACGATGAGTCCGGCGAACACGCCGAGCCTAGCGCCGAAGGCGAAGCCGATTCAGACGGGGGCCGCAGCCATCAACGTCACGGGCGCCGCCGCCAGGGCAATCGTGGCCAAGCCAAGGAAGCCGACGAGCTGCGCGCCAAGCGGATGGCGCTGCGCCGCCGCTACAAGATCCAGGACGTCATCCAGCGCCGCCAGGTGCTGCTGGTCCAGGTCGTCAAGGAAGAACGCGGCAACAAGGGTGCCGCGCTGACCACCTATCTCAGCCTGGCCGGGCGCTATTGCGTGCTGATGCCCAATTCCAGCCATGGCGGCGGGATCAGCCGCAAGATCAGCTCTTCGTCAGACCGCAAACGTCTGAAGTCAGTCATTTCCGAACTCGATCTGCCGAAGTCGATGGGCTGCATCGTCCGCACCGCCGGACTCAGCCGGACCAAGACCGAAATCAAGCGCGATTTCGATTATCTGGCACGGCTCTGGGATGGCATTCGCGACAATACGTTGCGCGCCGTCGCCCCGGCACTGATCCATTCGGACAGCGATCTGATCAAGCGCGCGATCCGCGATATTTATAACAAGGATATCGAAGACGTCGTGGTGGAAGGCGAAGCGGGTTTCCGCGCCGCCCGCGATTTCATGAAGCTGCTGATGCCCAGCCACGCCAAACGGGTGAAGGCCTATGCCGATCCAGTACCGCTGTTTCAGCGCTATGGGGCAGAGGATCAGCTGACAGCGATGTACGATCCGGTGGTGCAGCTCAAATCGGGCGGATACATCGTGATCAACCCGACCGAAGCGCTGGTGTCGATCGACATCAACTCGGGCCGCTCGACCAAGGAACATGGGATCGAGGCGACCGCGCTCAACACCAATCTGGAGGCCGCGCGCGAAATCGCCCGGCAACTGCGCCTGCGCGATATGGCCGGGCTGGTGGTGATCGACTTTATCGACATGGAATACGGCCAGAACGTCCGCAAGGTCGAAAAGGCGATGAAGGACGCGCTCAAGAACGATCGCGCGCGCATCCAGGTTGGCCGGATATCCAGCTTTGGCCTGATGGAAATGAGCCGTCAGCGGCTGCGCACCGGCGTGCTCGAAGCCACCACCCGGCTCTGCCCGCATTGTGACGGCACCGGCTTGGTCCGCACAGCATCGAGCGCTGGCTTGTCAGCACTGCGACTGATCGAAGAAGAGGCTGCCAAGGGTCGCGGGATCGTGATCTCGTTGTTCGCTTCCACCGAAGCGGCGGTCTACTTGCTCAACGCCAAACGCAGCGATCTGGCCGAGATCGAAGCACGTTATGGCGTGCGCGTGGAAGTTCTGCCCGAAGGCGAGAACGAAGGTGCGAAGATGCGGGTTGCCTCTTCGGGGCCGCGTCCAGAGTTCGTGCCCCGGTTCGAACCCATCGTCATCGAAGACGAGCCGGACGACTTTGAAGACGAAGTTGAGCTGGACGACGAGGACGAAGTCGCACGCGAAGAGCGCGACGATGACGATGCGCGCGGCAATCGTAAACGCAAGCGGCGGCGGCGTGGCGGCAAGGGCCGCGACGAACAGGCCGAGGCTGCCGAGCCGCATGACGGCGACAACGATGGCGATGATGAAGAACCGGCGGAAGCACGCGATCCTGAAGCCGAAGACGACGAAGCTCCGCGCAAGCGGCGGCGGCGTGGTCGGCGGCGGCGCGGCGGCAAGGGTCGCGGTGACGGTGAAGGTGAAAACGGCGCTGACGGTGAAGATGGCAACGACTCGGAAAATGCCGATGATGCCGAGGAGCCTGCGCAAGCCGATGCCGTTGATGCAGAACCCGCAGAACCCGCGCCCAAGCCCAAGCGCGCGCGCCGGAAGAAGTCTGACGATGATTACGCCGAAGCACCGCTTGCTGTTGAAGCTGAGCCCGTCGAGGCTGTAGCCGACACGGCAGAGCCCGCCGAAAAGCCCAAGCGTACCCGCAAGAAGAAAGTTGAAGCTGAGCCGGAAGCGGCCGTGTCTGCCATGGTGGAAGCCGCTGAACCTGCGGCTGCAACAGACAGCTCCGCAGACGAAGCCTCGGCAAAGCCAAAACGGCCCCGTAAGAAGAAGGCCGATGCCGATGCTGACGCTGCGGCTGCCCCGGTCGAAGCATCTGACGATGCGGCAGAAGCCGGCGACGACTCAGACGATGGCCAATCTCCTCGGCGCGGCTGGTGGCAGCGCACGTTCGGCGACTGACCAGGCCTGAACCGCGGCAACCCAAAGGCCGCTGCCGGTAACCACGGCAGCGGCCTTTGTTTTTTGGCACTTACGCCGGTTTGGTGGCGATGCCCCATTCCACCCAGCCCGCAAATCGCGGCGTTTTGGCAAGATATCTGGCACCCTGGCGCTCCACTGCCAACCCGGCATCGGTGAACGCGGCGCTGATCGGACGGGTTAAGTGACAGCCGCCCGCCAGTCGCTTCCACACTGGTTCAATCCGGCGTTGCCAGCGCTGAACCTTGGCATTGGGTGCAAGGCCGTGCTCGGCAAACAACACCAAACCGCCTGGTTTCAACACCCGCCGCAATTCAGCAAGACTGGCGGCTGGCGAATGGACCGAACACAATGTGAAAGTGCAAACCACGCAATCAAACGTGCCGTCATCGAACGGCAGCGATTCGCCCTCTGCCTTGATCAATTCGGTCTTCAGACTCCCGCGCAGCGCGGCTTCGCGGGCAAACACCAAGCCTTGCTCCGAAGGATCCACCCCAACCAGTGCCGTCACACGTAATGGATCATAGAACGCCTGATTGATCCCGCCTCCGCACCCCAATTCCAGCACGCGGCCACGCGCCAGCGGCACGATCTGCCGGCGAATCGCCATGATTCCGGGTGCACCGCAAGCACAGCGGATAAAGCGGGGGACGATCACGGCGTCATACCAGGTTGAAAATCCCAACGCACATCCCCTCGCCAAACTGCCCGACCATGCGGTGCTGCGACAGATCAAACTGTCTTGCACCTGTCGTTCATGCAAGCATTGAGTGTCAGCCCAAGGAAGGCTAACCTGCACCGCAGACCACGATGCCACGCAAACCTGATCCCGCCGCCATTTTTGTTGGCCTTACCAGCAAGCAGCACGAGGTGTTGGCCTTGGTCGCGGATCATCGCACCAGCAAAGAGATTGCAGGAGAGCTGCAAATTTCAGAATCGGCGGTAAATCAGCGGATTGAGTCTGTCCGGTCGCGGCTGGGTGGCCAGACACGGGCGCAAATGGCGCGCACATACCGGGAATTTGCCAATGCCAGGGCAGTAACAAATACCTATAAGAAAATGCCATGGCAAAGAATTCAGCTACCAGCCGGGCCAGAAACTGGACAGGTGACTGCGGCGGAAAGTGTTGCTGACCGAGATCCGGGTAACCGTGATCAGGAGGGCGACGGGTTGCAGCTTTCCGCCAACTTGTTCCCAGCACTGATTGCGGACGAAACCGCCAGTGCGGAATTTTCACCGGCCCTGCTGATCCTGTCGATGCTGGCGATTGTTGCCGCCGGGATGATGGCCGCCTATTTCGTCACTAGCATGATCGGCATCGGTTGACGCGATCACCCGCGCAGCCGCCCGTGCTGTGCCACCTGCACCAACAGCCGCTTGCCCCGCCGCGATGTTTCGTTAGAGAGGGCCGCAGATCACGCTTCGCAGCGCTGCAACAGGGAATGCCATGGCCACCTTAACGCTCCCCGCCAATAGCAAGGTTAACGGCCCAGGTCAGGTCTACAAGGCCGCTGGGGCCAGCCGAACAAAGTCGTTTACGGTCTATCGCTATGACCCCGATAGCGGCGCGAATCCGCGCTACGATAAGTTCGAAATCGACCTGGATCGCTGCGGCCCGATGGTGCTCGATGCGTTGATCAAGATGAAGGCTGAGGCCGACCCGTCGCTGACCTTCCGCCGCTCTTGCCGCGAAGGCATCTGCGGTTCCTGCGCGATGAACATCAACGGCCGTAATGGCTTGGCCTGCACCACTGCGATCGAAGACCTCAAAGGTGACATCCGCATCACCCCGTTGCCGCATATGGAAGTGATCAAGGATCTGGTGCCTGATTTCACGCACTTCTACGCGCAGTATTCATCAATCCGCCCATGGCTCCAAACGGTCACACCAACCCCGTCGGGCAAAGAACGCCTGCAATCACCAAAACAGCGCGAAAAGCTGGATGGACTGTACGAATGCATCCTGTGCGCGTGCTGCTCCACGTCGTGCCCGTCATACTGGTGGAACAGCGACAAGTTCCTGGGCCCCGCAATCCTGCTGCAGGCCTACCGCTGGCTGGCGGACAGCCGCGACGAAATGACCGGTGAGCGGTTGGACGAACTGGAAGACCCGTTCCGGCTTTATCGCTGCCACACGATTATGAACTGCGCCAATGTTTGCCCCAAGGGCCTCAGTCCGGCCCGCGCCATCGCCGAAATCAAAAAGATGCAGGCTGAGCGGCACGTTTGAGGTGAGCGACGATCGCGGATTCAGAAGCGAGCCCGACCTTGAGAACCCCGGCTGGCACACTTGGCGGTTGAATGATCCAACCCGCTTCAACAGTTGGATGTTCCCCAAGCTGCTGGTCCGTGCGGACGGAGCTGGCAAGGCCCGTCTGCGGATGTTTCCGGAACACCGCCATACTAACCTCGCTGACAACATCCACGGCGGAACTGTGCTTGCCCTGATTGATATCGGCCTGTTTGCGTGCTCGCGGATGCTGGGAATCATCGAGGCCGGAACAGCAGTTACACTGGACCTTTCGGTGCAGTTCATCGGCGCAGGCAAGCCCGGGCAGCCGTGCGATGCGGTGACAGAGCTGCTCAAGGAAACCCGGCGGCTGGTGTTCTTGCGCGGGATTGTCGAACAAGGCGAAGGCAACATCATTGCCGCCTATTCCGGAACGATCCGCAAACCCACCGCCGCGCGATGACGGCACTACTTGATCGCTATCATGGATTGGTCGCGGCAGGCGAGCTGGCGGCTGACGCAGAACAACTGGCTGCGGCGCAGCAGCTGGATCGGCTGCAAAGCTTGCTTGAAACTGCTGTTCGGCCCGGCCTGCTGGGCAAGCTGTTCGGCAAGGCCACCCCCACTCCGCGCGGAGTGTACCTGTGGGGCGGCGTGGGGCGCGGCAAGTCCATGCTGATGGACTTGTTCCATGACTGCTTGGCAGTCCCGGATAAGCGCCGGGTCCATTTTCATGCCTTCATGCAAGAAGTCCATGCCCGGCTGCGTGACGCCCGCAAGACCGAAACCGGCGATCCGATCCCGCCGGTCGCCGCCGCGATCGCTCAGAACCTGCGTGTGCTGGCGTTTGACGAGATGGTGGTCAACAATTCCGCCGACGCCATGATTATGAGCCGTCTGTTCACCGCGTTGATCGTGAATCACGGCCTGACCGTGATCACCACCAGCAACCGGGCGCCCGGTGAGCTGTACAAGGACGGGCTGAACCGTGAACACTTCCTGCCGTTCATCGCGCTGATTGTGCGTGCGCTTGACGTCATGGCGCTCAACGGACCGGTCGATTACCGGCTGGAGCGGCTGGGCGGGATGCCAACCTGGCACA
>JANORN010000237.1:0-4684 GCA_031415355.1 Novosphingobium sp. | reverse complement strand
GGGAATAAGTGCGCCGCTCGCCCGATGTATCCGCGCAGTTTGAGGGGCGTGATCCGCAGTCAAACGCTGGAGTGAGACCATCCTCGTTAACCCCGCAAGCTCTGCATCCGTTGCAAGTACCGCGCCAGTACATCAATCTCTAGGTTTACTGCATCGCCTACACCTAGCGCGCCCAGTGTGGTCATTTCGGCGGTGTGGGGGATGATGTTGAGGTGGAACTGCGTCACACCATCCGCCAGGTCTTCGACTGCGTTGACGGTCAGCGAGACGCCGCCCACCGTGACCGAGCCTTTGGCGGCGATGAACGGGGCCAGATCATGCGGGCAGGCGACCGTCAGGTGCAGCGATCCGCCCACTTCTGCGCGCGCGGCGATGTGCCCGACCCCGTCGACATGCCCGGTCACGATATGCCCGCCGAGCTCGTCGCCCAGCCGCAGCGCTTGTTCCAGATTGAGCCGCGCGCCTTCATTCCAGTGATCGGGGGCGGTGCAGCGGACCGTCTCGCCCGAAATATCCACCGCGAACCAGGCATCGCCCGCCGCGCCGCCGCGTTCCACCACGGTCAGGCAGACGCCCGAACAGGCAATCGACGCGCCGATGGCGATTTGTGCGGGATCATAGGGGCAGGTGATGACCGCGCGCAGATCGCCGGACTGGCGGACTTCGCGGATCGTGCCGATGGCGGTGATTATTCCGGTGAACATGGTCTTGCCTCGTAAACGTGCAGCGTGTCGTTGCCAAGCTGGCGCTGATCGGTGCGGGCCCAGTGCGGGCTGGCGGCCAGCGCAGATGTGGTTAGTTCTGGCAAGGCAGGGCCATTGCCCCCCACGGTCAGCGGCGCGCGGTACAGCAGCATCCGGTCCACCAGCCCGGCGCTCAGAAACGCGCGTGCGGTGGCCGCGCCGCCTTCGACCATCAGCGTTTGCGCTGGCAGCAGCGCGGCAATGTCTGCCGGGCTGGCCAGCGCTTGCCACCCCGCCGGGGCAGCGCCGCTGGTCAGCAGCCAGCGCGCCGGGCTGCGGTCCTCGATCCCCGGCAGGCGCACGTCGAGCCGGGGCGCATCTGCTTCCAGCGTGCCGCACCCGACCACAATCGCGTCCATCCGCGCGCGCATCACGTGGACGTGTGCGCGGGCAATCTCTCCGGTCAGCCACTGGCCTTGACCGGGCGGCAGCGTCAGACGGCCGTCTTCGGACAGCGCGAGCTTGAGCGTCACCAGCGGTCGGCCCAGCCGGGTGCGGGTGAGATAGCCGGTCAGGCTGGCGGCGCAGGCCGGGCTGTCGATCTGCTCCACTGAAATGCCCGCAGCGACAATCCGCGCCGCGCCTGCCCCGGCGGTGCGCGGATCGGGATCAGCGCAGCCGATCACCACGCGGGCCAGACCCGACGCGGCGACCAGACCGGCGCAGGCGGGGCCGCGCGGGCTGGTGTGGGCGCAGGGTTCCAGACTGACGTAAAGCGTGCCGCCTTGCGCTGAGGCTCCGGCCTGGACCAGCGCCACCGCTTCGGCGTGCGGGCGCCCGCCGGACTGGGTCCAGCCGCGCCCGACCACTTGGCCAGCGCGCACGATGATCGCGCCGACCGCCGGGTTGGGGCGGCTGAGCGGTGCCCCGCGCGCAGCCAGCCGCGCGGCGGCATCCAGCCAGCGGAGATCGGTCACGAGCTGCTCAACGCGGCTGGGCAAGCTCAGACTGCCTGACCCGCGCCATTGCCTCGGCCTGTTCGCGCTTGCGTTTTACCTCAGCAGCGGCGCGTTCGGCGGCGGCTTTGCGCTCGGTTTCGGCCACATCGATGCCGGATGCCGCGCCGATCCGTTTGTAAATCGCGCGCACTTCGGCTTCACGCTTGGCCTGCTCGGCCGCCAGCTCATCCTTGCGGCGCTGGTTCTCGATATTCGACGCGACAATCTCGGCATCGCTGCGGTCTTGATCAAACGTGGTGATCCAGTTGATCGTAGGCCTGGCGGGCGGCTTGTACCACGTTTCCCACGCCATCACGGAAAACAGCCCGCCGGTGATCGACAGGGCGACCAGCGCGATCCACCAGCTGTTGCGCCCTGACTGGCGCACCACTTCGCGAAAATCGGCAAGCGCGCCCATCGGATTGGCATTTTTGAGAAAGTTCATAGCGGACAAGATAGGACGGCCAGCACGGTGATGCCAGCGCTACATTGCCAGTGCCACCAAACTTCCAGAGCGCACTGCGGTTAGGTTTTCCTACAGTGTCACGGTTTGCTAAGCAGATGGCTGGCGGGTTGGCTGCAAGGCCCGAATTTTGATTTTTCCTGCAATGTGTCACCCATATTTTGAATCATAAACTATTGCAAAATAAAAATAAAATGTCCTGTAACAGGGTGACACTGTCACCCTGTTGTGTACTTAATAGCCGGGAATCGCGGCGTCAGCCGGTCAGTTGTAATCGACGGTGATCGGGATCCGCCCGCGATAATTCCCGCCTTGCCGCCCGCGCACCACCAACCGTGCGCCAAAAGTGAATTCCAGCGCGCCGGTTCCGTCCAGCCTGGGAAAATCAGGCAGGTCGCTCTGGAAATCGAGCAGTTGCGCGGGATCCCCATCAGGCGTGGTCATAGTGACCGATCCGGGCAGGTCGACACGGACCTGACGGCCCGGCTCGCCGGTGATCCGCCCGCGCCCTTGCACGGTCATTCCGCCCAGATCGATCATCCCGCCGCTGGTGCGCTTGCTGCCAGTCTGTGGATCGATCTCCGCCGCGCCGTCACCAGCCCCGGTCAGCGCGAGGCGGCTGAAGGCCAGGTCGGTAAAGATTTCCAGCGTCAGCGGCCGCTCGCCGTCGCGGGCCGAGCCGCTGGAATAGCACATGCGGCAGGATTCCTGCGCGCCCAAGGGCTGGGCCGCCAGTGCCAGCAGGCTCAGGCCAAACAGGCTCAGGCCGAACAGGGTCGCAATCCGCCGCATGGCCCGCTTCTCGGCCAATCTGGTTAACGCCGGGTTACGCGCAATCACCCAAACGGCAGATACAGGCTGCGCCCGTCGCGTTTCAGCCAATGGTTGGCGGCGCTGATCTCGCCGTCATAGATTCGGTCCAGCGCGGCGTGAAAGCGCGGGCTGTGGTCCATGTGCAACAGATGCGCGACCTCGTGCGCCACCACCGAACGCCGCACGAAATCGGGGGCCATCACCAGCCGCCAGTTGAGCCGGATCGTGCCATCGCCAGCGCAGGAGCCCCACCGTCGCTGCGCGCGGGACAAGTGCAGGCTGGGCACGGGTTGCGCGGCGCGGGCGCAAAAGTACGTCAGATCAGCCGCGAACAGGTCGCGGGCTTCGGCTTCCAGCCAGCGTTGCAGGCGGGCGGACAGGCCGGTCGTCGGTCCGCCGAGCAGGATCGCCGCGCTTAGCAGTTCGGGACGGCGCGGGCGAGTGGGCACGTGCTCGATCCGATATATCTGCCCGCGATAGCCCAAGTTGCCGCCTGCGCCAGGCGGGTCAGGCCGGGCGAGCTTGCCCAATTGCGCTTCGATCCAGGCGCTACGGCTGCGAGCAAAGTCCAGTGCTTCGGCGGTGCGGCCCCAGCGCGGCATCGAAATCCGCACCTCGCTGCCATCGGGGGCGAGCCGCATGGTCAGCCGCCGCGCCTGTGGCAGCCGCCGGATCGCAACCGGCAGGGTGTGCCCGGCGATTTCCAGCGCCGGCGGTTCGCGGTTCAGCCAGTCAATCATTCTGGCAATCATTCTGGCAATCATCTGCGTAATCTACCGCCAGTTCCACCCCCGGCGGCAGGATTGCGTGCTGTTCCAGCGGTCCCGCCATGGTTTCTGAAATCGCTTTGCCGCGCACTGACATGCCAGTGCGGTGCACCGCCTCGCGGTCGCCGCAAACCAGATAGTGCCAAGTCGGCAGCGGCTCATCCTCGGCGCGCAGACGATAGGCGCAAGTATCGGGCAGCCACGGCAGGGTCGCCGCCAGCCGCGGGGTCAGACGGACGCAATCGGGCACTTGCCGCTTGCGGTTCGCGTAATCGCTGCACTGCACCGCGTGGAGGTCGAGCAGTTGGCAAGCGACATTGGTGGGATAGATATCGCCCGTATCGGCATCTTCCACCTTGTGCAGACAGCACTTGCCGCAGCCATCGCACAAGGCTTCCCATTCCACGCGGTTGAGCCGGTCAATGGGCAGCTGCCAGAACTGGTCGCGCAACACCTTCATTTGACTGAAATCGCCAGATCCTGCGCCACCGCTTCTGCACCTTTGTCCACTGGCAGTACCTCAATTGGCGCGCCGTCCGGGTCCATCAAATAGGTGTTGCGACTGTGATCCATCAGGTAACCGCCCGCGCTTTGCTGGCCGCGCGCGGCATAGCTTTTGAAGGCTTTCACCGCAGCATCGACTTGCGCCTGGGAACCGGTCAGCCCGATCAGCCGGGGCGAAAACGCTGCCGCAAATTCACCCACGGCCGCCGGAGTGTCGCGTGCGGGATCGATCGAAATAAAGATCGGCTGCACTTTGGCGGCGCGATCCGGGTGGGCTTTTTCGAATTTGGCAAAGCCCTGCATCATCACCGCGACATCAACCGGGCAGACATCGGGGCAAAACGTGTACCCGAAATAGATCATGCGGTATTTGCCCTTGAACTGGTCCGCCGTGACGGTTTCCCCGGCCTTGTCGATCAGGGTGAAAGCCCCGCCGATGGGCGTTCCGGCAATATC
>JANORN010000236.1:0-4160 GCA_031415355.1 Novosphingobium sp. | reverse complement strand
TGGTGCGGTGGGTGTTGGTATAGGCGCCGCCCACCGTGACGGTCAGCGCGGGCGAGAGTTTGTATGACAGATCTATGCCGCCAGCCCACAGATCTTCGTTGAGGTCTGAATAGGTCACGCGCGCGTCGCCGCCGTTGCCGTTGTTCAACCGGTTAACGAAGAACGCCCCGAATGGATCGGCGGCGGCATTGGTGCGGACATATTCAAAGAACAGCTCGCCCGGGGCTTCGCGCTGCGAATTGGCATAGCTGCCGCGCAGTTCCAGCTTCAGATCGGGATTGAGCATGAATTCGCCGACCAATTGCGTATCGATCAGCTGGCGCTCGTACCAGGCGGTCTTCTGCTGCATGAAATCAACCGAGGTTTCCTGGCGGTTGCCCAGGCTCAGTCGCGCCTGCTTGATCGTGTCGCGGACGTAGAAATTGGTCCAGCGCAGCTTGTTATCGCCAAATTCCAGCCCGAAGCCGAGCAAGCCATTGACCACAATCCGCTGATCAGTGGTCAATTGCAGAAAATCGGTTTCCAGCGTGGACAGATCGGCGCTGAGCGAGGTTTGCTGGCGCGGCTGCTTGGTGGAATACTTGTTGCTGTACCCGGCAGCGGCAATCACGCCGAATTCGGCATCGCCCACCGGAAAGGCCTTGCCCGCGCTGAACGAGGCGCTGAAGTTTGGCGGAATCTCGCCCCAGCTCTGCACGATCGCATTGCGGCCATTGACCAGTTGCCCGGCAATCGCCTGGCTATTGACCGTACCCGAGCTCAGCCGGTCGCCGCTGGCGATGAATGCGGCGAGTGCCGGCGGCAGGTCACGCTGGCCATTGTCATAGCCGGACCAATCGGTGCGGCTGCCGTAATAGGTGTAGCCGAGCAGGCCAGTGGTTTCGTTATCGCCCGAAATGCTGAAACCGATCGACAGGAACGGGTCGCGCGGCACGGCGCGCGTGGTCAGATTGATCACCCCGCCGCCGAATTCACCGGGGTAGTTCACCGAATAGCTCTTCTGCACCAGCGATGATGCAATCACCCCGCTGGGGAACAGATCGAGCGGGACCACGCGCTTCAACGGTTCGGGGCTGGGCAGGGGCAGGCCGTTCAGCAGGGCCAGCGAATAGCGATCCCCAAGGCCGCGCACATAGACATAGCCATTCCCGACCACGCTGAGCCCCGTCACCCGGCTGAGCGCGCCCGCGATGTTGCCTTCTCCGGTCCGCGCGATTTCAGCAGTGGAGAGGATCGACAGCACTTGATCGGAGGCCTTCGCCAGATTGCGATCACGGCGGCCGGTGACGATGATCTGGCCGGGGGCGGAAACATCGACCTCTTCCTCAGCCGGAGCTTCCGCCGGAGCGTCAGCGGCGGGTGCCGGATCAGCCGGTGGCGCAGCCTCTTGCGCCAGAACCGGCGTGCTGAGAGCGGTGGTAACGAGCAGGGCGCAAGCCAGCCGCGACGAGGTCGACATCAAAATTCCCCTAGATAACTATGCAAGAACGGGGACAGCCAAGCGCTGGCTGCCCCCGTGATTGTGTCAGGCAACCGGCCTCAGTTGGTTGGCAACGAGGTGCAAGAGCCTGAGCTTGCGCCAAAGTTGGCCACCGCGCTGTTGCAGGTCCAGCCTGCGTACCAGGTGCTGTTCCCGGTCCACGCCGCGCCGACCCGGTTGGGACTTGGCAGGGTGAAGAACGATGACAGCGTGGTTGCGTCGAAGGCCGGAACCGCATCTTCGTTGGTGCCGTTAAAGAACACCGATGCCAGCGTGTTGGTGAAAGCATCGTTGTTGTTGTTCGCGCCTGATCCAAAGAAGCTCGCGACTTGCGTGGCATTGAAGCTGCCCGATCCCAGGAACTTCGTCGCGTTGCAGTTCAGCACCACCGAACGCGTCGTCAGCGTGGCCGGGGTTGCGCCCGATCCATTCATCCGGATGCACTCGTTGGACGGTGCCCGCAGGATGCCGTTGGCCAGCGTGGTGTCCGAGTTCCCCCGGAACAGGCTTGCGCCCAGGTCGTTCGCTTCGTTGTCCGAACTGGTCTGCGGCTGGATCGCCAGCCAGTTGACCACCTTCAGATTGGTGCGCGGCACATCGGTTTCCGCGCCGTTGCTGTCGATTTCAAACAGGGCGTCGCCCTTGCCTGCACGGGGAAGCAACATGGCATATTGCAGATTGAACTGCGATCCGGTGTCCACGTCAAGGCTGTCATCGTCTGCCCCGGTGGCGATGTAGTGGGTCATGTTGACCGCCCCGCCGAAGGCTTCCATCCCGTCGTCCGAGCTGTTGTGCGACTGGATGTGGTCAAACACGGTGCCGGTGCCGGTGCCCTCGGTGGTCAAAGCCTGCAATTCACGGTTCGCGCCCAGCACGAAGCCCGAATAGCGGATCTGCACATAGCTGAGCCGTCCCGCGTTATAGGCGTTATCGCGCCCGCCATAGCGCGCCAGATCGGCCGCGCCCTCGGTATCGCGCTCGCAGGTATCCGATGCCACTGTGCCGACGTTGCAATCGGTCACGCGCCCGCGGCCGAGCAGCACCAAGCCGCCCCATTGGCCTTGCGAGGCATCGTCGTTCAGGCCCAGAACGTTGTCACGGCTGGTGAAGACGATCGGCTGGCTGGCGGTGCCAACTGCGCTGAGCTTGTTCCCGCGGTTGACCGCGAGCCAGGATTGGCCGGTGTTGCCAAACAGGATCGCGCCGGGTGCAATGGTCAGCGTGACGTTAGTATCGGCGGTCAGTGCAGCGGTGCAGCCAACCGTCGTCGAAGTTACCGGCGCGCCCGTAGTCGGAGCGGCAAAGCCGCCATCGCAGCCCACATTGACGCGGCCATTGATTGCATAGAGCAACCCGGCGATCTTGGGCAGGCTGATCGATGCGCGGACCAGCGAAGGCAGCTGGCACACGCGCCAGGTTCCGGTCGGGCCAGAGATGGTCCCGGCATCGGTCAGGCCTTGCGGATCGGCGATGGTGGGGCAACCCGCCGCTGCGGTGACCAGCGAAGGCGTGGTCGGCGTGGGGGTTGGCGTTGGCGTCGGGCTTGGCTGGTTGATGATCACATTGCCACCAGTGCCGGGTGAGGCGATGTCGTCTGGTCCGCAGCCCGTCAGCGCGAGGGCGCTGCAGCTGACCAGGAACAGGCCTTGAATCTTGTTCACGTTGCTTCCCCTTTTGAGATTCGGCACCCGCAGATCATTGCGTTGCGCGATTCGGCGAATAGGGGGCGGAGGTGACAGTTTGTTTTCGGTACTGTGACGAAAACAGTGACCGATTTACGACGAGAAAATGACCGCCACGAGCAGCCGATCACTGCGACTCGGAATCCAGACTTGCGACATTGCACCGCTCGAATTGTTACAGTTCAATGACAATGTTTCATTTTTGTTGCAGTTCAATTCGCCGCGCCATAGCCTGTTGCCAGATAACAAGCATACGGGAGTTGGATGTCATGGCTGCTACAACGCTGCTGTTCGGATTGTTGCTCGCGCAGGCAAGCCCCGCCACGCTGACGGTTGAAGCCAACCGCGCTGACGGAAGCGTCGGCTATGCGGAATTGGCCAGCGGCGACGCAAACGGAGCGATTGCCCGGATCGAAGCGGGCGGCGCCGCTGAGCGGAATGATCCCGCCGCGCTGATCAACCTCGGTTCAGCCAATGCCCGGCTCGGGCGACTTGAATCGGCCCGCCAGCTCTATGTTGCCGCGATCAAGAGCGACGACCCCCAGGATCTGGAACTGGCTGATGGCCGCTGGATGGATTCGCGCCGCGCCGCGCGGTTGGCGCTGCGGCTGCTCGATAGCGGGACAGTCCTCGCGCTGCGCTGAACGCACAGTCGCCAGCTGACTGGCCTCGGTCAGCATTGAATCGAATTCGTCACAGAGTTGTCACGTAACCTTGCCACCACGGCCTCAATGGAGGGCGTGGTGAGTCGCGTGCAGACGAATTTCAACAGCTGGTTGGTAGGCCTTGTGCTCGCGGGTGCAGGAGCTGTGCCTGCTTGTGCCGATGTGCTCGAAATCGGCACATCCGGCGCAATATGGGTCGCGGGCGGCCCGGCGCAAATTTCGACTGCGAGCTATTCCGGCGCACCGACCGACCCTGCGCCCGGCACTGCCGCAGTCGCTCCCGTTACCGAAGTGCGTGACGGCGCAGGCCCGGCCCTATGGCAAGCGCGGGTC
>JANORN010000235.1:0-8715 GCA_031415355.1 Novosphingobium sp. | reverse complement strand
ATGGGTGGCCGGGTGGGGGAGCGAGCTGGTGCCGAACCGATGGTAATCGGAAAAACTCTAGGTCACCGACTCATAAATTTCATCCAGATTCGGACTAAAGCGAGTTTGATGAGGGCAAGATAGTTTTCGGGATGCTGTTCGGATCGCGTTGCTATCTCCCTCCAGAGCTTGAATCAAACTTCACGCCAAATGGGAATCCCATTTATGAGTTATAACCTAAAGTCTGCTCCACTTTCGTGGAAGCGGCGCCTGTTTCAATCCAACTGAAACAGGCGCTTGAGTGTAGTGGCCCAAACAAACGGCCACCATGGGCCAGTCTGAACGACATGCCCGATAGCGACCTCTTGCTGTAGGTCTGAAGGAATCAGCTGGGTCAACCCCGGCAGCCTGGCGCGCTCAGCGATAGAACACGTGGTTATCGACCCGTGCGATGCGCTTTAAGCGCCAGCCGGGAGAGACATAGCTGGCGTGGAAAAACAGTGCGCCTTCAGTCGGGCTTTTCCAGGCCCCGGCGTGCGCGATCTGGGCAATTGCCACGGCATTGCGCCATTGCGCCGAGCGCTTGGCGATGGCGGGCATGGCATTGCCGCGCACGAACGAGAATTGCGAGCGCTGAAACACGACGCCGCAATAAGAATTGGGGAAGCGGCCCGATTTGGATCGTGCGACCACGACCCGGCCAACTGCCAGTTGCCCGGCGAGCGATTCGCTTTTGGCTTCAAAATAGACCGCGCCCGCCAAGCAGTGCAGCTCGCGCGGCAGATCGGAGGGTTGCGGCTGGGCGGAGACCATGGCGGCCAACGAAGCGGCGCTGCGGACTGGCTCTGGCATCGCGGGTTCACGCGGAGTTTCGGCCGGGAGTGGCTGAACCACAGGCTGCGCGATCATAACCGGAGTTGGGAGTATATTGGCAGGTTCTGCCTGGGAGATCGCAGGAGTCTTGCTCTCTGCAAAAGCGCCCGAACCTTCGGCGCTGACCAGGGTTGCAACAAAGGTTGCGGCCACGGCAATTGCGCTGGCCCTATTCAAAATGCGACTCATTAAACTATCGTATTGGGCGGTTAACGCACCTGGCGCAGGAGTGGCGGGGGGAGGCCGAAGCCGCTACCCGCGCCGAAAGTCCTGCCGGCCGTTCCCCGTCTGCGTGCTAACCCAAGCCACCGAACTGTGGCCTGCGCCGCCTGCGCACAAACAAAGTGCGCCGCGCCTAGATACCGCAGTGCAGCATTGTCAATCTGGGGTTCAGCTTAATCCGATGAGCCGTTCACCATTCGCGATATCCAGTTCAAGAATCCACAGATCGGGATCCTGTGCCTTACGGAGATCCAAGTATTGATCAAGAACTGTTGAATTATCAATCGCTTCGATCAATCTGGCCTGCCACTTGCGGTGGCCATCGGCACTGGGCATGCGTTCAAAAATGCGCGGATTTGCGCCTCTTTCGGTCAGGATTAGGACGATTGCCCCAGCGTCGCGATCGCCCTTGCGCAGAACTGATGCAAAGCCTCCGCCAGCTTGCGCCAGCCGGATCAGACCTGCAATCTCCAGGTGGGCGGGCAGCCGGGCGGTCACCGCCGCAACGCTGCGCGTTCAGGCCGCGTCGCGGTCAATGACATTGGCGAGCAGCGCGTAAAGCGCTTCGCTGCCCGGCGCTTCTTCCAGCGCTTCGTGCATCCGTTCATCGCGCATCAGCCGCGAAATCGCCGCGAGCGCGTGGAGATGCGCAGCGCCGGCTTGTTCGGGCGAGAGCAGGCCGAAAATCAGGTTTACCGGCATCCCGTCCGCAGAATCAAACCCAACCGGGGTCGCCAGCCGCAGAAACACCGCCACCGGTCGCGTCAGATCGGGAATCCGGGCGTGTGGAATGGCTACACCGCGGCCGAACCCGGTGCTGCCCAGCTTTTCACGCTCTTCGATCCGTTCGAGCACCAGGGTACGGTCCAGATCATAAACCTGCGCGAATCGGCTGGCCAGCTGATCCAGAATCGCCTGTTTTGAATCGGCTTCTGCCGTATCGACGGCATCGGGTTGAAGGGTGAAAAGCACGGTCATTTCGGACACTTGATCCCAGCATAGGAACACGGAGAGGGCGGACAATGCAGGGGCTTTGCGGACGTCTCCGCAGCCATGCACTATTCCGCCCTCTCCTGGAAATATCTTGCGCCCTTAGCCGCAAGTTCAGCCGGGTTCAACCCAGCCGATCGATCCGTCGCCGCGCCGGTAAACCATGTTGTGCTTGCCGGTCCCGGCATGTTTGAACAGCAAGGCGTTGGTATTACGCAGATCCAGCATCATCACCGCGTCCGAGACGGTCGCTTCAGGCACGTCCACCCGGGTTTCCGCGATCACCACCGGATGGTGCTCAGCCGGCTCTTCGTCCGGTGCCGGTTCGACAAACACGGTATAAGCCGCTTCTTCTTCGAGCTGGGCATGTTGGCTCTGCTCATGCCGGTCTTTCAAGCGGCGCTTGTAGCGGCGCAATTGCTTGTCGATCTTTTCCGCCGCCTGATCGAGCGCAATATGCGCGTCCTTGGCATCGGCCGCACCTTTCAAGATCAAGCCGTGCGTCACATGGGTGACGATATCGCAGCGGAACGCACCGGCCGGGGCTTTGCCAAAGGTGACGTTGGACGAAAGCGCGCGGTTGAAATATTTGCCCACAATCGCGGTCAACCGATCCTGAGCATGCGCTTGCAGCGCTTCGCCGGTTTCAATCTGGTGGCCGGATACGCGAATGTCCATAGGGTCTTCTCCTGTTATGCAGGGGCAGAGGACACGGTCAATTCCGCCACATCGGCTCCTTGATCGTGTCGATGAAGGCGGCATGTGCCGCCAGTTCCGCGTCGCTGGCCGCGTGCGGCCGGGCAGGGCGGAAGGTGCGCTGGATGGCGGCCGGCGCTGCGGTTACCACCAACGGATCGGTGGTATCGGCGGCGAGCTCCAGCCCGATTTGCCGACCACCGGTCAATTCTATATAGAGCTGCATCAACAACTCGGCATCGAGCAGCGCGCCATGCTTGGTGCGGTGGCTGCGATCAATCCCGTAGCGGCTGCACAACGCATCGAGACTTAATTTGGCCCCGGGATGGCGAACGCGGGCCAATGCAACCGTATCGATCATCCGGTCGCGTCCGACATGATCCAGCCCGCAGATTTCCAGTTCGGCATTCAGGAACCCGAAATCGAACCCGGCATTGTGCGCCACCAGCGGCGCGTCACCCAGGAATTCCAGCAAAGCAGCGGCTTGCTGATGGAAGCGCGGCTTGTCTGACAGGAAGGTGATCGACAGACCATGCACCGCCTCAGCGGCAGCAGGCATATCGCGGTCCGGGTTGAAATAGCAATGAAAGGTCTGCCCGGTCGGGACTCGGTTGACCAATTCAATGCAGCCAATTTCGACCATGCGGTCGCCCGAACGGGGATCAAGCCCAGTGGTTTCGGTGTCGAAAATAATCTCGCGCATCGTCCGCTTGATCTGGACCCCGCGCGGCTGCTGCGCAAGGGGGCTGCACGAATTATTCCGGCTTGATCACGGCCCGGTCAGCTGCTGGACCAACCGCTGCACCGCGACGCGCGTTTCGGCGAGCGCGGCGCCGGTATCAATCACAAAGTTCGCGCGCGCGCGCTTGTCCGTATCGGGTACTTGCAGTTGCAGAATCTGCGCAAACCGTTCCGCAGTCATCCCCGGCCGCGCGAGCACCCGTTCGCGCTGCCGATCCGCTGGGGCCGAGACGACCACGACTGCATCCAGCCCGTGCTGACCAGTCTTTTCATAAAGCAACGGGATATCGAACACGATCAACGCGGCGGCGGCATTGTCAGCCAGAAAGACCCGGCGCAGTTCGGCCACCTCGGGGTGAACGATCGCCTCCAGCCGTTTGAGCGCGGCCGGATCACCAAACACTGCCGCACCCAGTTTCTGCCGGTCCACCCCAGCTGGCCCGGTGGTGCCGGGAAAGGCGCGCTCGATGGCCGCAACACAAGCCCCGCCCGGTCCCTGCAATTCGTGCACCGCCGCGTCCGCATCGAACACTGGCACGCCCAGCCCGCGAAACATCGCGGCAACCGCCGACTTGCCCATGCCGATCGAACCGGTCAGGCCCAGGATGAACGGCTTACTCATCGGTTCAGCAACGCGCGCAAGTCCGCGTCATACTTGCGCGGGGCGGGCTCGCCGAAGAACTTTTCAAAGGCCACGGCGGCCTGCCCGATCAGCATCGCGAGGCCATCAATGGTGGCGAAACCGGCAGCGCGGGCAGCTTGCAGGAACGCGGTGTCAGCCGGGCTGGTGACGATATCGTAGCAGATTGACCCCGGCGGCGCGTGGCTCAGGTCAAAGCGTAGCGGTGGCTGCCCGGTCATCCCCAAGAGGCTGGCATTGATGACCAGATCAAGGCAGCCTTCCCGGTCATCAAAAGCAAACACGGTCGGTGCGGCAAAGTGGCTGATTTCCGTAACGTGATGGTCCCCGCCCGGAGCAAAATCATCCAGCATGGACCGCGCTTTGTGGTGATCGCGCCCAGCCAGCACGATCAGCACCCCGTGATCGAGTAAACCCGCTACAACTGCCCGCGCCGCGCCGCCGGTGCCCAGCACGCGCGCCATGCGCCAATGGTGCCGCTGGCCGAGCACAGCCTGCAAGGGTTCCAGAAAGCCCGGCACATCGGTGTTGAACCCGCGCAAGCCGCCATCACCATCCCGCACCACCGTGTTGACCGCCCCCACCCGCGCAGCCAGCGGGTCCAGCTGGTCCAGCGAGGGCATGACCGCTTGCTTGTGCGGCATGGTGACGTTGCACCCGCGCCACTGGGAATCGGCCCGGCGCGCGTGAAGATAGTCGGCCAAGCCAGCGGCCTGTACGTGGCAGGCTTGGTACTCCGCATCGATCCCCAGCTTGCTCAGCCAGAAATTGTGAATCAGCGGCGATTTGGATTGTGCAATCGGATCACCGATGACTTCGGCATAAGGGCGGTTCATCCGGCCATTACCCCAAATTGCCGCAGGCCCCAAAGAACCTTCAGCAATGGCATTCCCAAGATCGTGAAATGATTGCCTTCAATCGAATCAAACAATTGAACGCCACGACCTTCGATTCGAAACACCCCTACACACCCGGCAACAGCTGGCCATTCAGCGTCAAGGTATGCGTTGATGAAGGCTTGCGACAATTCACGCACAACCAGCACCGCTCTGTCGTTGCAGTCAAATTTGAGATGTTGGTCCCGCACGAGCGCGGCTGCGCTGTATAGATGCATTTCACGGCCTGAGAAAAACCGCAGATGATCTGCCGCTTCTTCCCGGCTGCGCGGTTTATGAAATCTTTGGCCGTCCACAACGACCAAGGAATCGGAACCAAGTACCCAACGACCTTCGCCGTTTGATGACACAGCCTGAGCTTTCTCAACCGCCAGCACCCTCGCAATCTCTTCGGGTGGTGCATCAACCAGACTTGATTCCAGACTTCGTTCATCGATTGCCGCCGGGCGTGCTTCAAACGCAACCCCGGCCGCGCTCAGCATGGCTTGCCGCGAGGCGCTTTGCGATGCCAGAATAATCATGCCTCGTCCGCCGCTTCGCCTGCAGACACTTCGGTGCGCCGTTCATTATAGAGGTTGATCACAGCGGCGGCGGTCTCTTCAATCGAACGCCGGGTGACATCGATCACTGGCCAGTCGTTATCAGCGAACATCCGCCGTGCGAACTGCACTTCGCGGGTCACCCGCTCGCTATCGACATAGGCGGTCTCCGGCGCCTGGTTCAGCGCGAGCAAACGGTTGCGGCGGACCTGCACCAGCCGCTCAGGCGAGTTGGTCAGGCCGACAATTAGCGGGTGCTTCAACCCGAACAAGGCAGACGGCGGCGGGCTTTCCACCACAATCGGGATATTGGCGACTTTATAGCCCCGATTGGCGAGGTAAATGCTCGTAGGCGTCTTTGAACTACGCGAAACCCCGGCGAGCAGAATGTCCGCCTCTTCCCAGTTCTCCCAGGCGATCCCATCATCGTGCGCAATAGTGAAGTGAATCGCATCGACCCGCGCAAAATAGGCCGCGTCCATCGCGTGCTGACGGCCCGGGCGGGCCTTGGGGTGCTGGCCCAGTGCTGATTCCAGCGCGGCGGTAACCGCATCGAGCGCCGGGACGATCGGCAACCCTAATGCGCGGCAACGGTCCTCCAGCTTGGTACGAATGTCCGCATTAACCAGGGTGAACAACACCAAGCCTGGATTCGCGCCGATTTCTCCCATTATCCGGTCGAGATGCTGTTGCGATCGGACCATCGGCCAGAAATGCCGCACCACGTCCGCGCCTTCAAACTGCGCCAGCGCAGCCTTGGCGACCATTTCCAGCGTTTCGCCGGTGGAATCCGATAACAGATGCAAGTGAAGGCGCGGCATGAGATGCGACGATAAGACCCTGTGGACAGATGGCTGCATAAACCACGGGAGCAATCATGGGACAAGTTCGGGCATGGAATCTGTGCCCGATACCGGCGCAAACCAAGTGGGCTTGTGGACATGGGGACAAGGTTTCCCACAGGATGGGGATAGCCCGGATAACTATCACTGGACATGGTTGCCCGGGGATTCGCGGCGCCGGACCCCCTGTTCAATCCGGCACAATTCCGGCAAGGGCCGGTTGTTCCCGCTATCCACAGACCAACTACTCCCTACATCCTTTTATAAAATCTAATTTGAATTTGATTGGACCTGAATCGATGCCCGGACCTCTGCTTTCTACCCTGCGCGGAGAGATTGTTACCAGTCGCCCAATCTGGTTGATGCGCCAGGCCGGGCGCTACTTGCCGGAGTACCGTGCTTTGCGGGCCGAGAAAGGCGGATTTCTGGCGCTGGTCTATGATAGCGCGGCAGCAGCGGAAATTACGTTACAACCGATCAAACGGTTCGGATTCGATGGTGCGATCCTGTTTTCCGACATCCTGATCGTGCCCTATGCGATGGGGCAGGATCTGGAATTCCTGGTCGGCGAAGGCCCGCGGCTGAGTCCGCGGTTGCTGGATGCCACGCTGGATAGCCTCCACGCGGTGCCACAGCGGCTGGAGGCGATCTATGCGACCGTGGCCTTGGTCAAGGCCGCTTTACCCGCTGACAAGACCCTGCTGGGCTTTGCGGGCAGTCCGTGGACGGTGGCGACCTATATGGTCAACGGCGAGGGCAGCCGGGATCAGCATGATACCCGCGCGCTGGCTTATCGCGATCCGGCGGCGTTTCAGGCCATCATCGATGCGATTCTCACCGTAACGGTTGATTATCTGGCCGGGCAAGTCCGCGCCGGGGCTGAGGCTGTGCAATTATTTGATTCCTGGGCTGGCAGTTTGGCACCGGCTGAATTCGAACGCTGGGTGATAGCCCCGAATGCTGCCATTGTGAGCGCGCTGCGCCAGCTGTTTCCTGAGCTTCCAATCATCGGTTTTCCCAAAGGTGCAGGCGAAAAACTGCCGGCCTATGCCCGTGAAACCGGAGTGAACGCGGTCGGGATTGATGAAACGATCGATCCGTTATGGGCCGCGCGCGAATTACCCGCAGGGTTGCCGGTGCAAGGCAACCTTGATCCGCTGCTGCTGCTGGCGGGCGGAGCAGAGCTTGAGCGCCAGACAATCCGCGTGCTCGAAGCCTTTGCTGATCGGCCGCATGTGTTCAATCTGGGCCACGGGATTGGCCAGCACACGCCGATTGCGCATGTCGAACAGCTGCTTTCCCTGGTTCGGGGCTGGCGCGGCTGACTGAACATCCCTATCTGCACGGTATGGAGCAGGCACTGGCAATGACCTATCTTTGGCTGAAAGCTGGCCACATCATCTTTGTGATCTTCTGGATGGCGGGTCTGTTCATCCTGCCGCGCCAATTTGTCTATCAGCAAGAATGTGCGCCCGATTCGCCCGACAATGCGCTGTGGGCCGACCGGCAGGGCAAGTTGCTGCGGATCATCCTGTGGCCATCGCTGGTGATCGTATGGGTGCTGGGATTGGCGCTCGCCTGGACCACTGGAGTGTTCAATCAGGGCTGGTTTCACGCTAAACTGGCGTTGGTGTTAGCGCTGAGTGCTTATCACGTCTGGTTGGCTGGCTATGCCGCAAAATTGGCCAAGGGCGAACGGCGGCTGAGCGGCAAGCAGCTACGGATGATCAACGAGATTCCCGGTATCGCCGCTGCCTTGATCGTAATCCTGGTCGTGGTCCGCCCATTCTGATTGACAGGTTGGCGTTGACTTGGCGTGCTGGCGGGCATAATCGTGAGGCCACTCATCTGGTGACAGCTCGCGAAATTTGACGCGGGCAAACGGTCTGCTTTCTCCAAGCCCCATGACCACCCAGACATTTTTGCACCAATACCCACCGAAAGATCGTGTCTGATGCACCTGAAAGAACTCAAGAAAAAGACCCCGGCCGAGCTGGTCGAGATGGCCGAAGAGCTGGAGGTTGAAGCAGCATCGACGATGCGGCGTCAGGATCTGATGTTCGCGATTCTAAAGGAAATGGCTGAAGACGGAGAGGACATCATCGGTCAGGGCACGATTGAAGTGTTGACCGACGGGTTCGGGTTTCTGCGCAGTCCGGAAGCGAACTATCTGGCCGGGCCCGATGATATCTATGTCTCGCCCAATCAGGTCCGCAAATGGGGTCTGCGCACGGGTGATACGGTTGAAGGCGAAGTTCGCGCGCCCAAGGATGGCGAGCGCTATTTTGCGATCGTCA
>JANORN010000234.1:0-5442 GCA_031415355.1 Novosphingobium sp. | reverse complement strand
CAAGGACCGCTTCACCCGGGTGCTGAAAGGCCACATCGCGCTGGCCCAGGCGGTGTTTCCCGCAGGCACGGCGGGCAGCCAGCTCGATACGCTGGCGCGGATGCCTTTGTGGCATGCCGGGGTCGATTACGCCCATGGCACCGGCCACGGCGTCGGCAGTTTCCTGTCGGTCCACGAAGGCCCGCAACGGATCGCCAAGGCGCAAGGCGGCCAAGCCGGAACCGGGCAGGCGCTGCTGCCGGGCATGATCCTGTCCAACGAGCCGGGCTATTACAAAGCTGGGGAATTCGGCATCAGAATCGAAAATCTGGTGCTGGTGGAGCAGCGCGCGATTGCCGGACAGGAGGGCGACTACCTCGGCTTTGAAACGCTCACCTTCGCGCCGATTGACCGCGCTCTGGTGGATGCCGCGCTGCTGACCCGCGCCGAATTGCGCTGGTGGGATGATTATCACGCTCAGGTGCACGCCGTGCTCGCACCGCAACTTGAGCGGGAGGCATTGGCGTGGCTGGAGGCGGCGTGCGAGCCCTTGTCGCGCGATTGATGTTCGCTTAATGTTCTAAAACTGATTCGCAGTGGAGAATGGCAATGATCGGATATGTAACAGTCGGCACCAATGATCTGGAGCGCGCTGCGAAGTTTTATGATGCCCTGGCGGCTGAGCTGGAAACGCCGCGAATGATGGAGTTTGAAACCTTTATCGCCTGGGGCATTGCCGATGGCCCGGCGGGGATTGCCGTGACCAAGCCGCACAACGGCGAACCGGCCACGGTCGGCAACGGGGTGATGGTCGGCTTTGAAGCGCGCGATGCGGCGCAGGTCGATACATTGCACCAGATCGCGCTGGCGAACGGCGGCAGCGATGAAGGGGCGCCGGGGCCGCGCGGCGACGGATTTTACGCGGGCTATTTCCGTGATCCCGATGGCAACAAATGCAATGCGTTCGTGATGGGCTGAGCGCCGCGCGGCTTGCTCGGCGGTGAACGGCACGCGCAAGTTGCGACAAATGGCGACACTTTTCCCCTGATCCGGCATAGCTGCGCGACAACACCGCGCTAGAGGGGATCCGCAAGTTGCGGTGCGCCGGACCATCTCCCTCCCGGTCCGGCGTCCGCAGCTTCACCCTCTGATTTTCGGGAGTTTCGCAATGAAGAAATTGACCCTCGGCCTGTCGGCACTGGCGCTTGCCGTTGCCGGCACAGCCTATGCCGCTGGCCACGGTGCCGGTAATGGCGTTCGAGGCGGTGACGCCGACGGCAACGGCACAGTCACCCTTGCCGAAGCGCAGGCCCACGCAGGCACTATGTTCACCAAAATGGATGTCAACCAAGACGGCAAGCTCGACGCGGCTGACCGTTCGGCCCGCCAGAGCGAGCGCTTCACGCGGATCGACGCCAACAAGGATGGCCAGCTTTCACGCGCTGAATTCGCCGCTGGACACCAGGGCGGCCCGGAAGCGCGCGGCGATGGTGAAGAACGACGCGGCAACGGCCAGCGCATGGGCGAACGCCACGGCAAGCGCGGCGGCGGGCATGGCGGCGGCAAGATGCTGCTGGGCATGGCCGATGCCAACAAGGATGGCGCGGTGACTCAAGCCGAATTCAGTGCGGCGCACGATCAACACTTTGCCATGATCGATGCCAACAAGGATGGTTCGATCAACGCCGAAGAACGCAAGGCGGCACGCGCAAAAATGCGTGAACAGATGCGTTCGATGCGCGCCGCAACCCGCCCTGCACCCGCTGGTTCGTGAACGAAAGCGCTCCAATCCGCCTGCTGCTCGTCGATGATGAGCCAGGCTTGCGTGAACCCCTGGCCGCTTACCTTGCGCGCCAGGGGTTTGCCGTAACCGAGGCGGCCAGCGCCGCCGAAGCACGCGCGCGGCTGCTGAATAGCACCCCCGATCTGGTCCTGCTGGACATCATGATGCCGGGTGAAGACGGGCTTTCGCTGTGCCGCCATCTCGCCGAAACCCGCGCGATTCCCACCATCCTGCTCACCGCCAAGGGCGAAGCGATGGACCGGATTGTCGGGCTGGAAATCGGCGCGGATGACTATGTTACCAAGCCGTTTGAACCGCGCGAACTGGTCGCCCGGATCCGCTCAGTCCTGCGCCGCACCGGCAAAGCCACGCCGCTACCGGCAGCCGATGAAGTGCTGGCGTTCGAAGGCTGGCAGCTCGATCCGCTCAAGCGCCGTTTGACCGATGCCGAAGGCGCCGTAGTCAGCATTTCCTCTGCCGAATTCCGGCTGTTGATGGCGTTTCTGGAACACCCGCGCCAAGTGCTTGACCGGGACCGGCTACTCGATCTGGTCCAGGGCCGCGAAGCCCATCTGTTTGATCGCGCAGTTGATAATCAGATCAGCCGCCTGCGCCGCAAGATTGAGGCCGATAGCAAGAACCCGGCGCTGATCCAGACGGTCTGGGGGGGCGGCTACATGCTCGCCGCCGAAGTCCGCCGGGTCGCCGCGCCGGCCACGGCATGATTCGCCGCGCGCTCACCCGGTTGTGGCCGCGCAGCTTGCAGGGCCAATTGCTGCTCGCGGTGGCCGTGGCGCTGCTGCTGGCGCAGGCGATCGGGGCCGTGCTGTTGTATCAGGCCCGGGATGCGCGGCGCGAAGCCGCCGTGCTCCACACCGCAGCATTCCGGCTGTTTGCCGCGCAAGTGCCCGAACAACCGCGCCGCATTGAACGCGCCCGGCGCGGCGGGCGTGGTCCGGATGGTGAGATGCTGCGGCAATCACGCGGATTCTTGAACGAAACCACGCAGCAATCGCCGCTGCGCAATGGCGAAGCGCGGCTGCCCGAATACGAACAGGATCTGGTCCAGCTGCTGACCGGGCAAGGGCTGATGCTGGAGGATGTAGTGGTCCTGCGCCGCGCGGCCTTGGCCGATGCGCTGGCGGTGCAGCGGCTTGATCGGCGGGCACGCTTGCAGGGCGACCGCCAAGTGCAACCGCGCGACTTGCTGGTGGCAGGCGTCAAGCTGCGCGGCCGCCCCGATTGGACGATCACCCGCGTGCTGATCCCGCACGCTGATACCCGCCCGCTAGTTGGCCTGATCGCGCAGACCCTGCTGACTTACGCTGCCTTGGTCGCGGTGATCGCCTTCATCCTGCGCCGGATCACGCGGCCCCTGGCGGCACTCACCACCCGGATGGACCACTTCGCGCAGACCCGCGATCCTGCGGGGCAAGTGCCACCCGAAGGCCCCGATGACGTGCGCCACCTGATCACAGCGCACAACGCACTGGAACACCGCGTCGCCAATCTGCTCAACGAAAAAGACGTGATGCTGGGGGCAATCGGGCACGATCTGAAAACGCCTTTGGCGGCGCTGCGGGTGCGGATTGAAACCGTTGCGGATGACACCGAACGCACCAAGATGGCCGCAACGATTGAAGACATTACCCGCACGCTGGATGATATCCTTTCGCTCGCGCGGGTTGGCCGCCCCAGCGACCCGCGCGAAGCGGTGGAGCTGAGCGCTTTGGTCGCGCAGGTCTGCGAAGAGTTTGAAGATATGGGCGAGGCCGTGACCTTCCCCGGTGCTGCGCGCGTGGTGGTATCCTTGCGCGCCACCTGGGTCCGCCGGGCGTTGCGCAATTTGATCAGCAACGCGCTGCGCTATGGCCAGGTGGCCCGGGTCGCGATTGGGCGCGATACGGCGATGATCGTTATTGCTGTCGAGGATGACGGCCCCGGCATTCCCGCAGCTGACCTGGCGCGTCTGCTGGAGCCGTTCACGCGCGGCGATCCATCGCGGAACAGCGCGACTGGCGGGGCCGGGCTGGGCCTGACCCTGGCCCACGCGATTGCTGAGCAACACGGCGGGTCACTCACCCTCTCGAACCGGCTAAGCCCCGCAGGCACAATCAACGGGTTAACGGCAAGCTTGCGCCTGCCGCTCTAGCGCAGCAGGCCGCCCAGTAACCCGCGCGCGAACCGGCCGAGCATCGCGCCGCCAAGCGCAGTGCCAATGGCGCCTGCCGCCGCGCTGGCGGCTGACGCGGCGGGTGATCCGCTAGAGCGGCGCCCAGTCATAGTGCGCGCGACCATCGTTCCGGCCGAAGCCACCGCTGCACCCAGCGCGGCCTTGCCGGCCTTTTCCCACATGCTGGGGGTGGCGCGCGGCAGGGCGCGCTGCGCCGCTTCCCCATCGCTCTCGACCACTTGCGCGGCCTGGACCGCATCGGTGCTCTTCTGCGCCAGCACTTCGGCGGCGCTGGCGCGGTCCACCGCCGCGTCATATTTGCCTGCGAACGGGCTGATCGATTGAATGATCGCGCGTTCCTTCGGCGTCACCGGCCCCAGCCGCGAACGCGGCGGTGCGATCAGCGTGCGCTGGACGATCGACGGGCTGCCGTCCAGTTCCAGCGTGGAAACCAGCGCTTCGCCCACTTTCAGCTCGGTAATGGCGGTTTCAACGTCAAGCTTCGGGTTGATCCGAAACGTTTCTGCCGCCGCGCGGATCGCCCTCTGATCGCGCGGGGTGAAGGCGCGCAATGCGTGCTGCACGCGGTTGCCCAATTGTCCGGCGATCTTTTCCGGGATGTCGATCGGGTTCTGCGTGATGAAGAAGACACCGACGCCTTTCGAGCGGATCAGGCGGACGACTTGTTCGATCTTGTCAAACAGCGCCGGGGGTGCCTCATCGAACAGCAGATGCGCCTCATCGAAAAAGAACACTAGCTTCGGCTTGTCCAGATCGCCCACTTCGGGCAGCGCTTCGAACAGCTCGCTCAGCAGCCACAGCAGGAAGGTGGCGTACAGCTTGGGGCTTTGCATCAGTTTGTCGGCAGCCAGTACGTTGATGATGCCCTTGCCGTTTTCGTCACACCGGATCAGATCGTTGATTTCAAAAAGTCGGTTCGCCAAAGAAAAGCGCCGCTCCCTGGCTTTCGAAGGCGAGCAATTGCCGCTGGATCGTACCGACCGACGCCTTGGAGATATTGCCGTAATGCGACGCCAGCTCGCCCGCCTGCTGCGCGCAGGTGATCAGCGTCTGTTGCAGGTCTTCCAGATCGAGCAGCAGCAGGCCATTGTCATCGGCCCATTTGAACGCGATGGCGAGCACGCCTTCCTGCGTTTCGTTCAGCCCCAGCAGGCGGCTAAGCAACAGCGGGCCCATTTCGGACATGGTGGTACGGATCGGGTGGCCCTGCTCGCCATAAAGATCCCAGAACACCGCCGGATTATCGCGATAGGCATAATCGGTTATGCCGATTTCCTGCGCGCGGGCCTCCAGCGTGGCGGCGTGCTTGAACGCGGCGCTGCCGGCCATGCTGATCCCGGCAAGGTCGCCTTTCACGTCGGCCAGGAACACCGGAACGCCTTGAGCGGAGAACTGCTCGGCCATGGTCTGCAAGGTCACGGTTTTGCCGGTGCCGGTCGCCCCCGCGATCAGCCCATGTCGATTGGCGCGCGCCAGCCGCAGCACT
>JANORN010000233.1:0-8272 GCA_031415355.1 Novosphingobium sp. | reverse complement strand
CGCAGTGGCGGCAAGCACCGTGACCATCGTATCGGGCCCAAACCGCGCAGTCGCAGCATCGGCCCAGCTGAGCAATTGCCCCCATTCGCCCTGCGCCTTGGCGGCCTCCAGCGCTGCGACCCATAACGGCCCGCTGGCAGGTGCTGCCTGCAAGGCGGCGTGATAGCCCTCCAACGCCTCCGCGCGCAGGCCCACCTGCGGCAGCAGCGCCGCCAGCGCGGCCTGTGCCTCCAGCAGATCGGGCCGGTCCTGCACCGCCAAACGATAGGACCGAATCGCTTCGTCAAACCGGCCCAGATCGGCCAGGATATGCCCGCGCATCGTCGCGGTTTCGGGCAGCCGCAGCCCGCCGCCCCAGGCGTGGGTGATCGCCTCCAGCGCCTCAGCTGGCCGGTCCAGCTTGCGCAGCTCCACCGCCAGATTGTGCCAGGCGACCTTGTCCCCCGGCACCAGCGCCAGCCGGTCTCGCAACGCTTGCGCTGCCGCTTCCGAGCCGAGCGGGCCAATCCCTTGCGTCATTCCGTTGGTTCCACCGGCAGATTGCGGTCCAAAAAGGCAAAGATCGTTTCCCACAAGTGCTTACCCACTTTCGGCCCACCGACCCGGTGGGTGTAGCCGGGGTAGAGCATCATTTCGAACGGCACTGCCTGCCCCTGCAAGGTGCTGACCAGAGCTGAGGTGTTTTCAAACACCACGTTGTCGTCCGCCATCCCATGGATCAGCAGCAGCGGATCGGTGATCTTTGCGGCATCAGCTATCGCGCCCGCGCGGGTATAGACTTCCGGCACTTTGGTCGGATCGCCCAGATAGCGTTCGGTGTAATGCGTGTCGTACAGTTCCCACCTGGTCACCGGCGCACCGGCGATTCCGGCGGCGAAGACCCCCGGGTGCGCTTGCAGCATTTTCAGCGTCATATAGCCGCCGTAGGACCAGCCATAGGTCGCGATCCGGGCTGGATCGACATAATCCAGCGTCTTCAGGAACCGCGCCCCAGCGACCTGGTCTTCGACCTCGACCGAGCCCATCGCGTGATAGATCTGGCTGGCGAAGGCGACCCCGCGATTGTCCGAACCGCGATTGTCGATCTGGAAATAGATATAGCCGCGATCAACAATCGCCTGCGCGAGCGGGCTGACCCAACCGCGCGTCACCTGCTGGTTGGTTGGCCCGCCATAGTGATCGAAGAACACCGGATAGCGCTTGCCCTTTTCCAGCACCGGCAGGATCATCCGCCAGTGCAGCACCGCTCCGTCGGCGGCGGTCAACGTGCCAAATTCGGGCGCGCGGTGGCCCAGCCGATACGGCGCATAGGGGTGCGCGTCATCAATCCGGTTTTCCTCAACCCAGGCAATGCGTTTGCCCGCAGCATCCGCCAGATAGACCTGCGGCGGCTGGCCTGCGGACGAGCGGCTGATCAGCAGCGTCTTGCCATCCTTGTCCATGGACGCCGCGTTGACCCAGCCCAGCTCGCTCAGTCGCTCCAGCTTGGCGGGACTCTTGAGATCAAGCGCATAGACCTGCTGCGCCAGCACATCGTCTTTGGTGCCGGTGAAATAGACTCGGCCCCTGGCCTCATCCACCGCGACCAGCCCGGTGACGACCCAATTGCCGCTGGTTAGCTGCTGCCAAGCGCCGCCCTTCAAGCGATAGAGATGGCCAAAGCCATCGCGTTCTGACCACCAGATCAGGCTGCCGTCCTTCAGGAAACGATAGTCATTGCCAAGATTGATCCAGCTGCGCGCCGCTGCTGCTTCGGTGAACAGCACCCGCGCTGCGCCGGTCGCGGGATCGACGGCGAGCAGATCGAGGCGCGTCTGCGCGCGGTTCTGGCGCTGGACGAACAGCGTCTTGCCGTCCTTCGCCCAATCGACCCGCGCGAGGTAAATGTCCTTGTCCGGCCCCAGATCAACCTGCACCCGCGCCGTGCCATCGGGGCGCATCACGAACAACGAGACGTCCGCATTGGCGGTGCCTGCCAATGGATAGCGCTGGGTAAAGGTCTGCGTATCTTCCGCGCCGATCGCGGTACGGGTGACGGTGCGCACGGGGGCATCGTCAAACCGCTGCACCGCGACATGGGCATCATCGGGGGCCCACCAGTAGCCAGTGAACCGGCCCATTTCTTCCTGTGCGACAAATTCCGCCTCGCCCCAATGGACGGTCTCCGCAGGTTCTGCTGGCGTGACGGGCTGCGCCGCGGCGCCCACCGCGCCGGTCCACAACTGCCGGTCGCGCACGAACGAAACGTAGCCGCCTTTGGGGCTGAGCGCAGGGTTGAGTTCGCTTTCAGGCGTATCGCTTAACCGGGTGACGCTGCCATCGAGTGCGGCGAGGTACAGATCGCCATCCAGCGGCACCAGGATCGCCTTGCTGTCCGCCGCCCAGTCGTAAGTTACGATCCCCTTCAGATCACCGATCCGCTGGCGTTCACGCTGCATTTTTTCCGCTTCGGACAAAGCGCGGCCTGAGCCCAGCTTGAGCGAATCGACCAGCATCGTCCAAGTCGCAGTGGTGCGATCAAAGCCCCACAGGTCATAGCGCTCACGATCATCCGGGCGGGCGCGCAGCAGCGTCAGCCAGCGGCCATCGGGCGAAAGCTTCACCCCGCGCGGCACCGGGCCGTTGAGGCTGGGGTTGGCAAAGACGCGTTCGATGGTGAGGTCGGTTGCAGCCACGGGTTGCTCCGGGATTGATTGCGCGAGGGCAGGCGCTGCTATGGTTAGCGCCGGGATCGACGCGGCAGCTGCCAGCAGGGTGAATAGCGAACGCATCGGCGAACTAGGCCTCCGAAATGAGAAAGGGCGCCCCGGCCAAAACCGGAGCGCCCTTCTCTAAACAGCTTTACAGGCGATGCCAGCGCTTAGCGAAGCCAGCTTTACTTGGCGTCGGTGCGCGGATCGCGGCGCTCGGCAATGCGCGCGCGCTTGCCGGTGCGGCCACGCAGATAATACAGCTTGGCCCGCCGGACCACGCCGCGGCGGATCACGGTGATGCTGTCAATGTTGGGCGAATAGAGCGGAAATACGCGCTCCACGCCTTCACCGAAGCTCATCTTGCGGACGGTGAAGTTGCTGCTGATGCCCTTGTTGGCCCGCGCAATGCACACGCCTTCGTACATCTGCACGCGGCTGCGTTCACCTTCGATAACCTTCACGCCGACGCGCACGGTATCACCCGGGCGGAAGGTCGGAAGTTCTTTGCCAGCGCCGGTGGTCGCCTTGGCGATTTCCTCGGCTTCAATTTGCTGAATCAGGTTCATGAACCCAAGTCCTCATCATCATGTCGCGCGCCAGAGGCAGACTGGACCCGAGCGCCGTTGTGACGCTCCCAAAGATCCGGCCTGCGTAACCGTGTGTCGACCTCAGACTGTAGCTTGCGCCACGCTGCGATCTTCGCATGATCCCCCGATCGCAACACTTCGGGGATCGTGCGCCCTTCCCATTCCTGGGGGCGGGTAAAGTGGGGATATTCCAGCAAGCCGTTTTCAAACGACTCTTCAGTCCCACTCGAAGCCGCGCCCATTACGCCGGGCAGCAACCGAATGCAAGCATCGAGCAGCATCAGCGCAGCGGGCTCACCGCCGGACAGTACGATATCGCCCACCGAGACCTCCTCGATCCCACGCGCGGCGAAAATCCGCTCGTCAAACCCTTCAAACCGCCCGCACAGCAATATCACCCCTGGCCCGGCGGCGAGCTGGCGCACTCGCGCCTGCGTCAGCGGCGTGCCGCGCGGAGTCATCGCGAGGATCGGAACCTCGGGCTGGCCCTCGCGGGCCCGGTCAACTGCCGCCGCCAGCACATCGGCGCGTAACACCATCCCCGCCCCGCCGCCCGCCGGCGTATCATCGACGGTGCGGTGCTTGTCGGTGGCAAAGTCGCGAAGCTGGAGCGTTTCGAGCGACCACTTCCCCTCCGCCCGCGCGCGGCCAGCCAGGCTGACGCCGAGCGGCCCGGGGAACATCTCCGGGTAGAGGGTGAGGATGGTGGCGGCGAAGGTCATGGATCGAACCACTGGCCCTTTTCGATAACCGCCGCAATGTGGCCGAGTTCAAGGCGCTCAAATGAGTTGGGATACGAGAAACTGCCTCGGATCGGCCAAGTCAGAAATTGCCAAGTCAACATGAATGGGAACCAGACCGACAATCCTTCGTCCAGCATTGCAAAGCGCTGCCATGGCCACTGCCGTACTTGCTCGCCAAACTCACTTGCTAATGCCTCGACGAGATCGGCGACATCCTCACCCGCGATTTGCAGATCTTGGTCGATTGCAGACGAGACTGTGAGCCGTTGGGCCGAAATTCCGCTGAAAGCCGAGGCAATCATAATCACGCGTTGAACAACGTCAGACATCACGCTGCCCAACTCTCGACTCTGAGACCCGGCACGTCGGCGAAATCCTTTTCATTCCTGGTTACTACGACGAGGCCATGCGACAGCGCATGGGCGGCGATCAGGCGGTCGAAACTGGCGCGCTTGAATGGCAGCGACGCGTAGGCCTACGCTGCCTTGTAATCGAAACTGAGAACCGGCACTTCCTCGATAAAGGCCTGCAGTTCTTCCATCGTTGGTGGCTGACCGCGTTCAGTCCCCAGCGCCACTTCTGCCAGCGCAATTGCAGACGTTACCATATCCCCTTCATCGCATTCTGCGGCGCGACGGATAACCTCCGCATCTTCGTTGATCGCAAGAGCGACGATGATATTTGTATCGAGCAGGTACTTCATCGACGCTACTCGACCAAATCGGAAGCAGACGGTCGCGCCTCAAACAGTCGCGATTTGGGTTCGACATACTTTAGTTTCCGTGCCGACCCCGCCACTTTGTCGATAGCGAACTTGCGCTTCGGCTGGTCGGCAGGTTTGAGCGAGTATCCTCCGTCCGCAGCCACCGCTAATTCCATTTCCATCCCAGCCTCCAGCCCCAGTGCCTTGGGCAGCCGCAATGCCAGCGAATTGCCTGACTTGAACACCTTGGCGCGATACCGCTGCCCGCCGTTGAGCCGTAGCGGCACTTCTGCCGCACCCGCATTGAATGTTTGCGGCAGTTCGCGAACCGTGTTCTTTTCTGGCATGTCCATCGGAACCTCCGTATATACTTTTTGTATATACCCCCAACCGGGAGCTAACAAGTGCCGCGACTAGCGATTGCCTCCGTTTTGGCCGCACTTGCCATCTCCGCCCCAGCTGCCTCCTCTGCCCAAGCCCAAGAAATCGGCGAATGCCGGTTCGATTCCGCCACCCTCACATTTGCCGGATCGCCGCTGGAACAAGCCACCTGCCTGCTACGCAAGATTGACCGGGACGCGGTCCGCAACGCGCAGCCACTGCCCCCCGTGATCGCGCGGCTAATGCGCGACGGCGGCGTGCCCAGTGCGGCGCAACAAGCAGCCGCGCTCGCCGCATTTCCCGAACCCTATCGCAGCTATGCCCGAGAAAACGCGGGCTTGCCGATCTCGCAAACCGAACTGGGCCTGCCCGCGCTCTACTTTGTAATCCACCATACGCGCACGCCGTTCTTCGGCGATGAGCCGTTCCCACCAGATCTGGACAACGATCCACAGATCAACAGCTTTGCACCCTATATGGACGGCAGCTTTGCGCAGGAGCCGGTGGCACATATCTTTCTCAACCGGCAGGGGCAGATTTGGGCTGGGCACGACTTCAGCACCGCCTGGCGCGCGACCAAGCTTGAAAGTCGGGTGATCGGCCCCCGCGCCCGCGGCCGGTTCCTGCATATCGAAACCGTTCAGCCGCATCGCACGCGTCCCCGCGCCACGGCTGCTGGCCAGACCGAAGCCCCTAATCCCGGCTTTACTAGATCGCAATACCGGATGCTGGCTGCGCTCTATGTCTATGCCAGCGCGCGCGCCGGACGCTGGCTGATCCCGGCACAGCACAACACCGTCGATGCAGGAATTCCCGAGGCGCACGATGACCCGCAGAACTTTAAACTGAAGAACTTTGGAGAGGAACTGGAGCGCTTGGTCTCGGTCGGATAAGACCTGATGCGCTAAGTTTTCCCAGCATAACCTGGGATTCATCGCGGCTTCGCGTTCAGAAGCTACGCCCACGATCCAGAGCGAATTCTGGCAACCCCTACCATTGTTGGCCCCGACCTTTTTTGGCAAAGCCTATCGTCGATTGGCGAATCGTTATTCTGCTGCAAATGCCGCTGCGATCACCAGCCGTTGCCCGTCCCACTCCGGCACGGCGTCTGCCCGCATCGGCACCATGAAACGCTTGCGGTCGGGCCGTTCGATTTCCAGCACATCCCCCGCGCCGAAATTGTCGATGGCCACGCAGATGCCCAGCGCTTCGCCGTCGGACGAGATGGCGGGCAAACCGAGCAGATCGGCGTGGTAGTATTCGCTCTCAGCCAAAGGCGGCAAAGTGGCGCGCGGGACGGTCAACGTGGTGCTGCGCAGCGCCTCGGCCTGGGTGCGGTCGGTCACTTCGGCGAACCGTGCGATTGCGCCGCCTTTGCCGTCTTCCTTGATTTTGCTGACGGTCAGCTTGCCGTCGTTGAAGGTGCGGTAGCGCTTCAGCGCCGCCACACCTTCCCCGAACAGTTTCAGCCGGACCTCGCCCGTCACGCCATGCGCGCCAGCGATGGCAGCAAGTGTGACTGGGCGGTCGGTGGCCAAGGAAATCAGCCCTCAGCCTTGGCTTCGCCGGCGTCTGCGGCAGGAGCGTCTTCAGCAGCGGCCTCAGGCGCAGTTGCTTCGGCGGCAGGAGCTTCTTTTGCAACCGGAGCGGCTTCGACAGCAGCCTCAGGCGCAGCTGCTTCAGCGACAGGAGCTTCCTCCGCAACCGGTGCGGCTTCGGCAGCAGCCTCTGGGGCGGCGGCTTCAGCAGGTGCTGCGTCTTCTACAGCAGGCGCTTCTTCAGCAGCAGGCGCTTCTTCAGCAGCAGGCTCTGGCGCGGCTGCTTCGGCCACGACTTCAGCGGCAGGCGCTTCAGCGGCAACGTCTTCGACAACTTCTTCTACCACTGGCTCGGGCGCTGGAGCGGCGGCAGCTGCAGCAGCAGCTTCAGCGGCTTCGGCAGCCTTGCTCGCCTTGTCTTCGGCGCGAACCTTGGCCTTCTTGCCGGGTTCGGCCTTGTTGGGGTTGCTGGTCGCGGCGCGTTCCTTGATCCCGGCCTTGTCGAGCATCCGCGCGACGCGGTCGGTCGGCTGCGCGCCAACGCCCAGCCAGTAATTTACGCGATCTTCGATCAGGCGCACGCGGTTAACGTCGTCCTTGGCCAGCAGCGGGTTGTAGGTGCCGACCTGCTCCAGATACTTGCCATCGCGCGGGGCGCGGCTGTTGGACACGACGACTTTGTAATACGGGCGCTTCTTGGAACCACCACGCGAGAGACGAATTGCTACGGACATCTGGATTACCTTTCTGAGTAAGTCTGAATTTGGTCGAGTTTGAAAACGACTATTTGTTGAAATTCACTTTTTGAATTGGGGAGGACCGCCGAGACCGGGCAGTCCGCCGGACATCCCGCCGCCAAGGCCGCCCATTCCGCCGCCGCCCATGCCGGGAAGGCCTGGCATTCCGCCCTTTCCGAACAGCGCACCAAGCCCCTTGAGCCCGCCCATTTTCCGGATCTGCTTCATCGCGCGTTCCATTTCCTGGTGCATCTTCAGCAGCTTGTTGACGTCCTGAACCTGCATGCCCGAACCCTTGGCGATGCGGATCTTGCGCTTGGCGTTCAGCAGATCGGGGCGGGTGCGCTCTTTCGGCGTCATCGATCCGATGATCGCATCCATCCGCAGCAGCGCGCGATCATCCATCCCGCTTGCCGCTGCTGCTGCCTTGGCCTTCTTCATCCCCGGCAGCATCCCAGCGAGCGCACCGATCCCGCCCATGTTCTGCATCTGGCGCAGCTGCATCCTGAGGTCGTTCATATCGAACTGACCCTTTGACATCCGCTGGGCGATCCGTTCGGCGTCATCGGCATCGATCGTCGCGGCGGCCTTTTCGACCATCGAGACGATATCGCCCATGCCGAGGATGCGGCCTGCCACCCGCCCCGGATGGAACGGCTCGATCGCGTCGGTCTTTTCGCCGGTGCCGGCAAACTTGATCGGCTTGCCGGTGACGGCGCGCATCGAGAGCGCCGCGCCGCCGCGCGCATCGCCGTCCATGCGGGTGAGGACAACACCGGTCAGATCGACCTGGCCGGCGAACGACTGCGCGACGTTGACCGCGTCCTGGCCGGTCAGCGCATCGACCACCAGCAGCGTTTCGCGCGGGGTGGCGACAGCGGCGACCGCCT
>JANORN010000232.1:0-3107 GCA_031415355.1 Novosphingobium sp. | reverse complement strand
GTGAAGCTTTTCTCGCCCGGTTGCAGCGTTACTTCGAGCGCAAGCGATTTCTGCCCTTCCGGCACGCCCTGGCCCCGGAAATCATCGAACACCCGGACGGCGGTGATGCTGGCCTTGTCCGCGCCTTTGACCGCACGGACCAGATCGCCGGCGGGCGTTTCCAGCGGCACGAGGAAGGCGAAATCGCGCGTCACCGCCTGCAAAGCGGGCGGGGCATAGGCCGGGCGCGCGAAGGTACTGCCGCCCTTTTTCGCCGGGATTGCATCCAGATGGATGCCGGCAATTGCCACCGGCACACCGATGTCGAAGGCTTTCAGCGTGGCCGGATGGACCATGCCGAAGCTCGCCAGTTGGACCTTCGGCCCCAACCGCAAGGTGGCGGACTGGCCCGGATGGTAGACTGAACCTGCGTCCCCCATCACTTGCAGGCTATCGACCGGGGCCCCGGCGGCGCGCAGCAATTCCAGGCACAGCGCCTTGGCATCGAACGCGTCGAAGGCCTGCGCCTTGCCGGTCTGCCAGTGGCTGGAGCTGCGTTCGCCCGCCAGCACCAGCACCAGCGTGGGATGCTCGCCATCGGCCAGATAGCGTCGGCCCAGTTCGAACAGCCGCACCGACGCTGCGCCGCGATCCAGATTGCGGCGGACAGCGGAGAGCAGCCCAGGCAACAACGAGGGCCGCATCACCTTCATGTCTTCACTGATCGGGTTTTCCAGCACCCAGTCACCACCGCCGAATGGCGCGGCCTCAGCTTCGGACACGAACGACCAAGTGATCGCTTCATTCAGCCCTAGGCTGGCGGCGGCACGGCGGACCTTGCGCTCCAGCTTCTGCGCTGAGGTCGCGGTGGGGCGGGCGACGCCGTCGGCGCGCGGCAGGGGGGCGCTGGCGATCTGGTCCAGCCCCCAGATGCGCACCACTTCCTCCACCAGATCGGGCGCGCCATCCACATCGGGCCGCCAGCTGGGTACGGAGACGATCCATTGCTTGTGGTCCGGACCGGTTTCAACCCGCGTCACCGCAAAGCCCAGCCGTTCGAGGATCGCCAGCTGATCGGCCTCGGCAATCGCCACGCCGCCCAGCTGCTCGGTCAGCGCGGGCGGAAAATGTACCAGTTTCGGGATTGTCGGCGCAGCGCCAGCGCGGATGACTTCGCTCGGTTGCCCGCCGCAGGTTTCAACGATCAGTTCGGTCAGGATTTCAAGGCCCGCGTCCAGAAACGCCGGATCGACCCCGCGCTCAAACCGGCTACGCGCATCTGAGGTGAGGTTCAGCGCGCGCCCGGTCGCGGCAATCCGCTGCGGATCGAAATAGGCGACTTCCAGCAGTACGTCAGTGGTCGCGTCTGAACAGCCGGAGTGTTCGCCGCCCATGATCCCGGCGATATCGTGCACGCCGCGATCATCGGCGATCACGGTCATGCTGGCATCGAGCGGATAGTCCTTGCCGTTCAGCGCGGTGCAGGTCTCGCCATCCTTGGCCCGCCGCGCCACGACCGCGCCGGTCAGCTTGGCCAGATCATAGGCATGCGCCGGGCGGCCATAGCCCAGCATCAGATAGTTGGTCAGATCGACCAGTGCCGAAATCGGACGTTGGTCCGCGCTTTTGAGCCGGTCCTGCAACCACTGCGGGCTGGAACCGTTTTTGACTCCCCGGATCACCCGGCCATGGAATGCCGGGCAGCCTTCAGGATCGTCGGTGCGGATCGCGACCGGACAGGCAAAGCTGCCCGGTACGGCCTGCGCGGCAATCGGCTTCAGCGCGCCCAGCCCCGCCGCCGCGAGATCGCGGGCGATGCCGTAAACTCCCATGCAATCGGGCCGGTTGGGGGTGATCGCCACGTCAAACACCGGGCTGGCGCCGTGATATTCGGCGAAGCTGCGGCCGACCGGCGCATCCGCCGGCAATTCGATGATCCCGTCATGCTCATCGCCCAGTTCCAGCTCGCGCACCGAACACATCATGCCGTTGCTCTCGACGCCGCGAATTGCGCTTTTCTTCAGCGCGAACCCGCCCGCCGGCACCACTGCGCCGGGCAAGCCCAGCACGCCGATCATCCCGGCGCGCGCATTGGGCGCACCGCAAACCACCTGCAAGGGCGGACTTTGACCGGTATCGACGCTCAGCACTTGCAGCTTGTCTGCATCGGGGTGGCGTTCCGCCGTCAGCACCCGCGCCACAACGAACCCAGCCAGTCGGTCAGCCGGGTCTTCGATCCCCTCAACCTCCAGCCCGAGCGTGTTAAGCTTTGCCGCAATTTCGGCGACCGTGGCGTCGGCCTCAAGGTAGTCCTTGAGCCAGGTCAGTGAGAACTTCATGCCACTGCTCCCACACCAGCGGAAAGCGTCGGCACGTCCAGCGGCGAAAAGCCGTAGTGCGCCAGCCAGCGGACATCGCCGTCAAAGAACGCGCGCAGATCATCCATCCCGTATTTCAGCATCGCCAGCCGGTCCACCCCGACCCCGAAAGCGAAGCCCTGCCACTCATCCGGGTCCAGCCCGGCGGCGGCAATCACCTTGCGATTGACCATCCCGCTGCCGAGCAGTTCCATCCAGCCATGGCCCGGCGCATCGCCGCTGCCGCCGAGCACGCGCCGACTCTTACCATCATGGCCGTTCGCCAGCGCAAAGCCGACATCGACCTCCACCGACGGCTCGGTGAATGGGAAGTAACTTGGCCGCAACCGCAGCACGATATCCTCGCGCTCAAAGAACGCCTTCAGAAAGGTTTCCAGCGTCCATTTCAAATGACCGAGGTGGATACCCTTGTCGATCACCAGTCCTTCGACTTGGTGGAACATCGGGGTGTGAGTGGCGTCCGAATCCGAACGGTAAACCCGGCCCGGCGCAATGATCCGCAGCGGCGCGCCGTTTGCAATCATGCTGCGGATCTGCACGGGGCTGGTGTGCGTGCGCAGCAACATCCGCTTCTCCGCGCCAGCCTGATCGGGGAAGTAGAACGTATCGTGCATCGCCCGGGCCGGGTGGCTTTCGGGCATGTTGAGCGCGGTGAAATTGTGCCAGTCGTCCTCGATCTCCGGCCCGGTGGCGACCGCGAAGCCCAGGTCGGCGAAGATCTCGGCCAGTTCGTCCATCACTTGGCTGACC
>JANORN010000231.1:0-1919 GCA_031415355.1 Novosphingobium sp. | reverse complement strand
TCCAGCACGTCCAGGATGCGGCGCGCGGCTTCAGCCATGCCGCTTGGCCCAGATCGGCGCGTGGCCATCAATCGCCGGCTGGTAGACTTCGCTGTAGCGGCCAAATGCGGCCTCGGCGTCCTGCGGGTCGAGCGCGGCTTGTGGGGCAAAGGCATCGAACCCGCAACGGCGCATCATCGCCAATTGATCAACCAGCACATCGCCCACTGCGCGCAATTCGCCGGTGTAGCCAGCTTCGCGCAGGATCCGGGCAGACGAATAGCCGCGGCCATCGCCGAATACCGGGAAGTTGACCTCGATCAGCTTGATCCGGGCCAGATGCGGCAACAGATCGCGCGCATCATCGCCGGGTTCCAGCCGCACGGCGGCGGCGTTGGTCTGCGCGCCGAAGGCATCGACCGTCACGCCGGGATCGGCCACGGGTTCATCGTCGCGGAACCGGAATTGGACGTCACCCATAAATCGCCTCCTTGAACGGGGCCATGCCGATGCGGCGGTAGGTATCGAGGAAGCGCTCGCCGTCTTGCCGCTGGGCAAGATAGTGCGCGGTGGCTTTTTCGACCGCATCGACGATCCCGTCTTCATCGAAGCCCGGTCCGGTAATCTGGCCCAGCGAAGTATCTGCGCCCTCGCAGCCGCCGAGCGAGAGCTGGTAGTTTTCGGTGCCCTTGCGGTCGACCCCCAGGATGCCGATGTGGCCGGCATGGTGATGCCCGCAGGCGTTGATGCAGCCCGAAATCTTGAGCTTCAGCTCGCCGATTTCCTGCTCCTTAGCGGCCAGCCGCTGGCTGATCTTCTGCGCCACCGGGATCGATCGGGCATTGGCCAGGCTGCAATAGTCCAGCCCCGGGCAGGCAATGATATCGCCCGCCAGATCAAGGTTGGGTGTGCCCAGGCCCGCCGCGTCAAGCGCTTGCCACAGCGCGTAAAGATCGGCCTTGCGGACGTGCGGCAAGACGATGTTCTGCGCGTGGGTCACGCGCAGTTCGTCAAAGCTGTACTGCGCCGCCAGATCAGCCATCAGCCGCATCTGGTCCGCGCTGGCATCGCCGGGGATGCCGCCAATCGGCTTCAGGCTGATGGTGACGGCGATATAGCCGGGGGCCTTGTGAGTGATGCAGTTGTTATCCACCCACAGCGCAAAGTCGGGATCGCTGCGGTCGAGTTCGTTCGCCGAACCAGCCATAAACGGCGGGTCGACAAATTGCGCTTTGATCCGCTCCAGCTCGGCCAGTGGCGGCTCGATATTCTGGGTTAGCAGGTGCGCGAATTCGGCTTCGACCTGGCGGGTGTATTCGTCCTTGCCCAGTTCGTGGACCAGGATCTTGATCCGCGCCTTGTACTTGTTGTCGCGGCGGCCGTGGCGGTTGTAGACCCGCAAACAGGCCTCGGCGTACGTGATCATCTGATCGAGCGGCACCCAGCCATTGACCAGCGGCGCGATCATCGGGGTGCGGCCCATCCCGCCGCCGACATAGAACGCCGCGCCCAGCTCGCCCGCGTCATTGCGCACGATCTGGATGCCGATATCGTGCAGCCGCATTGCAGCGCGGTCGATGTCCGAAGCGATGACTGCCATCTTGAACTTGCGCGGCAGATAGCTGAATTCCGGGTGGAACGTGGACCATTGCCGGATCAGTTCGGCATAAGGGCGCGGATCGACCACTTCATCCGCCGCGGCTCCGGCGTATTGGTCTGACGTGGTGTTGCGGATGCAATTGCCGCTGGTCTGGATCGCGTGCATCTCCACCTTGGCCAGATCGGCCAGAATATCCGGGGCTTCGTCCAGCTTGATCCAGTTGTACTGGATGTTCTGCCGCGTGGTGAAGTGGCCATAGCCGCGGTCATACTTGTCCGCGATATCACCCAGCACGCGCATCTGCGCGCTGCTCAGCGTACCATAAGGCACCGCCACGCGC
>JANORN010000230.1:0-3821 GCA_031415355.1 Novosphingobium sp. | reverse complement strand
GGCATCCAGTGGATCTGCTGCTGACGCTTCCAGAAGTCGAACGCCCAGGGGTATTCGAACGGCTTGTAGGTCTTGCGGGCTTCGAGCAGCGGCATCGTTACGACTCCAGAGGGCGGGCGAGTGATATAGGAAGGGCGAGCGAAAAGGGCACCAGCGCGGGTGCGATGGCGGTGGAAAAGCGGCTTGGCGCACGGCGGGTGCAGGTTGGCGCAGACGGAGCCATGCGGCCGGAACGGCACGCGGGCCACGCGGTTTTAAAGGGCATCACAGCAGCGCGGATATCCCGTCCCCGCTGCCATACAGGAGAGAGCTCATGGCCGAAAACATTCACAACCAGAACGGCATGCCGGGCGCCAACACCGACCAGGCCAATCGCCAGCCGCAACAATCCCAGGCTGGTCAGTTCGCCGGCAACGGGCAGTCGGGAACCATTACCGGTGGATCGGGCGGCCAGGCCGGCCACAGCCAGGCTGGAAGCTCCGACGGTCAGCAGGGCGGTGACTATGCCGCTGATCGCCAGAACCAGCAGTTCGACAGTTCGGCTGGCCAGAGCGGTGACGGATACGGCAGCGGCATGAATATGATCGAGCAGGTGCGCGAACAGATGACTGTGATCGGCCCTGATGGCGCGCAGTGCGGCCGGGTCGACAGCGTCGAGGGCGATCGCATCAAGCTGACCCGCAACGACAGCGCTGATGGCGAACACCACTATCTCGACGCGAGCCAGATCGAGGGGATCGAAGGCGACGAGATCCGTCTTTCGGAAGCTCCTGAGTGGAACAGCAGCGGCGAATCCAGCCGCGCAATGTAACGCGTCCGGGTTGGACCGCGCAGGCACCCCCTCCCCGGTGGAGGGGGTGTTTTTGCGTGCAGTTACTGCCAGAACCAGCCCGGCGTCAGGTTGCGGTCCTTGCGGCCGCGCCACATCGCCACGTACAGCCACAGGCCGGAAAAACTGAAGAACACCAGCGCCAGACCCGACAAGGTGGAGACCACCACGCCGACGGGTCCGAATTCCTCGCCCGAGTGCAAGTGGTGCAGATAGCCGACGATGCTGCCGCCTTTCGGCTTGGGCCGGCACATCAGCGTTTCCGGGCAAACGAAGCCCGGCGGTATCGCGGCGGCTTGCTTGGCCTTTTCGGCGCGCTCGCTCGCCTCGGTCTCGAACCCGCCGCGCTGAACCAGTGGCACGATCTGGCTGAGCACCCCGGTCACCGCGATCCACAGCAGGAACACACCAAACAATACCGACAACCAGCGGTGCCACTTGCGCATAGATCGAATCCCCGTGTTGCGAATAGTTCGCAATATCAAGACGAATTGCGCGCGCCGCGCAAGCGGTAAACGTGTCGCGGGTTGTAACGCGGTGGATCATGGCGGGGATGCTCGCTGCCATTACTGGCAGGCGAGGCATTCCTCGTAATCGGTCGGTCCAGCCAGTTCCATCACCGGTGCTTCCGCGGTGTTGTCCGCCTCTACGCCGCCCGCAAACCCGGCGCGCTGGACTGACTTGCTGCGCAGGTAATAGAGCGATTTGATACCCTTTTCCCAGGCCTGAAAGTGCAGCTGCATCAGGTCCCACTTTTCAGCGTCGGCGGCGATATAGAGGTTGAGGCTCTGCGCCTGATCGATGAACGGGGTGCGGTCCGCCGCGAATTCGAGCAGCCAGCGCTGATCGATTTCAAAGCTGGTCTTGTAGACCGCCTTTTCCTCCGGGCTGAGGAAATCGAGGTGCGAGACCGAGCCGCCCTTTTCCAGAATCGAATTCCACACATTGGTGGAATCCTTGCTTTTGGATGCGAGCAGCTTTTCCAGATAGGGGTTCTTCACCACGAAGCTGCCCGACAGCGTCTTATGGGTATAGATATTCGCCGGGATCGGTTCGATGCACGCCGAAGTGCCGCCGCAGATGATGCTGATCGACGCAGTCGGCGCGATCGCCATCTTGCAGCTGAAGCGCTGCATCACGCCCATGTCCGCCGCATCGGGGCAAGCCCCGCGTTCCTGCGCCAGCAGCAGGCTGGCTTCGTCCGCGCGGGCCGCGATGTGCTTGAACATCTTGAGGTTAAGCGCCTTGGCCATCGCGCTTTCGAACGCCACGCCCTTTTTCTGGAGGTAGGAATGGAAGCCCATCACCCCCATCCCGACCGAGCGTTCGCGCATCGCCGAATATTTGGCGCGCGCCATTTCTTCGGGCGCGCGGTCAATGTAATCCTGCAAGACGTTGTCGAGGAACCGCAAGACGTCTTCGATGATCCGCTCGTCCTGGTTCCACTCTTCCCAGGTTTCCAGATTGAGCGACGACAGGCAGCACACCGCCGTGCGGTCATTGCCCAGATGGTCCTTGCCGGTCGGCAGGGTGATTTCCGAACACAGGTTGGAGGTTGAAACCTTCAGCCCCAGATCGCGGTGATGCTGCGGCATCATCCGGTTCACCGTGTCGGAGAAGACGATATAAGGCTCACCGGTGGCCAGCCGGTTTTCAACCAGCTTCTGGAACAGGCTGCGCGCATCGACGGTGGCGCGGACGCTGTTGTCCTTCGGGCTGCGCAAGTGCCATTCAGACCCGCTGCGCACCGCCTCCATAAAGGCATCGCTCAGCAGCACGCCGTGATGCAGGTTCAGCGCCTTGCGGTTGAAATCGCCCGATGGCTTGCGGATTTCGAGGAACTCCTCGATTTCCGGGTGGCTGACATCCAGATAGACCGCCGCCGATCCGCGCCGGAGCGAGCCTTGCGAGATCGCCAGCGTCAGGCTGTCCATCACGCGGACGAACGGAATGATCCCGCTGGTCTTGCCGTTCAGCCCGACCGGTTCGCCGATGCCGCGCACATTGCCCCAGTAGGTGCCGATCCCGCCACCGCGCGAGGCCAGCCAAACGTTTTCGTTCCAAGTGCCGACGATCCCTTCCAGGCTGTCCGACACCGAATTGAGGTAGCACGAAATCGGCAAGCCGCGCCCCGTGCCGCCGTTGGACAACACCGGCGTCGCGGGCATGAACCACAGCTTGGAAATATAGTCATAGATCCGCTGCGCATGCTCCTGATCGTCCGAATAGGCATCGGCGACGCGCGCGAACAGATCCTGATACTTTTCACCGGGCAGCAGATAACGATCGTCCAGCGTATCTTTGCCGAACAGCGTCAGCAGCGCGTCGCGGCTGTGATCGGTGACAATGCTGAATCGGCGCGCGTTGATCGCCTTGGAATCCTCCTCGCGCGGGGCAGCCACGGCCTTGATCAGCACGTCGGCGCTCATCGCGGCGACCAGCGCTTCGGTTCCAACATCGCTCTTCTCGGTCATCGCCACTGCCTTTGCCTCAGGTTCACGGTTCGGAATCCGGGCGGGAGCAACAGCAGTGTCTGCCTCCATCACAGCTGCATCAACATCGGCCATAGTTGGCTCGTCTCCGTTCCTGAAATCCACGTGTGTCGCCCCCGTCTCATGCGAACCCGCGCCCCTGCGCGATGTTCCGTATTCGTTCGAATCGGTGGACAAGCGCCCACCCTATCAGAATGCCCATTCGAAGGGGAAAAAGTTTTCCCCATTCGTTCCCCAGATCCGCGTTGCAGAGGCCTTGCCACACCAGCCGAATCGAGCACGCGGGCGAAATCGCCCCCGGCGGATCACAACTAGGTGTAGAGGCCAACCTACTTCGTGGACCACTACCTATAGTGCCTTATCCTGATTCGCGCGCAAGAGGGTAAATGCGGCGCTAACCCAGTTCGGCCCTGCTGGCGGGTATATCGGCTCCTACCGCAGTGCAGCGACGCGCGGGAAATGCGGCACTGTGGTGCAGCGCAAGAGTCAAAGTGCATCTG
>JANORN010000229.1:0-14029 GCA_031415355.1 Novosphingobium sp. | reverse complement strand
TTTCCTGACCGATGGGGGGTGGCGCTGGCGCGTGCTGGCGCTGCAAAGCCACTTCGCCTTTGGCCTGACCCGCGCGCTGCGCGAGGATATGATCCTGAACCGCAGCGACATCGTGACCGACACGCTCCACAATGGTCTTGGCGATGGCCGCACGCGCACCATTACCGGAGTGGTCGCGCACGAAAAATGCCACGGCATGGAGCGCCGCCAGTTCGGGTTCTGGATCGATCTGAGCAAGCCGGTTTGGCTCCGCGAAGGCTATTGCGATTATGTCGCGCGTGAATCTAGCCTGACAGACGCAGAAGTCGTGGCCATGCGGCAATCGGACCCAGACCACCCGGCGCTGCCCTATTACGAAGGCCGGATGAAGGTGACTGCAATCCTGCAAGCCAATGGCGGCGATGTCGACGCGCTGTTTGCCGATAACTAAGGTGCCAGCGGCGAGCGCACGCGCTCACGCCGAAAGCCGAGGCCGATCATCCGCCCTGGGATGCGGCGGAGCAACGGGAAGCGATCAAGCAACCGCACTGGCCATGCTGGACGGGTGAAACTGGCACCGGGTCGCAAGACGGCGCCAATGATCCGCTCCTGCGCCAGTTGCTGCGCGCGCTGGGTCAGTCGCGTCGGCAAACCGCGCCGCGCTTCGACTTTGCCCAACAGCTGATCGACATTGCTTGAGCTACGCAGCGCGGCCGCGAGCAGGTTCGCCGCCGCCACTGCGTCCTGAATCGCGAGGTTGATTCCGATTCCGCCGACCGGCGACATCGCATGTGCGGCATCGCCGATGGCCAGCAGGCCCGGTCGGTGCCAGCAGTCGAGCCGGTCGATCCGCACTGTCAGCAAGTGCATCTGCGCCATGTCGGTCAGTACCTGATCGAGCGGCCCGAGGATCGGTGCGACCGCTTCGATCCGCGCGCGCAATGATTCGATGCCGGCGGCGCGCAGTTCCGCGCCCATGCCTTTGCGGAACACATAGGCGCATTGCCAGTAATCGCCGCGATCAATCAGCGCCATCAGCGTTCCCGGCGCAATGATCCCGCGCAGCGCCTCACCGCCGTCGCGTGGCTTGGGCACCTTGAACCAGAACACGTCAATCGGTGCACCGATCTCGGTCACCGCGAGCCATCCGTCACGGCGCACGATTGAGTCGCGGCCATCGGCGGCGACCACCAGTTTGCGCGCGATGATTTGGCGTCCATCGCGCAGTTCGACCCCAACGATCCGCTCGCCCGCGTACAGCATCGCCGAAACATCCGCATTCATCTCCAGCCGGAACGCCGGGAAGGCGGCGGCCTCATCGCGCAGGAAATCGAGGAAATCCCACTGCGGCATGATTGCAATAAACGGCGCGGGGACCGGCAGATGCCGCAGATCGGCAAGCGCGACTTCTTGTCCGGCCACGGTTCCGCGCGCTTCGTATAACCGGTTGTGCGGGCGCTGGAGGAATCGGTCGAGCATTCCAAGCTGCGCCAGTATCTCCATCGTCGACGCATGAACCGTGTCACCCCGGAAATCACGCAGGAAGTCAGCGTGCTTTTCCAGCACCAACGTTGGTATCCCGGCCCGCGCAAACAGCAGTCCGGCCAGCATTCCCGCTGGTCCGCCGCCAACTATGATGACATCCGCAGCGCTCATGGGGTGACATTTGCGCTCAAGTTGCCCTAGCTGCAAGTCATGGCCGGTCCCGTCACCCTCTCCCCCTCCTCCGCGCTCAGCGACGCCTTAGTGATTCTGGGCGCGGCGGGGATCGTGATTCCGTTGTTTGCGCGGTTGCGGATTACCCCGGTGATCGGGTTCATCCTGGTCGGCCTGCTGGTCGGGCCCTATGCGCTGGGGCAATGGGTGTTCGATTACCCGTGGCTGGAATATGTCACTATTTCTGATCCCGAAGGGCTGAAGCCGTTCGCCGAATTCGGGATCATTCTGCTGCTGTTTGAAATCGGGCTGGGGCTGTCGTTCAACCGGTTGTGGGCGATGCGGCGAATGGTGTTCGGCGCGGGCGCACTGGAGCTGCTGGTTGCCGGAAGCCTGATCGCGCTGGCGCTAGGGATGATCGGCGAGCCGTTAAGTGGCGCGATTGCGCTGGGGCTGGCCTTAGCGATGTCCTCCACCGCGCTGGTCCTGCCGATTACCGGCACCAGTTCCCCGGTCGGCAAGGCCGCGCTGGCGACGCTGTTGTTCGAAGACATTGCGCTGGTGCCGATCATCTTCCTGCTGGGCGCGCTGGCCCCGGTGGCGGCGGGTGCGGCCGACGAGAATCTGCTCAGCACGCTGTTTTATGGCGCCCTGACGATTGTGGCGCTGATGGGTTTTGGCCGGTTCCTGCTGCCGCGCTTGTTCGCGCAGGCCGCGCGCACCAAGAGCCCCGAGCTGTTCCTGGCGGCGAGCCTGCTGGTGGTGATCGTCGCCTCGCTTGCCACCGGCGCGGTTGGCCTCTCACCGATCATGGGCGCTCTGCTGGCGGGGCTGCTGATCGCCGAGACCGAGTACCACACCGAGGTTGAAGCCTTCACCCGCCCGTTCAAGGGGCTGGCGCTGGGCGTGTTCCTGATCACTGTGGGGATGAGCATCGACCTGCGGGTGGTGTGGGACAATCTGGGCCTGATCCTGCTCGCTACCCTGGGCGTCATGCTGGTCAAGGCGCTGGTGACCGGCTTTGCCCTGCGGCTGCTGGGCGCGCGGCCGGGCACCGCGACCGAGGCCGGGATCCTGCTCGCCAGCCCGTCCGAAACCACGTTGATCGTGCTAACGGCGGCGGCGAGTGCGACGTTGATCCAGCCCGGCACCGCACAGTTCTGGCAGATCGGCACCGCGCTGGGGCTGACGGTGACGCCGCTGCTCGACCTGCTGGGGCGGCGCGCCGGTCGGCGGGTGGACGCCGGGGCCAGTCTGGCGGCGGTGACGGTCGATCCGCAGCAACCCCGCGCACTGGTGATCGGCTGCGGGCGCGTAGGGCAATTGGTGGCGGAAATGCTAACGACTCACGGCAAACCCTATGTCGCGATCGATTCAGACGGCGATCTGGTGCGCCGCGCGCAGGCGCTGGGGATGGTGGCCAAATTTGGCGATGCCGCGCGCCACGAACTGCTCGAACGGCTTGGCGTTGAACGCGCGACGGCGGTGATCCTGACAATGGACGATCCGGTCGGCGCGCAGCGCTTGGTCAGGAAACTGCACGGGCTCTACCCCGATCTCCCGATCATCGCCCGCGCCCGCGACGCCAGCCACGCCGCTGCGCTCTACCGCGCCGGGGCCAGCCATGCGGTACCCGAAACACTGGAAAGCTCGCTGCAATTATCCGAAGCGGTACTGGTCGATCTAGGCGTACCAATGGGCCCGGTGATCGCCTCCATCCACGAAAAGCGCGACGAATACCGCGCACAGATCATGGAAGAGGGCGAGCTGGAGGAAAAGCCCAGGTTGAAGAGTTCCAGGCTGCGCGAGCGCGCATAACCTCCTCCCCCTCGGGGGGAGGGGACCCACGTCGTGGGGGCGGGGCACGTGCGGGTACTCCCAACCTTGCGTAGTGGCGCGGTTATGAAGCAAGTCCCGGAATACGCGCCCGTGCCACTCCACCATCCTGAAACACGTTCAGGATGGTCCCCCTCTCCCACGGGAGAGGAAGTTAGCCTGCCAGCACCGCTCGCACCGCCGCAATCGCGTCCGCCGCCTTGGCTCCGTCCGGACCGCCGCCTTGCGCCATGTCGGGCCGGCCGCCGCCGCCTTTGCCGCCAAGCGCTTCCACGCCAGCCCGCACCAGATCAACCGCGTTGATGCGGCCGGTCAGATCATCGGTCACGGCGGCGGCAATGCTCGCCTTGCCCTCATTCACCGCAATCGCCACCGCCACGCCCGAACCCATCCGCGCCTTCGCCTGATCAAGCAGCCCGCGCAAATCCTTGGCATCGAGGCCATCGATCACCTGACCGGAAAATTTGACCCCGCCGATCTCCTCATCCGCCGCCTGCGCCGCTGCCGAGCTACTACCGCCCAGTGCCAGTGCCTTCTTCGCTTCGGCCAGTTCGCGCTCCAACTTACGCCGTTCATCCAGCAGCGCCGCGACGCGGGCTTCAACCTCTTCCGGATTGGTGCGCAGCAGGCTCGCCGTACCTTTCAGCGCTTCTTCGCGGCCCACCAGCCATTGCCGCGCCCCTTCGCCGGTCATCGCCTCGATCCGGCGCACGCCGGAGCTGACCGCGCTTTCGCTGATGATCCGGAACACGCCGATATCGCCCGTGGCGCGCACGTGCGTGCCGCCGCACAGTTCGACCGAGAAGGACTTGCTGTCATGGCTATGGCCCATGGAGAGCACGCGCACTTCATCGCCGTACTTTTCGCCGAACAGCGCCATCGCGCCCGCCTCAATTGCATCGTCGGGCGACATCAGCCGGGTCACCACCGCCTCGTTCGCGCGGACTTCAGCGTTCACTTCGGCTTCCACCGTCGCAATGTCCTCGGCGCTGAGCGCAGTCGGATGCGAGAAATCGAAGCGGAAGCGGTCAGCCGCGACGAGCGAGCCCTTCTGCGTCACATGTCCGCCCAGCCGATTGCGGAGTGCGGCATGGACCAAGTGGGTGGCTGAATGATTGGCGCGGATCGCATCGCGGCGCGCGGTATCGATATCGAGTTTGACGGTGTCACCGACATTGATCGTTCCCGCCGCAACCACCGCCTGATGCGCGTGCAGCCGCCCGAGCGGCTTGGCTGTATCGCCGACGGTTAGCATCAGCCCGTTGCCGCTGATCGTACCAGCATCGCCCGATTGCCCGCCGCTTTCGCCATAGAATGGCGTCTGGTTGACGATCACCGTCACCGCATCGCCAACGGAGGCCGATTGCACCTCAGCTCCGTCCTGCACCAGCGCCAGCACCTGCGCCTCAGCTGTGGTCGCGGTGTAGCCGGTAAATTCGGTTGCGCCGTCGCGCTCGGCAATGTCGAACCAGACCTCACTGTCCGCCGCCTGCCCGCTGCCCTTCCACGCCGCGCGCGCCGCCGCCTTCTGTTGCGCCATCGCCGCGTCGAACCCGGCACGGTCCACCGCAATCCCGCGCGCGCGCAGGGCGTCTTCGGTCAGATCATACGGGAAGCCGAACGTGTCATACAGCTTGAACGCGGTTTCACCCGGCAGTTCGCCACCCTCGGCCATGGCGCCGGTCGCTTCGTCGAGCAGCTTGAGTCCGTTGGCCAGCGTGCGACGGAATTGCACTTCCTCGCGTTGCAAGGTTTCCTGAATCAGCGGCTGCGCGCGGCCCAATTCGGGATAGGCCGCGCCCATTTCGGTCACCAGCGCAGGCACCAGCCGGTGCATCAGCGGATCCTTCGCGCCGAGCAGGTGCGCGTGGCGCATCGCGCGGCGCATGATCCGCCGCAGCACATAACCGCGCCCCTCATTGCCGGGCAGCACGCCATCGGCGAGCAGAAAGCTGACCGAGCGCAAATGATCCGCAATCACCCGGTGGCTGGCCTGGTTGTCACCCGCCGCCTTCACACCCGTCAGAGTTTCAGAAGCGGCGATCAGCGTCTTGAAGGTATCGGTATCGTAGTTGTCGGTAACGCCCTGCAACACTGCGGCGAGCCGCTCCAGCCCCATGCCGGTATCGATGCTCGGCCGGGGTAGTTCGCCGATCTGGACATCGTTTTCCTGCACGAACTGCATGAACACCAAGTTCCAGATCTCGACAAAGCGGTCGCCATCTTCATCGGGGCTGCCCGGGGGGCCGCCGAAGATGTGGTCGCCGTGGTCGTAGAAGATTTCGGAGCAAGGCCCGCAGGGGCCGTCAGAGCCCATCGCCCAGAAATTGTCCTTGGTCGCGATTCGGATGATGCGGCTTTCCGGCAGACCCGCGATCTGCTGCCACAGCGCGGCGGCCTGATCATCGGTGTGATAGACCGTCACCGTCAGCCGGTCTTTCGGCAGGCCCCATTCCTTGGTCAGCAGGGTCCAGGCATGCGTGATCGCCTGTTCCTTGAAATAGTCCCCAAAGCTGAAATTGCCAAGCATTTCGAAGAAGGTATGGTGCCGCGCGGTATAGCCGACATTGTCCAGATCGTTATGCTTGCCCCCGGCGCGCACGCACTTCTGACTGGAGGTGGCGCGCGGGGTGGCGCGCGTTTCAAGGCCCGTGAAGACATTCTTGAACGGCACCATCCCGGCGTTGACGAACATCAGCGTCGGATCGTTATAGGGCACCAGCGGCGCGGACGGCACCACATCGTGGCCCTGGCTGGCGAAGTAGCCCAGGAAGGAGCGGCGGATTTCGTTGGTCGACGTCATAGCGTGCTGCCGATACGGCAGGCCGTTTGCGGCGGCAAGCGCGAAGCGCCGATGAGCGCTCGAATCAGCGGAAGCGGTGCCGCCGGTCAGCTTTGGCGGTTACAATCCATGCTGCCGCTGACAAGGCCACGAGATCGCCCGCGCGGTGCCCGCTGAACCAGTCACGCAGCCGCGCCAGCGCCGCATCGCGGGCTGCGCCGTCCAGTTGGCGCAGCGCCTGCGCCGCCGGGCCAATCCGCGCTACGAAGGTAATGGCATCCTCAACCGGATCGGCCCCATGCCCGGCGACATAGGCGAAGTCGACCGGTTCCAAATCGATCTGACCCCAGCCTGCTTGCGCCAGAATGCCCTCGACATGCTGCGGATCGGCAAACGCGAAGGGCCCAGGCGCAGTGGGATCGCCAGGCGGCAGCCCCAGCAAATCGGCCATGCCGCTGGCCCAAGGATTTTCGCGCGGTGACCGGAAGCACGAGAATACCAGTGCGGCATCCGGTGCGGCGGCGGCGCGCAAATGCGCGAAAGCAGCGGGCGGATCGTCAAAGAACATCACCCCGTGGCGCGAGATCAGCAGATCAGGGGCAAACTCCGGATCAGCCCAGCGCGCGGCGTCGCCCAGTTCGAATCGCACCTGCGCGGCATCTGCTCCCACCCGTTTGCGCGCCGCAGCGATCAAATCGCCCGATATGTCGAGGCCCAGCACTTCTGCGCGCGGGCGGGCGCGGGCGACGGCGAGCGCTAGTTCCCCCGCCCCGCAGCCGAGATCGAGCACCCGCTCGCCCGCATAGCGACCAATTCGTTCGAGCAATTGCGCGGTTAGTCCCGCAAAGCTGCGGTCGGTCAGTTGCCACGAACGTGCCCAGTTGCGGCCTACTGCGGCTTGCCAGTCTGCTGTGCTTGTCATGCGGCAACGTTAGGTGGTGCGGCCAGCGGGCACAAGATCGCCTGTTCTGTGCGCCGCATTGCGTACTGCCAGCGCAGCCAGTTCCCTAAGCAGCTTGGCGGCGACGATGGCGGTGCGTTCGTTGCTGTCAAAGCGCGGGTTGTATTCGACGATATCCGCGCCAACGATCGTCGCAGTCTGGCGGCGCAGCACCGCGATCACTTCGCGCACCGTCAAGCCGCCGGGTTCGGGATGCGAGACGCCGGGGGCTTCGGCTGGATCGATCCCGTCGAGGTCGAGGCTGATGTACAGCGGGCCGTTGAGTACCGGCACGGCGGCGGGGCTGAATGCGGCCATTGGGATGATCTCGACTCCGAAGCGCGCGGCTTGTGCGCGGCAATGCGGATTGAGTGTGCGCACCCCGACTTGCACCAACCGCCGCACCAGTCCGTGTTCCATAATCCGCGCAAAGGGTGAAGCGTGGCTGCGCGGGTTGCCGTCAAAATTGGCATAGAGGTCGGGGTGGGCGTCGAAGTGGAGCAAGTCGACCGGGCCGTGGCGCGCGTGGACCGCCTCTAGGATCGGCCAGGTCACCGAATGATCGCCGCCAAGCAGCAGCGGCACGGCTTCCATGGTTAGGCTGGAGGTTACGCCTTGCACGATTGCCGCATGGTCAGCAGCGGCTTCGGTCAGCGGCAGGTCGCCGTGATCATCGAAGTGAAAGTCGGTGCCCAGTTCGAGGCCGTCTGCGCAGGCCAGGTTGCCGCGTTCGCTCCACAAGGCCGCGCGGATCGCGGGTGGTGCCAGCGCGGGGCCGCGTTCGAACGAGGAATTGCTGTCAGTCGGCAGGCCGAGCAGGTGGAAGGTTGGGATCATGTGGCGTCCTTTGGTCCGCTCCTACCCGGTAGAGCCACGCGAAGTCGAGCCACGGTTCGCACAACGAAAAGACCGGCGCGGGCCCCCCTTAAGGAGAGCGCCGCGCCGGCCCTGTTTCGTGGAGGACGCCCGAGGGCTTGGGGAACGCGAGCGCCCTCCGCCTGGCCGGCCCTGCAAGCAGGGCGCGGCCAAAGCCTCGGAGATCAGGTGGCGTCGTCCCCGTCGGGACCGGCCATCATCTCCCCGGCTAGACCTTCGGTCTGGCCGCGAATCGCGGCCTCCAGCTGGTCACAAAGTTCGGGATGTTCTTTCAGAAAGGTCTTGGAGTTTTCACGCCCCTGGCCGATCCGGATCGAGTCATAGCTGAACCACGCGCCAGACTTTTCGACGATTCCGGCCTTGACCCCCAAGTCAAGGATTTCCCCGATCTTCGAAATGCCTTCGCCGTACATGATGTCGAATTCGACCTGCTTGAACGGCGGCGCGACCTTGTTCTTGACCACTTTGACGCGGGTGGTGTTGCCGACAATATCGTCGCGGTCCTTGATCTGCCCGGTGCGGCGGATATCGAGCCGGACCGAGGCGTAAAATTTCAGCGCATTGCCGCCGGTGGTGGTTTCCGGATTGCCGTACATCACCCCGATTTTCATCCGCAGCTGATTGATGAAGATCACCATGCAGTTCGAGCGGCTGATCGATCCGGTCAGCTTGCGCAAGGACTGTGACATCAGCCGCGCTTGCAGGCCCACGTGGGTATCGCCCATCTCGCCTTCGATTTCAGCGCGCGGCACCAGCGCGGCGACCGAATCGATCACCAGCACGTCAATCGCGTTCGAGCGCACCAGTGTGTCAACGATTTCGAGCGCCTGCTCGCCAGTATCAGGCTGGGAAACAATCAGTTCGTTGATATCCACGCCCAGCTTCTTGGCATAGGCCGGATCGAGCGCGTGTTCGGCGTCCACGAAGGCCGCCGTGCCGCCGTTCTTCTGCGCTTCGGCGATGACGTGCAGCGCCAGCGTGGTCTTGCCCGAGCTTTCCGGGCCGTAGATTTCAATCACCCGCCCGCGCGGCAAGCCGCCAACGCCGAGCGCGATATCCAGCCCGAGCGAACCGGTGGAAATCGCTTCGACCTCCATCTTTTCCTTCGAGCCAAGCTTCATCGCGCTGCCTTTGCCAAATGCGCGATCAATCTGGGCCAGCGCTGCTTCGAGCGCCTTTTGCCGGTCCATGGTTTCCTTGCCTTCCTGAATCAGCTTGAGCTGTGCAGCCATTGTTCGTCCCCTTGCCTAACCGGCTGACCCGGAAGGTCAACGTGCGACTCGATGTATTGCATTTGTTCCAAAAGAACAAGAGTGGAACGAAAATTTCTTGAACCGCTGCAGTTCTGGCTGAATGTGGGCCAATCTGGACGCGGTAGTGCCGCTGCGTCTGCTCTTCGAAACGCGTGATCCAGCACCTTCGACATGACCTTCACCACCCATCACGACGTCAACAGCTGGGGCTGCGGCGACGGCGAGAAGTAGGAGCGTCGCTTCCCTGCTTTTGCAGTGCTCGCCGCAACGCTGTCGGGGATCAAGGCGCAGACCTTGGCGGTGTGGGGCTATGTGGTAGGGATGTGATAAGTTCAGTTTGGTAGTATGAATGGCAGTCCAAAATCTGGGTTGATTGCATTAATTGCTCATTTCTAGTTTTGACGTCTATTTTATCTCAATAAAACAGAGTTATATGTTATTTTCCTAGCAAATAGAATTTTCGCTGATCAAACAAGTGTCATGCGCATACATATTTTTCCAGAAAGAAAGCTATTTCCTCCATTCAATGCATGCATCTATTGCGGAGATAGCTCAGGCGCTTTGTCCGACGAGCACATCATCCCTTACGCTTTGGACGGACGGCTTGAACTTCCAAGAGCAGTATGCGCTTCATGTCAGAAGATAACTTGGTGGCCAGAGAACGAGAGCCTAGGAAAAACATTCTCAGCGGCTCGTGCAAAAGCAAATATTCGAACGAGGAGGCCAAAGGCCCGCCCGATCGAGTTCGCAGTCGGAGTATACGACGGAGTTTCGAGCGAACTGCCGATGAATCTTGGAGATTCAAATTTTCGTTGGAAAAATCTCCCGCTGGAGATTCACCCTGCACCAATATTTTTGCCGACATGCCCAAGACCAGGGTTGCTAACAGGCATTGAATACCCGGATGATGGACTAACGATAGTTGCAATGCAGGTTCACAATTTCGATTTTCTCGAATCAAATCAAGGAACCACATCTCAGGTGGCAATGGTCCCGTTTAGGGCTGATGCACTGGCGAGGATGCTTGCGAAAATTGCACATGGGCTCGCGATTGCAGAATTAGGACGATCTGCGTTTGAGTCGTATCTAATACCTTACATATTAAGAGATCGCAGTGACTACAATCGTGTTATCGGCTCGACATCAATGGGTCGGATTATACGCAACAAAACTTGTTTTACATCTCTGCATTTGGAGCAGGGATTTGTTGTTGCGCATATTCAACTGTTTGCACGGCATATGAAGATCGTTTTTGAAATCGTAGTAGGAAAGTCGAATCAAGACTGTGGCTGGTCGATTCAATACTCCATCCCACGAGTCTAGTCCGCCGCAATCGGCTTCAACAACCTTGCAATGTAGGATTGCATTTGGCCTAACCGCATCAATGCAACAGTTTTCTGATGGCGCGGCCCCCGGCGCGGCCTGCACCAGCCTGATGCCGCAACACCGCACCGCAAAAGGTGACATAAGGTAACAGATTGCGCGCGTTTCATGGGGAACTTTGTCACCTTTGCGCAGACTGCGCCAAGGTTTGCTCGTTCATGCCTCGCGCTGGATCACGTCACTCAATCGGGCTGCAAAGGCGTTGCTAAACGATCTGCTTTTCTATTTTGCCCCGCCAACCTGCAAGGAGAACGTTACCAGAATGCCACGCCCAGCAGAATTGTCACACATCCGAAGAAATTTGGATTGTATCCTCGTTTGGCGCAGCTAGGGCAGCGCGGTCTTTTCAAACATAACAAAAACCGGGGTAACGCCATGAAGATTCGAACCGCACTTGGTTTCAGCAGCGCCAGCGCCGTCATCGCGCTCGCGGCCTTTGCCCAGCCAGCCATGGCGCAGAGTGATGGTGCCAGCGAAGCTGAAGATGCGCCGCAGATTATCGTGACCGGCACCCGCCGGACCGACCGCACCGTGGCCGACAGCACCGTGCCGATCGACGTAATTTCTGGCGAAGCTTTGCAAAACAACGGGTCGACCGAAACCAACCGGCTGCTCAACGCTTTGGTCCCCTCGTTCAACTTCCCCCAGCCATCGCTGACCGATGGCACCGATTCGCTGCGCCCCGCCACGCTGCGCGGTCTTTCGCCCGATCAGGCGCTGGTGCTGGTCAATGGCAAGCGCCGCCATATCTCTTCGCTGCTTAACCTCAATGGTTCGGTCGGACGCGGTTCGTCGGGCGTGGACATGAACACGATCCCCCCGCTGGCGATTGAGCGAATCGAAGTGCTGCGCGATGGTGCGTCGTCGCAATATGGTTCGGACGCAATTGCCGGGGTGATCAACATCCAGCTGAAGAAGCGCGCCGGTGGCCGCGCGCAGGCCAGCTTTGGCAAATATGTGACCACGATGGAAGGCGTTGGCGAAGTGGCCAGCGTTGCCGCCACCACCGCTGCGACTGGCGACCCTGCGATCACCTTCACCGGCCAGGAACGCAAACGCCGTGACGGCGATACCTATACCTTCGCCACCAACATCGGCCTGCCAATTGGCGACGGTGGCTATTTCAACTGGACTGCGGAATACAAGGACCGTTCGCCAACCAACCGTTCTGGCCCCGATCTGCGCCGCCAATATGCCGGGATCGGCGATGTCCGCGAAACCACGATCGGTCGTTATCTGCACCGCTTTGGCGATGGCGAATCGAAGGATTTGAACTTCTTCCTCAACGCCGGCGCCGATCTGGGCGCGGACTTTGAACTTTATGGTTTCGGCAGCTACGGCGTGCGCGATGGCAACGGGGCAGGTTTCTATCGCCGCGCGCTGGATGCCCGCAATGCCGATTGGGCCAATGGTGGCCGTCCGTTCTATGCCGACGGGTTCCTGCCGATCATCGCCAGCGAAATTCATGACGTTGCCGCCGCCGCCGGGGTGCGCGGTGAAGCCAGCGGGTGGAAGCTCGACCTGTCGATCAACTATGGCTCCAACCGGCTCGACTATGCGATTGAGAACAGCTTCAACACCTCGCTGGGCGGCCTATCCAGCCCGCGGCGGTTCAACGCGGGCGGACTGCGCGCCGGGCAGACTTCGGTCAACTTCGACGTGCAGCGTGAGATCGATTTCGGCCTGGGTGAAACCTCGCTGGCAATGGGCGTGGAATGGCGCAACGAAAACTACAAGATCGTGGCGGGCGAGCTGTCCAGCTATGTTGCCGGGCCGTTCACTTTCAGCAACGGCGCTGCGCCGGGCTCGCAAGTGTTTCCAGGCTTTTCGCCGACCACCGCTATCGACAAGTCGCGTGACAGCTATGCCGCTTATATTGAGCTCGACAGCGATCTGTCAGACCAGCTCAACGTGCAGGTGGCCGGGCGTTATGAGCACTTCTCGGACTTTGGCGGCACGCTGAACGGCAAGTTCGCCGCGCGGTTCGAACCGATTGATGGCCTTGCCTTCCGCGGTTCGATCTCCACCGGGTTCCGCGCGCCGGGCATGGCGCAACAGTTCTTCTCCACCACCTCGACCAACAACGTCAACGGCACGCTGATCGAAATCGGGACTTTCCCGGTCGGATCACCGATTGCCATTGCTTTGGGCGCACAGCCGCTGACGGCGGAAAGCTCGGTCAACATGGGCGGCGGGGTCTCGTTCACGATGATCTCGGGGCTCAGCCTCACGGTTGATTATTACAACATCAAGATCAACGACCGGATCACCCTGACCGAAAACCTGCAAGGCGCGGACGTGGTTGCGATCCTGCAAGCGGCCTCGGTGACCGGCACTTCGGCGCGGTTTTTCATCAACGGGATCGATACCCGGACGCAAGGGCTGGACATCGTCGGCAGCTATCGCCTGCCCGATTTCGGTCTGGGCAAGATGACCCTGACCGCCGGATATAACATCAACGACACCAAGGTGACCGCGCGGCGGACATTCGCTGGCTTCACTGCGCAGCGGTTGTTCGCCCGGCCTGAAACGATGCGCCTGACCGACGGGCAACCGGCGGACAAGTTCAACGTAGCCCTCGATTGGGATATGGGCGCATTCGGCCTGACCGCCCGCGCCAACCGCTATGGCAAGGTGTTCCTGCCCGGTCCGTCAACCGACATCACCATCGCTCAAGGTGCGGCCCCGGGGGATATCACGCTGTCGCCCGAATGGGTCACCGATCTGGAAGTCCGGTTCAACCCCGCCGAAGCCGTCCAGATTGCAATCGGCGCGAACAACCTGTTCGATGTCTACCCGGACCGGCTGCCGTTCGGCACCGTGGGCGGGTTCAACTATGGCCTGAACAACAGCTTCCTGCCCTATTCGTCGCAGTCGCCATTCGGCTTCAGCGGCCGCTTCCTCTATGGCCGGGTCAGCATCGACTTCTGATCTCGCTCGAAAAGCAACCATGACCGGTTACCGCATCGCGATTGCCGGGTGCGGGCCGGCCGGGCTGGCGGCGGCGCTGTTGCTGGCGCGCGATGGCCATGCGGTGGAGCTGTTCGACCGGTTTGACGCGCCGCGCGCGTTGGGTTCGGGGCTGATGCTGCAACCCAGCGGTTTGGCGGTGCTGGCCGCACTGGGGCTGGACGATGCGATCACCGCGCGCGGTGCACCGGTGGAGTGGCTTTACGGGCTGTCGGCCAGCGGGCGCGTGGTGCTGGATGCCCGCTATGCTGATCTGCCCGGGCCGGTCGCTGTTGGTTTGGGCATCCACCGCGCCAGTCTGTTTGACGTGCTGTTTGATGCGGCACGGGTCGCGGGCGTCGCGATTCATTCGGG
>JANORN010000228.1:0-3881 GCA_031415355.1 Novosphingobium sp. | reverse complement strand
ACCCATGCCTTGCATCTGCCACTGCTCCACTAGAAGGCCTGCCCCCGCGCCATTGCCAGCGCGCCGCAGTCACCTATATCGACGTGAGCCTTAAGGCCCCTTGCCGCACATCGCAATGCCGTTAGGACGCGGTCGACCGGGTGCGCTTGGGGACAAGGCGTTTAATCCCGGCTGAATGAAAGGGCCGTAACTGTGCTGACTTGGCCGTGCTGACCTGGCTGTATCGCCGCTTTATGCCTGAACGCGCAGACCGCGCGGCACTCGCCCCGCTGTGGCATCGGATCGTTGCGATTGCGCGCGAGCCCGGCTGGTATGCCAAGGGGGGTCTTGCTGATACCGTCCCGGGCCGGTTCGATGCGATCACGTTGATGATGGCGCTGGTGATGCTGCGACTGGAGCGCGACCCCGTGCTGGTGCCCGCCTCCGCCCGGCTGACCGAACTGTTCGTGGCCGATATGGAGGGGCAGCTGCGTGAAAGCGGGCTGGGCGATCCCACTGTTGGCAAGCAGATCGGCAAGCTGATGAGCGCGCTGGCCGGGCGGATCGGCGCGCTGCGCGGTGGGTTGAGCGCGGCGGATTCGCAAGTGCTGGTCGATGCCGTGGCACGCAATGCGTCGCTTGCCGAAACGGCCGATCCGGCGGTGATTGCTGCAGAACTGCGGGTGCTCGCCGGGCAGCTGGACGCGCTGAGCGATGCAGACCTGTTGTCGGGAAGAATCGCGCGATGAGCGAGCTGACCCGGATGATTGACCTGCGCGAGATCGGCAATGCGCCCGTCACTGTCACCGCCACGGTAGCGGAATGCGCCGCCCTGGCGCGGCGGTTCGCGCTGGTGGCGGTGGAACGATTGGAGGCGGTGATCACACTGGTTCCGGACGGTAGCGCAATTGACGCCACTGGCACGCTGACCGCGCAGATCGTGCAAAGCTGCGCGGTGTCGGGTGACGACTTGCCGGTCAAGATCGCCGAACCGATCACGATCCGCTTCGTCCCAGCACGCACCGCCAGCACGCCCGATGAGGAAATCGAGCTAAGCGAGGCCGAACTCGACGAGATCGAATATGCGGGCAATGCCTTCGATCTGGGCGAGGCCGTGGCACAAAGCCTGGCGCTGGCGATTGATCCCTTTCTCGAAGGGCCGAACGCTGACGCGGTGCGGCGCGATGTCGGCTTGTTAGGCGCCAGCCCCAGCAATCCGTTCGCGGCGCTGCTGAAGAAGTAACCGCTCAGAACGGGATATCGTCGTCCAGATCGTCCGCGAAGCCGCCGGCACCGCCGCCGCCCGCATCGCCGCCGCCTTGGTTCCAGCCGCCGCCTTGACCGCCGCCACCCTGACCGCCGCTGGCCGGACGACCACCGCCGCCAGAGCCGCCGCCCGAACCGTAGTCACCGCCGCCTGAGCGCTGGCCACCGCCACCGCCGCCTTGCGCGCCATCGAGCATGGTCAGCACGCCCTGCATCCCGCCGACTGAAACCTCGGTCGAATAGCGATCATTGCCCGATGCATCCTGCCACTTGCGGGTGCGCAACTGGCCTTCGATGTAAACCTTTGAGCCCTTGCGCAGGAAGCGTTCGGCCACGCCGACCAGCCCGTCCGAGTTGAGCACTACGGTGTGCCATTCGGTCCGTTCCTTCTTCTCGCCGGTGGCCTTGTCCTTCCAGTTTTCGCTGGTTGCGATCCGCAAGTTGCAGATCCGCCCGCCGTTCTGAAAACTCTTGACTTCCGGGTCCTGCCCCAGATTGCCGATCAGGATGACCTTGTTGACGCTGCCTGCCATCGAATCGTGTCCTCTTGTGCGATTTAGAGGTGGATTAGCGAAGTGGCCAGCGCGCCGCCAGTCATGGAGACCGGCTTTATTGCCACCACTTCCTTCCTTTCCCCTGTTTTCGTCACTCCCCTCCCCTCGTCATTGCGAGGAACGCAGCGACGAAGTTTGGCTACAGCTACAGTCCAAGCCCAATCGCCGTCCAATAAGTCAGCCCCGCGAAGATGTAGGCCAGTCCAAACAGGTATGCGAGCATGAACAGCGGCCATTTCCACCCGTTTGTTTCACGGCGGGTGACGGCGATGGTGCTCATGCATTGCGGCGCGAAGACGAACCAAGCGAGGAAGGCGAGCGCGGTGGGGAGCGACCATTCGGCTTTGAGGCGGTCGCCCAGCGCCAGCGCTTGCTGTTCCTCATCATCTGCCGACACAGCATAGCTGGTAGCGAGCGAGGCCACTGCGACTTCGCGCGCGGCCATCGCCGGGATCAGCGACAACGCGATATCGCGGTTGAAGCCGATCGGTTCGACCACCACCGCCAGACCATTGGCGAGATGCCCGGCAATCGAGGCGTCCACCTGATCCTCGCCCGGCGCGGCGCGCGGGAAGTTGAGCAGCAGCCACAGCACCACGGTGACCATGAAGATGATCGTGCCCGCGCGGCGCAGGAAGATCCACGCGCGTTGCCACAGGCCGATCAGCAAGTCCTTGGGGTGCGGCAGCTGGTACTTGGGCAGTTCCATGATAAAGCCGCTGGCCGCGCCCTTCGTCACCGAACGCCGCAGCACCAGCGCCACCGCCATCGCGCCGACAATCCCGAACACATACAGCCCGAATAGCACCAGTCCTTGCAGGCCCACCCCAACTCCAACTGAGCGATTGGGAATAAACGCGGCGATGATCACCGCATAGACCGGCAGCCGCGCCGAACAGGTCATCAGCGGCGCGATCAGGATCGTGGTCAGCCGGTCCTTGGGGTCCGAGATGCTGCGGGTCGCCATGATCCCGGGGATCGCGCAGGCAAAGCTTGACAGCAGCGGGATGAAGCTGCGCCCCGACAGCCCGACCATGGCCATCATCCGGTCCATCAGAAACGCCGCGCGCGCCATATAGCCCGAGGCCTCCATCGCGAGGATAAAGGCAAACAGGATCACGATCTGGGGCAGAAACACCACCACTGAGCCGACCCCGGAGAGGATGCCTTCGGTCAGCAGGTCGCGCGGCAGACCGGCGGGAAGATAAGCGCGGGCCTGTGCGCTCAGCCAACCGATCCCGCCTTCCAGCGCGTCGGCAAACGGGGTTGCCCCGGCGAACACCGCTTGGAACACCACAAACAGCAGCGCAAACAGGATCAGCGGGCCGAGCCAGGGATGCAGCAGCACCCGGTCAAGCTTGCTGTGCAACCGGTGCCGAGCGGTTTCAGAAACAATCGCCGCCTCCGCGATGGCATGAGCGGTGACCCGGCGCTCGGTCTGATCGACATGCGGCCGGTGATGTGAGCCAAGAGCGTCAGAAGAGCGAGCTTCGGCGGCGGCGATGGCCTCGGCCAGCTCCGTCAGTCCGCGCCGCCGGACCGCCACGGTCGGCACCACCGGTACGCCCAAGGCTTCCTGCAAAGCAGCCGGATCAATCACCAGCCCGTCACGCTCCGCCAGATCGATCATGTTAAGCGCGACCACCACCGGACGCCCCAGCGCGATCACTTCCTGCGCGAACACCAGATGCTGTTCGAGGTTGGAGGCATCAAGCACCACCACCAATACGTCCGGCGCGGGTTCCCCGGCCAGCTCGCCCAGGATCACCTGGCGGGTCACTTCTTCGTCCGGGCTAGTCGCGTTCAGGCCATAACTGCCCGGCAAGTCGGTCAGTTCGATCGGTTCGCCGCTGGGCAGCACCAGCCGCCCGGCCTTGCGCTCCACCTTGACGCCGGGATAGTTCGCGATCTTCTGGCGCGCGCCAGTCAGCGCGTTGAACAGCGCTGATTTGCCCGCATTGGGATTGCCGACTAGCGCGGCAGTGCGCAACCGGCTCACAGCAGCTCCACTTGCATCGCAGCAGCATGATTGCGGCGCAGCGCCACCGTCATCCGCCCGACGCTGATCGCCAGCGGATCGCG
>JANORN010000227.1:0-4788 GCA_031415355.1 Novosphingobium sp. | reverse complement strand
GACCGATGGGTCTCGAACCCACGACCTCCGGTACCACAAACCGGCGCTCTAACCAACTGAGCTACGGTCGCCATAGTTCTCGCACGCATGCCAAGAGGCGCGCTGTTAGGGAGCGCAAAGGCCGCCGACAAGCGGCGATTTACGCAGGCGCGGCCTCTTGCACAGCGCGGAGCAATTGGGAAGCAAAAACTGCCCGCCAGCCTGTCCAGCGCAATATAATTACGCGTGCCACCCAACGCCCCGGACCGGACAAGCAAACCTTAACCATCCTGCGCTAAGCCAATCTGGAAACATGCCTATGGATGAGGAACCACCTGTGCGCCCCAAGCAACCCCGCCTTGCCGCGAGCGAGCCGGCCTACGATGGCGCGCGTGCGATGACCCGCAAAGCCGAACGCAAGCCCGCCAGCGGCTCGGTGCTGATCCAATCAGGCAGCGGCGAGCAGATTTCCGCACGGCTGCGCGATCTGTCCGCCTATGGCTGCAACCTTGCCTGCGAGGCCGACTGGCTGCGGCTGGGCCGGTTTGTTTCAATTCGCATCGGCAGCGACCGGACGATCCAGGCGATTGTCCGCTGGACGCGCGATGGCGCAACCGGGGTCGAATTCTTGCGCCCGATCAGCAGCGCCGATGCCGAAAAGTTCGGCAATCTGAGCTGAATTTGGAAAAAGCCGCTGACGAGATAGTCCGAATCCGCTCATGCTGAGCTTGTCGAAGCACCCGCCTGTTACGGCACGGCAGCCTGCGCACGATGGTCCTTCGACAGGCTCAGGATGAGCGGAATTTGGGCGGGGCAATTCATATCTGCAAAATCACTCACACCTAACGCGCCAACAAAAAGGGCGACCCATGCCGGGCCGCCCTTGCTGTTTCCGCAATGCCGTTTCGATCAGCTCTTCTTGAGCGTCAGTCCACCGAAGCGCTTGTTGAACTGGGCCACGCGGCCACCCTGATCGAGCTGGCGCGTACCACCGGTCCAGGCCGGGTGCGACGTCGGATCGATTTCCAGGACCAGCGTTTCGCCTTCCTTGCCCCAGGTGGAGCGGGTTTCGAACACAGTTCCGTCGGTCATCTGGACCTTGATCATGTGGTAATCGGGGTGGAGATCGGGCTTCATCGACGTGTCTTTCGTTGCAGCCGGTTCCGACCGGCCTGAAATAGAAGCGGCGCGCATAGCGGCGCGTTTGAATTTTGTCCAGCCTTGCGGCTTGCCCTAAATCAAGCGTCGGCAATCATCGCGGTGAACTGCACATCGCAAGTCACCTTGCCCGCAACCGAGGCCTTGCCCCAGAACTTACAGACCTGCGCGCGCTTTTGCAGGAACCCAGCTTCCAGCGTCAGCAGCACACCGGGTTCCACTGGCGCGCGGAACTTGGCCTGTTCGATAGCCATGAAAAACACCAGCTTTCCGGTGCCAGCCAGCCCCAGGCTTTCGATCGCGAGAATTCCGGCGGCTTGCGCCAGCGCTTCGATCTGGAGCACGCCAGGCATGATCGGGCGGCCGGGGAAGTGGCCCTGAAAGAAACCTTCATTAAAACTGACCGCTTTGACCGCTTCGATCCGGTCTGCACCCAGTGCAATCACCCGGTCGACCAGCAGCATCGGATAGCGATGCGGCAGCGCGGCCAGGATCTTGGTGATGTCATAATCGACCGGTACCGGTGCGGCGGCAATCGGCGTGGCTTCATCGGTCATCGTCAAAGATCCTGGCGCTGTGAGCCTAGCGGCCTTCGGGCTGCGGGCCAGCGACGGGGCGCGGCACCACCGGCGCGGAACCAGCTGCGGCAGGAGCAGGAGCTCCGCCAGCCTGCGCGGCTTGCTGCGCGCGGGCTTCGCGAATCTGGCGTGGTTCCCAGCCGGCTGGCGGGACTAGCTGCGCGGTCGGGATCAGCAGGTTGAGTTCAGCCGTTACCGTCGGGGTCAGGTCATATCCGTTCTGCGCGGCCATCACGACCTGCGGGTTCAGTACCAGCGAGATTTTGCGCTTGGTCATCGCGTTGCGCACGGCCTGGTCCAACCGGTTTTCGATCTGTTCGACCACATAGGCTTCGGACAGCGCGATTGGCAGCATCATCCGCTGAATTTCTTCTTTGGCGGCTTCCTGGCGCGCCTGGATCGCCTGGTACTGCGGTTGCAGCACCGCGTCGGGCTTCTTCGCGGTACGATCCGCGTTGAAGCGGTCGACCAGCGGCTTCAGCTCCGCTTCAATTGCGCGGGCGCGCACCTGGGTCTGGTCATAGACCGGCTTGTAGGTGGTCGGACGCTGCTGGGCAGCGGCGCGAAACGCGTCGGTATTGGCGACGGCAGCGTCAAAGTTGGCAATCGCGAGCCCAGGCACCAGCGGGCCGGTAGCAGGCGTAGCGGCGGCCGGAGCGGTTTGAGCCATGGCGGCTGGTGCGGCCACGGCGGCCAGCACCAGACCCAGCGCGGCGGCGGACTTAAGCAGAGTTTTCATCAGAATTGGGTTCCCACGTTAAAGGTAAAGCTCTTGGTGTCGTCTCCGTCGACCTTGAGCAAAGTCTTGGCAAAATCGATCCGGAACGGCCCGAATGGCGAATTCCAGTTCACCCCGATCCCGATCGAGATGCGCGGCTTGGGCGAATTGCCCAGGAAGGATTCTTGGTATGGGGCGATGGTTTGACCCAAGGCGGTGTTGCTGGCGTAAAGCGCGCACGGCGGGGTCGGATTGGTCGGGCTCGTTACCCGCGATTGGGTCGCTGGAACGCAGGCGGTGGTATCCACCACCGTATCGGTTTGGACATAAAGTCGGTTGCCGCTGGTGTCACGCTCGGGTACAAAAATGCCGTTCGGGAACGGGCTGTTTTCCAGCACCGGCGTCCTAACGCCCCAGACCGCGCCCGCATCGATAAACACTGATGGCCGCAGCCCCAGTTCGCGTGCGCCCGAGCCGAGCGGAATTTCGACCTCGGCCCGCGCTAGATAGAAATAGCGACCACCCAGTGCATCATCGACGATCCGGTTGCGGTCGGTTGTAACGATGCCAGTCGTACTGGTCGGATTGTTCGGATCAGGATCGATCGGCGCGCGCAACACCCGTGGCCCCACCCCGCGAATGTCAAACCCGCGAATCTGCGGTTCGCCCAGGAAGAATCGGTCGGTCAGCCGGACATCGTCATTGCCCCACGATTCGATGATCCCTCCCTCGCCATGCAGCGAGAAGATGAAGCCCTTGCCCAGCGGGAAATACTGCGCCGCATTGGCGCGAAACTTGGCATATTTGACCGAACCGCCCAGCCCGGCGAGTTCGAGATTATACGTTAGCATCGTCCCCCGGCTGGGACGCACGCGGCTGTCGAGTGAATCGTAGACCAGCGTCAGTCCCAGAATCGAGCTGGTGCGCTTGCCCAGCGCTTCGCACAGCGAGCGGTTTGACAGCAGCGGATCGCATTCAAACAGCGGCGGGTTCTGACGATCAGAGTAGTATTGATCCCCCAGCGTCACGTCGTCGATATTGAGGGTATAGCTGCCAATTGCCGACATATATTCGGTCAGCGGCAAGCCAGCGCGCAGCTGAATCCCGGTGGTGGTCTGCTTGTAGGTGGTGTCGTTGGTGTTGAAATTGCGGTTGTTGTAATCGCGGCGGTAAATATCGATCCCGGCCGAGATGTTGCGATCAAACACATAGGGTTCGGTAAAGCTGAGCTGCGCGCTGCGCGAATAGCGCGAATAGCTGACGCTGGCGCCCACAGTCTGGCCGCGCCCGCGGAAGTTCGATTGCTGGATCGAAGCTTGCAGGATGAAGCTTTCAATCGAGGAAAACCCGGCGGACAGCTGCAACTGGCCAGTCGGCTTTTCTTCGATGTTCGCTTCCAGCGCGATCCGGTCTGGCGAGGAGCCGGGCTTTTGTTCAACTTCGAACTTTTCCTGGAAATAGCCGAGCGAGTTTATCCGCGCGGTGGTGCGCTTGACCTGCAGCGAGTTGAACGCATCGCCTTCTGACAAGCGGAATTCGCGGCGGATCACCTTGTCCTGCGTCAGCGTGTTGCCGTTGACGTCGATCCGTTCAACATAGACGCGCGGCGCTTCGGCGATCTGGAAGGTCAGATTCATCGTCAGCTCGTCCTTGTTACGGACATAGCTGGGACGGACATCGGCGAACGCATAGCCAAACGTACCAGCGGTCTCGTTCAGCCGCTCGATGGTGTCTTCGACCAGTTTGGCATCGTACCAGTCGCCCGCCTTCATCGGCAGGGTGGCGACCAACCGATCACCGTCAAAATCGCGCAGCTGGCTGTCAACCTTGACCTCACCGAACTTGTAGCGCTGACCTTCTTCGACCACGTAAGTGATGATAAAGTCCTGCTTGTCCGGGGTCAATTCGGCCACGGCGGAGATAACGCGGAAATCGGCGTAGCCTTGCGTCAGGTAAAACTGGCGCAGCTTCTGCTGGTCAAACGCCATCCGGTCTGGATCGTAAGACGTGCCCGAGCTGAAGAAGCGGTGGAACCGCGCCTGCTTGGTGACCATTTCCCCGCGCAGATCGCTGTCAGAGAAATTGTCGTTCCCCAGAATGTTGATCTGGCGAACCTTGGACTTGGGCCCTTCGGAAATTTCATAAACGACATCGACGCGGTTCTGATCGAGCATCACCATCTTGGGTTCGACTGAGGCGGCAAACCGTCCCTGACGCTTGTACAGCTCGATAATCCGGGCAACATCCGCGCGGACTTTTGAGCGGGTGAAGATCTGGCGCGGGGCGAGCTTTATTTCAGGGAGAAGCTTTTCCTCCTTCAACCGCTTGTTACCTTCAAAGATGATCCGGTTGATC
>JANORN010000226.1:0-6094 GCA_031415355.1 Novosphingobium sp. | reverse complement strand
AGCGGAGACAAACGGCAAGAAGGGATGATCACGGCGCATGATGGCACGCCCTATCGCTGTTGCCATGCTGCGTCACCCTGCCAGTGATTAAGGCTGGTGACAGGTGCAATGCTTGAAGGACCGCGCTGAAACGGGCTAAGGACGCGTCAGCGGCGCGGGTCCGCTTGGTGGAGTTTACAATGCGGCAGTGGTTGAAAACGGGTTCGGTTGGCGCGCTGGGGGTAGCTTTGTTGGCCGCGAGCCTGCCCGCGTCGGCACAGCGCGCGCCCGAAAACCTGCTGCCCCCGCCCATTCCTGCGTCCAGTCCTGCGCCCAATCCCTCATCCAGTCCTGCGCCGGTCACCCCGCCGAGCGCAGCGCCCACTGCACCAGCGCCAAGCCCGACGATTACGGCTGAGGTGCTGATCGAAGAGCCGACGCTGAACTGGAAGCTCGCACATGCTCGTGCTTTGCTGAGTGTAATCGAAAAGGCTGACGCCGACGGCCTGATCCCGGCCGACTATCAGCCTGGGCAACTGCGCAGCGCGATTGCTGCGGGTGAGGGAACCGCGCTGGATGCGCAGGCCAGCAAATCGTTCTCATGGCTGATCGAAGACATGCGCGATGGCCGCACCCGGATGGATTCGCGCATTCAATGGTTCGCGGTTGATCCGGACGTCGATCTTAACCCGACTGCGGCAGTGATGGCGCGTGCGCTGGCGAGTCAGGACATCGCCGGGGCGGTCGGCGCGCTGGCGCCGACGCATCCGGACTACACCGCACTCAAGGTCAAGCTGGCGGCCACCCCCGCCACTGAGCGCGCCACCCGCAACCTGATCCGGGTCAACATGGACCGTTGGCGCTGGCTGGCGCGTGATATGGGCAAGTTCTATCTGCTGACCAACGTGCCCGAATACCAACTGCGCCTGACCGTGGATAACGAGATTATCCGGTCATACCGCACCATCGTCGGCAAGCCCGGCCGCACCGCGACGCCGCAACTGGCTGAGATTGTCGAAGGGGTGATCTTCAACCCGACCTGGACCGTGCCGCAATCGATCGTGAAAGGCGAAGGCCTGGGCGCGGCGCTGCTGGCCAACCCGGCGCGCGCGCGGCGCGAGAATTACCGCGTGACGCGCGGCGCTGGCGGCGCGGTTACGGTGGTGCAACAGCCCGGCCCCGGCAACGCGCTCGGCCTGATGAAGCTCGACATGCCGAACGAGCACGCAATCTTCCTTCACGATACACCGTCGCGCGGGCTGTTCGCCAACGCCCAGCGCGCGCTCAGCCATGGCTGCGTACGGACCGAACGCGCCACCGAACTGGCGATGACCATGGCGATTCTGGGCGCGGGGCTGACCCCGGAAGACGGGGTGAAGCTGGTCACATCGGGCAAATATACCCGGGTCGCGATGACCAAGAGCTTCCCGGTCTATATTACCTATTTCACCATGGCGACCGACATTGCGGGCAAGTTCGGCCAATTCAAGGATATCTATGGTCGCGACACCGCTGTGCTCGCCTCCTTCGCCGCCCCGCGCAAGGCCTGGGACGGCAAACGCAAGAGCAGCGAAGCGGTGATCAAGCTGGATAACCCGCTGTAAGATCAGCAGACTTTAGAAGCTGGTGGGGTTTTCAAACGGCGGCACACCGCGCTGGCTGGCGGCATAGACCTCTGCGGTTTTCAGCACGCGCAGCAGGTTGCGGCTGGACAGGTGCTCCAGCTCAGTCTGACTCCAGCCGCGCCGCGCGAGTTCGGTGAACAACGCGGGGTAGGTGGAGACATCTTCCATCCCGGTCACCGTCTTGTCGATCCCGTCAAAATCGCCGCCCAACCCGACGTGGTCTGCGCCGATCAGCCGTTTGATATGGTCAAGGTGGTTGGCAATATCGCCCAGTCCGCCAGTGGGAAACGGATTGGCCGCCTCCCATTGCTGCAATACCGTTTCCGCGCCTGCGGGATTGCCGTTGAACAGCACGTCGAGCCGCGCCTTTTCGGCGGCGCGCTTGCTGTTCCATTCCCAGGTGGTCTGCGAAACGAACGGCGGATAGGCATTGATCATCACGATCCCGCCATTGCCTTTCAAGCGCAGCAGCACCGAGTCGGGCACATTGCGCGGATGCCCGGCGACAGCGCGGGTGTTCGAATGGCTGAAAATCACCGGGGCCTTGGCAATATCCAGCGTGGCGAGCATGGTCGCCTCGCTGACATGGCTGAGGTCTACCAGCATCCCCAGCCGCTGCATTTCGCGCACCACATCGCGCCCGAATGCAGTCAGCCCGCCGTGCTGCGGCTTGTCGGTCGCGCTATCGGCCCAGGCGTTGTTCTTGGAATGGGTCAGCGTCATGTAGCGCACGCCCAAGCCGTGCATCTGGCGCAGCACGGCGAGCGAACCGCCAATCGAATGTCCACCCTCCATACCCAGCAACGAAGCGATCCGGCCGGCCTTGGCGGCAGCTTGGATGCAGGCGGTGTCGACGCAGAATTGCAGATCCGCCGGGTGCCGCGCAATCAGCCGCTTCATCACGTCGATCTGTTCCAGCGTGGCCTGGATTGCCTGCGGCTCGCTGTGGCTGGCCGAAACATAGACTGACCAGAACTGCGCGCCGACCTGGCCCTTGCGCAATCGGACCAGATCGGTTTGCATCGGGGGAACACCGGGGGCCTGTCCCGCTGGCCCGGTGGTATCGCGGAAATCGAAATCACCCAGCACATTGCGGCGCAAATCGCGCAGCTTGTCTGGCACGTCATTATGCCCGTCAAACACCGGAGCGGCTTTGAGCGCGGCAGCGGCAACCGCCTCCGGCGTGCGGGTGGGCGCGCTCGAGGCGCAGCTTGCGCCGATTACGAGCGCGGCGGTGCTGGTCAGAATGGCAAGGCGGCGCATCAAAAAATTCCTTATGTGATTGCCAAGCATAACCAGGTTTGCGGCGGCGGCAATCGCACTCAGGCGAACGTCACCGTTCCGGCCTCCTCCAGCAGTTTGAACATCACCGCCGCGCCGCATTGTTGTGAGCGGGCGCGCGGATCGAATTTGCCGTCGGCGACATATTTACCGCGCTCGTAGTGGTTCGAAAAGCACCACAGGTACGGCGTGGTCCGGCCCATCCGGCGATAGCCGAAGCCGTTGAACGCCTCGATCCGGTGCAGCAGGCGCGGCAGGCTCCAATCGTTCTGCCCGGCAAACCCCATCAGCCGCAGCGCATCGACCGTGCTCGATTCCCAGTCGCTCGGCGGCAGCCAGGTGCGCGGGCGGCCCGCCGGAACCTGGCGGGTGCGCTGATGCAGGGGATGATCGCCGTTGTGAAAATGCGCGCGAAAGTTGAAGCTGGCCTCCAGCCCGTGGACCGCCGCGATGAAATACCACGGTACGCCCGAGCGCTTGGCCGCGCCTTCGTAGCGCGGGCGCGCCTGGACCATCATCGTGCGGTGCCATTCAGCGGTTTCACGATGCTGCGGACGAATGGCGAGCGCGGCATAGCGCGCGCGATATTCGTCCTCCAGATCGGCGAACTTGATTGAGCGGGACAGCGGCTTGGGCGCGGCCGGAACTTGCGTGAGCAGTTCAGCCGCCGGTTCTGGTTCGGGCGCAGCGGGCGGGGTTGGCACGGGCAGCACTGCGTCCGGCAAAGTCAGCGTGATCGGACCGGGCAGCGTCTGGTCCGCAAAGCCCAGCGGCAGCGCCACCGGCGCGTCCAGCGTCAGATAGCCTTCGGGCGTCACGTGCTGCGTCCCGTGCAGCTTGGCGAGCAGCCCGCCGACCTTTTCGGCAAAGCCCAGATTGCGCAACTCTGACCGGTCAACCAGCGCGACCAGCCGGGGCAGCGCCAGTTCATACAGCCGCTCAGGATCGCTCGGCAGCTCGCCTTCGTGCAGGCTCAGCGCCGATTTGGGCAGCCGCAGCGCCTTGGCCTCGGTTTCCAGCGCCAGCAGCGACTGGATAAAGCCCGCCGCTGCAAACGCCTGCTCTGGCACCACGCCGCGCAATTGCTGCGGCAAGCCCCGCCCGACCAGACGGCGCAACTCCTCCTCGGTGGGTAAGGCACGCGCGCGGCCGGGCACCAGCAGCGCGATCAGCGACGCCCCGCCTGCCAAAATCGAACGCCTGTGCCAGCCAGCTTGCATCGACTCGCCTCCCTGTTTCAGCAGGTTAGCACTGGCTGGCACAGCTGTGGAGTCAGCCTTCGGCTTCGCGTTCAAACGCCGCGCCGCCGCCGATTCTGGCCGCCAGCCGCCCGAGCAGCACCAGCACCACCACCGCGATTACCGTGGCGAGGATCGCATAAGTGTAAAGCCCGGCGAGGTCTTCGCCCAGCCCCAGTTTGGCCAAGGTCGCCTTGATCGCCTCGTTCCAGGCCAGGGCGGCGACCAGCCCGAGCGAGGCCGAGGCGAGCGCGATCATCGTTTGCACCATGGCGCGTGGATCAGTCATCGATAGTCCCTCCGTTTTGCAAATTGCGGCGCTGTCTCTAAGTGCGGCAGCAAGACTTGCCAAGCATGGCGCAATCGTGTTCGCGGGAGGGAACAATGGAGCTGCTGGCAAATCCTTTTGCGCTGACCATGGCAGTGCTGGCCGTCGTGATCGTCGGCATGGCCAAAGGCGGGTTCTCCGGCCTGGGCGTGCTGGGGACGCCACTGCTCGCGCTCGCCATGCCGGCCTCGACCGCTGCTGCGCTGCTGCTGCCGGTGCTGCTGGTGCAGGATGTGGTCTCGGTCTGGTCATTCCGCAAATCATGGAACCGCTGGATTGTCGCGTGGATGCTGCCTGGCGCGGCGCTGGGGATTCTGCTCGCCTCGCTCTACGCCGCAGCAGTGGATGAAGCGCAGCTGCGCCTAGTGCTGGGGGTCATCGCGCTCAGTTTCGGGCTGTACCGGCTGTGGCTGGGACGCGGTGGGCGGCTGGTCGCAGCGTCAACCTCGCCCGGCTGGGTTGGCACGCTGTTTGGCGTGGCCATGGGCGTCACCAGCCAGATTGCCCACGCCGGTGGCCCCCCGTTCCAGATCTGGGTCACCCCGCGCCGTCTGCCGCATGAGACGTTCGTGGGGACCAGCGCGGTGCTGTTTGCCATGGTCAACTGGATGAAAGTGCCCAGCTACATCGCGCTGGGTACGCTCAACCGCCAGACCTTGCTGGCCGCCTTGCTGCTGATGCCGCTGGCGATCATCTCCACACTGGTGGCGGTGCGCTTGATCCGGCGGCTGGACAGCCAGCGGTTCTACACCGTGATCTATGTGCTGATGGTGCTGCTGGGGCTCAAGCTGATCTGGGACGGTCTGACCTGAGCAGCCGCCTTCAAATGCCCTTCGCCATGGTCCAGAACTGCGGTCCGCCGCGCGGCACATGCCATTCTTCCACGACTGTGAAGCCCAGCCGCAGGTAGATCCCGACATTCTCCGGCGTCGCGGTTTCCAGGCAGGCCGGACGGCCTTGGGCCGCCGCCAGCGCCAGCCCGGCGCGGATCACCTTGCCGCCCAGTCCTTGCCCTTGGCTGGCAGGTTGCACCCCGGCATAGCGCAGGTAGTAAAAGTCCTCGCCCGCCGGAACATGCGCGCCAATCGCGTCCCCGACCGTGGCAGCGCGCGCCAGATTCATCCCGAAAATCCGCAGCAGCCGCCACAACAGCGGCGGCCACAGCCGGTCATGGTGATGCACCTTGCCGGGCAAGCGCCACATCGTCACCGCGGCGCAATCGGGCGTGCCCAAGATGATTCCGTGACGCAGATGGTCATTGACCAGCCAATCGTACATCCGGGGCAAGCGGCGGCGGCGTTCGGCCGGATCGGGGATCATCCAGCTGATCGCCGGATCATCCTGAAACGCCGCCGCCAGCGTAGCCACCACGGCGGTGCGGTGGGCCTCGCCCAACTGGATTGCCCCATCCTGCATGTCTGCTCTCCCCGTTTGCGCACAGCCTGTCAGGCTTGCACCAGACCGGCAAGCGACCTAGCGCTGACATCATGATCTTCCCTTCCTTCCGTTCCCGGCTGCGCGCGTTCCAGACCATGCGCGGCAATCCACCCGATCCGGGGTTTCTGGCCGATCTGGAATATCTGGAGAACCGCGACCTTGATCTGTCGGTGCGGCTGGGGGCGATGCTGGCGTTCAACGCGCTG
>JANORN010000225.1:0-13987 GCA_031415355.1 Novosphingobium sp. | reverse complement strand
ACCTGGGTATCGCTGAGGTTGAGATCGCGGGCGATCGGTTCCGCCAGAATGTTGACGATTTGCCGATCAAGGAAATTGAAGATGTACACGATCAGCAGCAGCCACAGCATGACCCGCGCTTCGCGGGGCAGCCTGGCTGCGCGGTCTCTCCCAATGGCTTGTTTCATCCGGGCAGTGTCATGCTTGCGCAGGGCGGCGTCAAGCTCTCTGGCTCAAGCATTTGTGCCAAGTGCCAGTGCCCGGCAAACCGGGCTGTGAAATTCCGCAGCGCCAGCCGGAAATTCCAACGCCCAAAAGCGGTTCACACCGTCGGCGTCTTCGATGATCGCGTTCAGTGCCACGGTTGCAGGCAGCGGTAGGTCGGACTGGATCACCGCCTCCAACCGCAGCTCGGTATCGCTGTGGCTGACTGCAATCGCCACCTCGGCCGGGGCATTGCGCATCCCCGCGCGAAAGCTGTCGAAATCGTAGCAGGCCCAGCGAGTGGACGGTGAGAGGTTGAATTCGCGATAGCTGGTGCCGTCGTGACTCCAGAAGATTTCGAAGCAGGTGGTGCGCCACAAGTCATCAAGCCGCTCCGGCACGGCGATTGCCGGCACCGCGATGCTGGCGATATCGCCAGTAGCGACGAAAACCGCCCGGCAACCGCCCGGACCTGCAACGATTGAAGCTGAAACGCCGGTGATCGAACCGGGTTTGCTGTCGGGATGGAGAACCAGCGGTGTCATCACGGCCTAATGCCTAAGGATCAATGCGACCGCAAGCCACGCTTGGGCTTGGCCGCAGACACTGCTATGCGCGCGCCGCGATGACATACAAATCCTCTCTAATGCAGACGCTGCATGCGCGCGGCTATATTCACCAGCTGACCGACGCCAGCGGTCTGGACGATCTGGCGCAGTCCAGTGTGGTGCCGGGCTATATCGGCTTCGATGCCACCGCGCCGTCGCTGCATATCGGCAGCCTGGTCCAGATCATGATGCTGCGCCGCCTGCAACAGGCCGGGCACAAGCCAATTGTGCTGATGGGCGGCGGAACGACGCGGATCGGTGATCCATCGGGCCGCGATGAAAGCCGCAAGATGCTGACCGATGCTACGATCGAGGCCAACATTGCCTCGATCCGTAGCATTTTTACGCGGCTGCTGACCTTTGGCGACGGCCCGACCGATGCGGTGATGGTCAACAACCACGATTGGCTGGGCCAGCTTGGCTATATCGAAATGCTGCAATTGGTGGGCACGCATTTCACCGTCAACCGCATGCTCAGTTTCGATTCGGTGCGGCTGCGGCTGGAGCGTGAGCAGCCGATGACCTTCCTCGAATTCAATTATATGGTGTTGCAGGGTTACGACTACCGGCATCTCGCCCGAACCCAGGGTGCGCGCCTGCAAATGGGCGGATCGGACCAATGGGGCAACATCATCAACGGGATTGAGCTGGGCCGGCGGATAGACGGGGCCGAGCTGTTCGGGCTGACCACGCCGCTGCTGACCACGGCGGACGGCGCAAAGATGGGCAAAACAGCGGCAGGCGCGGTCTGGCTGAACGAGGACGCCCTGCCCTCGTGGGATTTCTGGCAATATTGGCGCAACACCGATGACCGCGATGTCGGCCGGTTCCTGCGGCTATTCACCGATCTCCCGCTGGACGAGATCGCCCGGCTGGAAGCGCTGGAGGGCGCAGAAATCAATGCCGCCAAGATCGTGCTGGCCAGTGAAGTGACCCGGTTGTGCCGCGGTGATGCCGCCGCCAGCGCTGCCGAGGCGACCGCACAGGCAACCTTTGGCAGCAGTGCCATGGGTGATGATCTGCCGATTCTCGCAGTGCCCGATGGAACAATCGCGCTGACCGATGCTTTGGTGAACATTGGTTTTGCCGCCAGCAAGGGCGAAGCAAAACGCCTGATCGCCGGTGGCGGCGCGCGCGTGGATGGGACTGTAATCAATACAGAAACGCATGTAATTCAACTTGCCGACCAGGATGTCCGCCTGTCTTCGGGCAAGAAGAAGCACGGCATTCTCCGGCAGGCCTGACGGCAATTTCTTGCCGGGATTTACGGTTTGTTCGGCATTGCCGTTCATTGTGGCGTTGTTGAACCCACAATTGGAGGCATGGCGGCTTATGGCCACCGGAGCACAGCTGACCGTTACCGATCTGCGGCGCGCCACGCGCCATCCGGTCGATCACAAGGTCATTGGCGAACACCGCCGGATGGGTGACTTGCACCTGCACATCACCAACCTTTCGGCGCATGGTTTCATGTCATCCGACGCTGCCGGGCTTGGCCGCGGTGAGCGAGTGGTGATCCGGCTGCCGGTGGTCGGGCGGATCGAGGCGCACTTGATCTGGGCTACCGAAGACCGCGCGGGTTTTCAATTTGAACGGATCATCCGGTTGGAGGATTTCATGCAGATGATCGATACGCTGCAACCCAACCCCCGCCTGCGCGCGCGCCGCTAGAACGAGCAGCACGGCCCGTCGCACTGGCGGGCATTTCTTCTTGATACATTATAACATCGCGGCTAGAGCGCCGCCATGACCACCACATCACGCATCCTGCGCCCCGCCACGCTGCTCACTCTTGCCGCCGCCCTCGCTCCAATTTCAGTCGCCCAAGCGCAAACCCATGAGGACGATAACCACGGCGATCAGCACGCTGCCGATGATGTGGAAATCCTGATTGTCGGCCATCCCCCAGTTGATTTCAACATGCTGCAATCCACCCGCACCTTGGGCGGCGATGACCTGATCAGCCTCAGCCGTGCGCAAATCGGTGACGTGCTGAGCAAGCTGCCTGGTGTTTCCAGCAGCTCGTTCGCCCCCGGCGCATCGCGCCCGGTGCTGCGCGGGTTCGACGGGGACCGGATCCGCGTGCTGACCGACGGGATCGGCTCGATCGATGCCTCGAACGTGTCAGCCGATCATGCGGTGGTGTTTGATTCGCTGACGGTCGATCACATCGACGTACTGCATGGACCGGCGGTGTTACTGTTCGGCGGCCAGGCGATTGGCGGCGCGATCAACGCGCTCGACAAGCGCATCCCGCGCAATGTCCCGGCGGTTCCCACCGCGACGGTGCTGACCGGATATGGTTCAGCAGCGGACGAGCGCTCGATAGCGGGCGCGGTAGAAGCCAAACTGGCCGACCGGCTGGCGATCCATTTTGACGCCAGTTGGCGCAAAAGCGACGACGTGCGCGTGGGCGGGTTCATCAGCTCGCCTGCATTGCGCGCCGACTTGCTGGCCGATGCCGCCGGACACCGCGCCGATGGCGAGCTGGACGAGGCGGCGGAGCTGGAGGGGCTCGCCGCGCAGACTGGCCGCCTGCCCAATTCCGGCGCGCGCACCACCACTTTCGGCGGCGGGATCGCCTTCATCGACGCGGGCGGTGATCTGGGCATTTCGTTCCAGCGTCAGGACATGCTGTACGGCGTGCCGCTGCGCCCCGGTGCGGGCCACGGCCACGCGGCAGGCGATCCGGGCGCGGAGGCCGAAACGGTCAACATCGATCTGGTCCAGACGCGGGTCGATCTGCGCGGTACTGTGAAATTTGGCGGTCTGTTCAACAGCCTGCAAGTGCGCGGCGCCTATGGCGATTACCAGCATCTGGAGCTGGAAGGCGGCGAAGTGGGCACCCGCTTCACCGGCAACGGCCTGGAGGTCCGCGCTGACCTGGTCCAGAACGCGCGCGGCGGCTGGCGCGGGCGCAGCGGGGTGCAATATTTCACCCGTAAGTTGCTGATTCAGGGCGCAGAGGCATTTACTCCGGACAATGACACCAGCCGTTTCGGAGTGTTCACTTTGCAGTCGCTCGAATTCGGCGCGCTCGAACTGGAGGCCGCCGGGCGCTATGAACGCGCCACCACCAAGGCCACCTCCGTGGGCTTCAACCGCCAGTTTGACTTGTGGTCAGGCGCAGCCGGGCTGACCTTCACCCCGGATGAAGGCTGGAAAATCGGCGCGAGCTACATTCGCGGCGCGCGGGCACCGGCGGCGGAAGAGCTGCTGTCTGACGGCGCGCACATCGCCACTCAGTCCTACGAGCTGGGCGATCCTGATTTCGGGATCGAGCGCAGCAACGGGATTGAAGCCTTTGTGCGCTACAAAAGCGAGCGGGCAAACCTCAATCTAACGGTGTACCGGACCAGCTTTAAGGGCTTCATTGCCGCATTGCCGACCGGCGCAGAGCAGGACGACCTGCCCGTTTTCGCCTATCGCCAGCTGCCCGCGACGTTCAAGGGGTTCGAAGCTTCGGCTGACTGGACCGCCGCTACTTGGCCCAAAGGCAGCTTGAAGCTGGACGTCTCAGCCGATTACACCCACGCCGAGCTGCAAAGCACCGGCCCAGTCCCGCGCATCCCGCCGCTGCGGCTGCAGGGCGGGATCGGGGTGACGCAAGGCGATGTCCAGCTGCGCGGTGAAGTGGAATGGAGCCGCGCGCAAAACCGCGTCGCCGCGTTTGAAAATGCTGTGCCGGGCTACACCCTGGTCAACCTCAGCCTCGATTGGCATCCATTTGGTGAAGCCGGGCCGCTGACCCTGCTGCTATCCGCCAATAACCTGTTCGATGTCGATGCCCGGCGCGCCACTTCTTTCACCCGCGATTTTGTGCCGCTGGCTGGGCGCGATCTGCGGGTCACCGCCAAGCTGACCTTCTGACGCTGCAACCACGTCCCGGCTTGGCAAGGCGTGATCCGCCTGCCATGCCGGGCCGGTGAACGTTCCGTCCCATCCCATCCATCTGCGTGACTATCGGCTGATCTGGCTGACCCGCTTCTTCGCCGTCAATGCGATGAACGCGGTGGTGGTGGTGATCGGCGCGCAAGTTTATCAGTTAGCGCGGATCGGTGGCGGGATGAGCCAGTCCGAAGCGGCATTTCTGCTCGGCTTGTTGGGACTGGCCCAGTTCATTCCGTTCATGCTGCTGACCCCGGTGGCCGGCTTGATTGCAGACCGGTTTGACCGCCGCTTGGTCGCGGCTCTAGCCAGTGCGATTGATCTTGGCATCTGTGTTGTATTGGCCTTGGCGAACGCGGCAGATTGGCTCAGCTTGCCGTTGCTGTTTGCGCTCGCCGCGCTGCACGGCGTCGCACGCGTGTTTATTGGCCCGGCGGTCAGTTCGCTGGTGCCCAATGTCGTCCCCGCCGCGCTGCTGCCAAAAGCCATCGCGCTCAGCTCGCTGGCCTGGCAATCCGCCGCGGTGATCGGCCCGGCCATGGGCGGGTTCCTGCTCGCGGCCAATCCCGCCATGCCCTATTGGTACGGCGCAGGCTTGCTGTTGATTGCCATCGCCTGCCTGCTGGCAATCCGGCCGGTCCCGCAACCCGTCATATCCGGCAGCACCCATCCCTTGCGCCAGATTGCCGACGGCGCGCGGTTTGTCTGGCACGAGCGCTTTCTGCTGGGCTGCGTTTCGCTGGATTTGTTTGCCGTGCTGCTGGGGGGAGCCACCGCCATGCTGCCGGTCTTTGCCTATGATATTCTGCACGTTGGCGATGCCGGGCTGGGCCTGTTGCGCGGGGCTCCGGCGCTAGGCGCGGCAATCACCGCCATCTGGCTGGGCGTCCGGCCCATCCAGCGCAATGTCGGGGCGAAGATGCTGTGGGCGGTCGCCGTGTTCGGGCTCGCCACCATCGTGTTTGGCCTGTCACAGAATTTCGCGCTGTCACTTGCCGCTCTGGCGGTGCTGGGCGCAGCTGACGCGATTTCAGTGTTCATCCGCAGCACTCTGGTCCAGCTCAACACGCCGGATGCCATGCGCGGCCGGGTTTCCTCGATCTCAGGCCTCGCGATCTCGGCCTCGAACGAGCTGGGCGAAATGCAATCGGGCTTTGCTGCCGCGCTGATTGGCGCGGTTGGTTCGGTGGTGTTCGGCGGAATCGGCGCGATACTTGTCACGGTGGCGTGGGCGTGGTTCTTTCCCGAATTGCTGCGCGCGCGTACCTTTGCCCCGCAATACCGACAACAGAAGGACCCTGTCCCATGAAGGCTGACTCCATCCTCGCCACCATCGGCAACACCCCCCACATCCGTCTGGCGCGCATGTTCCCCGATCACGAGGTTTGGGTGAAGAGCGAGCGCGGCAATCCCGGCGGATCGATCAAGGACCGGATCGGGCTGGCGATGATCGAAGCGGCCGAGGCCGACGGCAGCTTGAAGCCCGGCGGTACGATTGTGGAACCGACCAGCGGCAATACCGGGATCGGTCTGGCGATGGTCGCGGCCGTCAAGGGCTACAAGCTGGTGCTGGTGATGCCCGAATCGATGTCGATTGAGCGCCGCCGCCTGATGCTGGCCTATGGTGCAAGCTTTGACCTGACCCCGCGCGAAAAGGGCATGAAGGGCGCGATTGAACGCGCGCATGACCTGGTCGCCGCCACGCCGGGCGCGTGGATGCCGCAGCAATTTGAGAACCCGGCGAACATCGCGGTCCATGTGCGCACCACCGCGCAGGAAATCTTCGCTGACTTTGCCGACACGCCGATTGATGCGCTGATCACCGGGGTTGGCACTGGCGGCCACCTGACCGGCTGCGCAGAAATGCTGAAAGTGAAGTGGCCCGCAATGAAAGCCTGGGCGGTCGAACCAACACTCTCGCCGGTAATCTCCGGCGGCCAACCCGCCCCGCATCCGATCCAGGGCATCGGCGCAGGCTTTCTGCCGGCTAACCTTCACACCCAGGCGATTGACGGCGCAATTCAAGTCGATCCGGCGGATGCCAAGGAAATGGCCCGCCGCTGTGCCCGCGAGGAAGGGATGCTGGTGGGGATCAGTTCGGGCGCAACGCTGGCCGCCATCGCCCAGAAGCTGCCCGATCTCGCCCCCGGCGCGCGCGTGCTCGGGTTCAATTACGACACCGGTGAGCGGTATTTGAGCGTTCCGGACTTCCTGCCGGAGTAAGCACCAACAGAAGGCCTTGGGCGATGACTGCGCAATTGGTTGAGACGATTCGATCCACGCTGGAGCCGAGCGAGAACCCCTACCTGCAAGGGGCTTGGCGGCCAACTTTCAACGAATGGGACGCGCTGTTTGCCAATGGCGACGCAGAAGTGATCGGCATGATCCCGGAAGACATCGCCGGTGTTTATGTGCGCACGGGCGAGAACCAGGTCCATCAGCCGATCGGGCGCTATCACCCGTTTGACGGCGATGGTTTCATCAATGCGATCAGCTTCAAAGGCGGCCGGGCCAGCTATCGCAGCCGCTTCGTCCGCACCAAAGGCTTTCAGGCCGAGCAGGAAGCCGGGCGGTCATTATGGGCTGGCCTGATGGAGCCGCCGGAACGCTCCACCCGGCCCGGCTGGGGCGCGCAGGAATGGCTTAAGGATTCGTCATCCACCGACGTCGCGGTCCATGCCGGCAAGATCCTGTCGACCTTCTACCAGTGCGGCGAAGCCTACCGGCTTGATCCCTATACGCTGGAGCAGCATGGGATCGATCACTGGACCCCGCTCGACGGTATTTCTGCGCATCCCAAGGTTGATCCGGAGACGGGTGAGCTGCTGTTCTTCAACTATTCCAAACATGCGCCCTACATGCATTACGGCGTGGTCGGCGCGGACAATCAGTTGAAGCATTATGTGCCGATCCCCCTGCCCGGCCCGCGTCTGCCGCATGACATGGCGTTCACGCCGCACTGGTCGATCCTGAATGACATGCCGCTGTACTGGGATCCGCAGCTGTTGGAGCGCGGGATTCATGCGGTGCAGTTTCATCCCGAGCAAAAGTCCCGCTTCGCCCTGATCCCGCGGTTTGGTGCGGCGGCGGACATCCGCTGGTTTGAAGCCGAGCCGAGCTATGCGCTGCATTGGCTGAACGCCTATGAGGACGGTGACGAAGTGGTGCTCGACGGCTATTTTCAAGAAGAACCAATGCCGCAATCGCGCGCCGATGCGCCCAAGGGCTATGGCCGGATGATGGCCTATCTCGATCAGGAGCTGCTGAAACCACGGCTGCACCGCTGGCGGTTCAATCTGGCCACTGGTCAGACCCGCGAAGAGCGCCTGGATGACCGCAATCTGGAATTTGGCATGATCAACCAGCGCCATGCGGGCAAGCCGTACCGCTATGCCTACAGCGCACTGCCCGAACCGGGCTGGTTCCTGTTTCGCGGGCTGGTGAAGCATGATCTGGCCGCGCGCAGCAGCGAAACCTATGAATTTGGCCCCGGACGGTTCGGCAGCGAAGCGCCGTTCGCCCCGCGCATCGGCGCTACCGCAGAAGATGACGGATATCTTGTTTCATTCGTGGCGGACGTGTCGAATGACCGCTCGGAATGCGTGCTGATCGATGCCCGCAACATCGCCGCCGGACCGGTCTGCCGGATCCTGCTGCCCGAACGGATCTGTTCGGGCACGCACGCCACCTGGGCCAATGCGGGTGATATTGGCCTGGGTGATAATCCGATTCTCGATTAGGCCGTCGCGAACATTTCCACCGGCAGTGCCATCACCGCTTCAGCCCCGCCTTCAATTTTGCGGCGCAGCGCGCCCACATCCGGGGTGAAGCGTTCGCCGAAGTAGCGCGCGGTGACCAGCTTGGTTTCGTAGAACGCCGTGTCCTCGGTCCCCGCAGCCAGCGCCGCGCTCGCCACGGTGCCAGCCTTCAACCACATCAGCCCCAGCGCGACGATGCCCATCATGTGCATGTAATGGTGCGCGCCCGCGCCGACGTTGTTGGGATTGGCCAGGCCGTTTTGCATGAACCACATGGTCGCCGCTTTCAGCTCGGCATTGGCCTTCTCGACCTTCTCGGCCAGACCCGCCAGCGCCGGATCAGACTTGCCAGCAGCGGCGGCGGTATCGACCTCGGCAAAGAACGCCTGGACCGCGCGGCCGCCGTTCTGCGCGAGTTTGCGCCCGACCAGGTCCATCGCCTGAACCCCGTTCGCGCCTTCGTAAATCTGGGTGATCCGCGCATCGCGCACGAACTGGCTCATCCCCCACTCCTCGACATAGCCGTGTCCGCCGAACACCTGCTGCATGTTCACCGCAGTTTCAAAGCCCTTGTCGGTGCCATAGCCCTTGATCACCGGGGTCAGCAGGCTGATCATGTCGTCGGCCAGCCCGCGTTCTTCTTCGGTGGCTGCTTGGTGGCTCAGATCAACCAGCAAAGCGCCCCACAGGCAGAATGCGCGCATCCCTTCGGTGAAGGCCTTCGCGTCCATCAGCATGCGGCGGATATCAGGGTGAACGAACAGCGTATCAGCTTTCTCGCTCGGCTCTGCCGCCCCGGTCAGCGCGCGGCCCTGGCGGCGTTCCTGCGCGTATTTCACCGCGTTCTGATAGGCCACTTCGGCCTGGCTCAGTCCCTGAATCCCCACGCCCAGCCGCGCCGCGTTCATCATGATGAACATCGCAGCCAGCCCCTTGTTCTCTTCGCCCACCAGATAGCCGGTCGCGCCGTCATAGTTCATCACGCAAGTGGCATTGCCGTGAATGCCCATCTTGTGTTCCAGGCTTCCGCACGCAACCGCGTTGCGCTCACCCAGCGAGCCGTCGTCATGCACCAGCACCTTGGGCACGATGAACAACGAGATGCCTTTGGTGGAATCGGGCGCATCCGGGGTCTTGGCGAGTACCAGATGAATGATGTTATCGGTCAGGTCATGGTCCCCGGCGGAGATGAAGATCTTGGTGCCGGTAACAGCATAGGTCCCATCAGCCTGCGGCACCGCGCGGGTGCGGATAAGCCCCAGATCGGTGCCGCAATGCGGCTCCGTCAGGTTCATCGTACCCAGCCATTCGTTGGAGATCATCTTGGGCAAGTACTTGGACTGCTGCTCAGGACTGCCCTTGACCAGAATCGAAGCGATCGCACCGCCAGTCAGCCCCGGGTACATCCCCCAGGCCTGATTGGCCGAAGAGATGAACTCCTCCGCCATCATGCCCATGACATGCGGCATCCCCTGCCCGCCAAACTCTTCGGGAGCCGAAAGCGTGCCCCAGCCCGCCTCGCGGAACTGCGCATGTGCGGCCTTGAAGCCAGCGGGCGTCGTGACCGAGCCATCGGCATGACGGGTGCAGCCTTCGCGGTCGCCCGACAGGTTAAGCGGGGCGAGCACTTCAGCACAGAATTTGCCGCATTCCTCCACCACGACATCGATCATGTCGGTCGTGGCGCTCTCAAATCCCGGCAGGCCGCTGTAGCCTTCGAGTTTCAGTACTTCGTTAATGACGAAGCGGGTATCGCGGGTGGGTGCCTTGTACACGGGCATTGAGGTGTCCTTGGTGAGAGAAATCAGCCTTTTGCAGGCTACTTTTCAAGTTTTTCGATCACTGCGATGAAGCTAGAAAGCTCCGAAATCGCGGCGTCCATATCGGCGCGTTGCTGCTGCATCCGGGCGACCTGTTCGCGGCAGCGTTCGATTGTCACGCGGCGCTGTTCCACCCGGCCATCGCCCAGATCGTAGAGATCGATCATCTCCTTGATCTCGGTCAGGCTGAAGCCGACGTTCTTGGCGCGCATGATCCATGCGAGCCGCGCACGATCGCGCTTGGAATAGATCCGGCTGAGACCTTGCCGCGCCGGAGCGATCAGGCCTTCGTCTTCATAAAACCGCAGCGCGCGAGCGGTGCAGGTGAATTCCGAGGTCAGGTCCGAAATCGTGAACAGTTCGCGTTGCAAGGCGTCGGGGGTGTCGAGGTGCGCACCATCGTGCGCGGACGTGGGGGAATAAGCCATTTCCATTCTGACCTATTAGCTTACCTTTACGTAAGCGTCAATTCGTAACGCGTTCCAGCCCCGTGCCGTTAACGCGGCGGTAGAAGCAGGACACTGCACCGGTATGACACGCCGGACCCGCAGGTTCTGCCACAATCACCAGCGCATCTTGATCGCAATCGACCAGGATTTCGCGGACGGTCAGCACATTCCCGGACGTTTCCCCCTTTTTCCAGAGACTTTGCCGCGACCGCGACCAGAAGTGTGCAACCCCGGTCGCGCGCGTCCGGTCCAGCGCCGCCTGGTTCATGAACGCCACCATCAGCACGGCGCGCGTTCCGGCGTGGGTCACCACCGCCGTCAGCAACCCGTTGGCATCAAACCGGGGCAGAAACTGCGTACCGGTTTCGCGGTCTTGATCGTGGCTGGTCATGGCCTTCCTTTGTTGCACGATAACCACATGTGTCGACCAAAATCTTGCCCGCCCGCGCTTCGCACTTTGCCGAATCGCCGTTTAGAGCGATTGAGCGCGTGCGGGACAGACGTCCACCCGATCAACAGCGATGCAATATCGCGGCGGTCGAGGTTCGGGGTGATACACCAGCCCTCGGGCTGGATCCGCATGAGGGATTGGGTGCGGCGGTCAAAGGGGGACCGCCAAACTGCGCAAGCAGCACCTTACGTATTTCGTCACGAGGACGCCCGGAGCCATGCTTCGGGCGTTTTCGTTTGGGGCGCACGACGCTTCAAGTATGCGGCAGGCCTTCATCCATGACCCGCGCGAAACAGGCGATGGCCACGGCGCTCGCCCCGGCCCGTTTGAGCGCGCGCACGCAGGCAGCGCTGGTCGCGCCGCTGGTCAGCACATCATCCACCAGCAACACCTTGCGGCCCTTGATCTGCGCGGCGCGCTTCGGATTGAGCACAATCGCTCCGCTCAGCGCGCGTTCGCGGGCCTTGCGCCCCAGCCCGCCCAGACTGGGAGTCTGCTTGGGACGTAGCAAACCATCCACTAGCAGCACCGCGCAGCGCGCCGTGGCCAGTTCACGCGCCAGCAGGGCCGACTGGTTGAACCCGCGCTGCCACAACCGCCAGCGGTGCAGCGGCACCGGCACTACCAGCCACTCGGCATCGACATGCGCCAATTTGGGCGCGATCAGCCGCGCCAGCAGCGGAGCGAGCGCGATCCGGCGGCCATGCTTGAACGCCAACACCAGTTGCCGCGACGCATCGTTATACAGCGTCCCCGCCGCGACCCCAGCATGGCGCGGCGGATCGGCCAGACACGGCGCGCAAATTGAGCCCGGTGCAACGCTGTCATCGAACGGACGCTGGCATGTGGCGCAGCACGGCTCACCCGGGATTGCCAGCGCGCCCCAGCACGTGCCGCACAGCCCGCCCTGCGCCGCCAGCCCTTCGCCGCACAGCGGACAGCGCGGCGGGAACACCAGGTCCACAATGGGCAGCAGGGCGGCGGGCACTTGCATGGTTGCGCGGCGACTATCGCTTGCACAGCGCCAAGGCGCAAGGCAGGGGCACCGCCATGAGCAGCGCCCCGCCGCAGATCTTTGCCCCCGCCCGCCGCTTGGCCATGCGGCGACGCGCTGTGCGCCTGCAAGCGCAGCCCGGCGCGGCGCGGTATGTGCTGGATGATATGGTCGAGGATATGGCGGAACGCCTCGCGTTCCTGCGCCATCAGCCCGCGCGGTCGCTGGTGATTGGTGACTGGAGCGGGGCCTTGGCACGGCAGTTGGGTGGAGAAGTGGTTTCAGCCGAACCGGCGGAGGGCTTTGTGGAAGAGCAGCCGTTCGCGGATGGAGGCTTCGACTTCATCGCCAGCCTGGGCACGCTCGACACGGTCAATGACTTGCCCGGCGCGCTGATCCATTTGCGCAGTGCGCTCGCCCCCGGCGGGCTGGTACTGGCCAGCTGCATCGGCGCGGGCACCCTGCCCGCCCTGCGCGCGGCGATGCTGGCGGCCGACGGGAGCCGCCCCGCCCCGCGCCTGCACCCCATGGTCGATGTCCGCGCCGGCGGGCAATTGCTGCAGCGCGCCGGCTGGGCCGATCCGGTGGTGGACAGCCGCTCGCTCAGCGTGCGCTATACGGGGCTGGAGCGGCTGGTGGCGGACCTGCGCGTGCAGGGGCTGGGTAATGTGCTGGCGCGGCCCGGCCCGGCGTTGTCGCGGGCGCAAGTTGAGGTTGCGCGGGCGGCGTTTGGCGCGGGGACGGTGGAGCGGTTTGAAATTCTGACGCTGAGCGGGTGGAAGCGCTGAGACGCTCCTCTATCTTTACATTTACGCCCAAAATCCGCTCATCCTGAGCCTGTCGAAGGACCATCGTGCGCCCGCCACCCAGCCGTAACAGGTGGGGGCTTCGACAAGCTCAGCCTGAGCGGGTTTAGATGAGGTTTTCTGAACCAGCCCTACCCCTCGATCCGCGAAAAGTCCGCCACCTGGTGCACCGCCGCGCGCAACCGCGCCAGCAGGCCCAGCCGCGCGGCGCGTTTGGCGGGGTCGGCATCGTTCACCGTCACGCTGTCAAAGAACGCATCGATCGGCGCGCGCAAGCTGGCTAGCGCCGCCATCGCCGCGCCGAAGTCCTCGGCTGCGATAGCCGTTGCGGCCAGCGGCTCCGCCCCGTCCAGCGCCGCCATCAGCGCGGCCTCGGCGGGTTCGGGGGCGGGATTGACCGCGCCGGGGGTGAACTCTTCCTTCTTCAGAATATTCGCCGCGCGCTTGTACCCCGCCAGCAAGTTCGCCCCGTCCTCGGTCCCGACAAACGCCTGCAAGGCATGCACCCGCGAAAGCAGCCGGACGAGATCGTCCCCTTGACCGGACGCGGCATCGATCAAGTCATGTCTAACGCCAGCATCACGTTGTTGAGCTTTGAGGCGCTCGACAAAAAAATCTCTCAGAGATTCATTCCGTGGAACCAAATTCGCACTGACATCAGCAGCTGTCTTAACAATTTCGGCGAAAGGATGCTGACCAAATATTTCAACGGTCATCACCTCATTCGGACCAATAATTTCGTCATAAGCAATGTCGTTGTTTACAATCCGAAAAGCGCTTTGATACAAATCAGTTTTCGCAACTCCGCTCCACAACTCGCCTTGCTCAGACACTTTGTAAAAAATCTGGGAAAGTAGATGCTCGCTAACGAAACGGCACAAGTGGTAGGTGTGACAACTCACGTCGTTTGCGATAATAAGGCGAAGCGCGCCGATGGCCGCTCGCCTCAGTGCAAATGGGTCTTTCGAGCCGGTCGGCATAAGGCCAATTGCGCTGAAGCAAGCAATCGTATCCAGCTTATCCGCCAAAC
>JANORN010000224.1:0-4495 GCA_031415355.1 Novosphingobium sp. | reverse complement strand
GATGCCAGCGCGCTCGATCCGCTGGTGCGGATGGCGATCATCCATCACCAGTTTGAAAGCATCCACCCCTTTCCCGACGGCAATGGCCGGATCGGGCGGATCATCAATGTGCTGTATCTGACCAAAGAGGGGCTGCTCGATTTCCCGATCCTCTATCTCAGCCGCTTTATTACCGCCAGCAAGCCGGATTATTACCGGCTGCTGCGCCAAGTCGGTGAGACGGCTGAGTGGGAGCCGTGGCTGCTCTATATGATCCGGGGCGTGGGCGCGACGGCGCGGACGACGCTGGACCTGATCGACGCAATCACCGCGCTGATGGCCGAAACCAAGCAACGCCTGCGCGCCGACCATCCCAAGCTCTATTCGCAGGACTTGCTCAACAACCTGTTCCGCCACCCCTATACGCGGATTGAATTTGTCCAGCGCGATCTTGGCGTGGCGCGGCAAACGGCGGCGCGCTATCTTGAACAGTTGGTCGCAGGCGGATTGCTGGAGAAGCACCAGGCAGGCCGGAATAGCTATTTCGTCAACGCGCCGCTGGTGGCGTTGTTTACCGGTGCACCGGCGGCGTAATCCAAGGTCGGCACCAAGTCCTCCTGCCCCCCGCCGCAGCCCATAAAGGCAGGTGGCCGCTGGCTGGGCCGTGCCGCATTCGGGCTGCGCGCATGATGAAGCCGGGCGCGCGCTGGCTGTTGAGGAAAGCTGGCCCTGCATGAGCTTTATTCCCACCCGCGCCGCTGGTCTCGCCCGGCTGGCCGCGTTCGTGCCGCGCGCCGGGCGGGCCTATGCTGATGGGCGCAACAGCGATCCTGGGCCGGATCGGCAGCAAGCGGTTTCATTGCTCTCGCCCTATCTGCGCCACCGGCTGGTGACCGAGGCGGAAGTGGTGCGGGCGGTGACCGCGCAGCATACTTTTGCGGCCTGCGAAAAGTTTGTGCAGGAGGTGCTGTGGCGGACGTACTGGAAGGGCTGGCTGGAACTGCGTCCGGCGGTCTGGACGCGCTTTCTGGCCGAGCGCGACCTTGCCCGCAGCACCGGCGGCGGCGGCCTCGCTAAAGCGGTGGCGCAGGCCGAGGCGGGGCAGACCGGGATCGACGGGTTTGACGACTGGGCGCGCGCGCTGGTCGCGACCGGCTACCTGCACAATCACGCGCGGATGTGGTTCGCCTCGATCTGGATTTTCACCCTGCGGCTGCCGTGGGCGCTGGGCGCGGATTTCTTTCTGCGCCATCTGCGCGATGCCGATCCTGCATCGAACACGCTGTCGTGGCGCTGGGTCGCGGGCTTGCAGACGGCGGGCAAGACGTACCTGGCCACCGCTGACAACATCGCGCGGTTCACCGGCGGACGGTTTGCGCCGCAGGGGTTGGCGCAAGTGGCAGACCCGTTGCAAGAAGACCCCCTGCCCAAGACCGCGCCCTTGCCCGCACTACCCGGTTATGATCACACCGCGCCCGCGCTGGTGCTGGTCACCCCCGAAGACCTTGCGCTCGAAAGCCTGTTCACCAAGCGCGACACCATCCGCGCTGCATTGGCCGTGGCGGCGGTGCCCGGCTGGCCGTGGGGCGAACCGGCGCAGGCCTTCACCGCCGCTGCAACCGCCGACGCCGCCCAGCGCGTGACCGCCGCATTCAGTTGTCCCTGCCCCGTCAGCGCCGGGCTGGATGGAGCAAGCCTGATCGCGGCCGCCAAGGCTGCGAATGTGACCAGCATCGTCACGGCTTATGCCCCCGTCGGCCCGGTCGCCGCCGCGCTCGCCGCACTGGCCCCGCTGCTGGCGGCGAAAGGCATCGCGCTCCACCAGCGCCGCCGTGCCTGGGACGACGCGTTCTGGCCGCATGCGACCAAGGGTTTCTTCCCGTTCCGCGAGCGCATCCCGGGGCTGCTCGCCGAACACAATAGCGTGCTGCGCTAGCCGGTGCCGCTCACTTCACCGCCCGCTTACGCCAGGAACGCCGCCCACACGAACACCGCGCTGCCGACCAGCGTGCCGACAATGGTCGGCTTGCGGTAAGCGCGGCTGAGCAGGCCGATCAGCAAACCGCCAAAGATCACTAAGAACAGCGTCAGTCCGGCGATCCAGCCCAGGGTCTTGTAGACCTTTGGCCCATGGCCCTTGTGGGTTTCCATCAAGGCGTTGAGCGTATCGGGCCTGACCAGTTTCGCGGTCAGCTGGCCATCCTTTTCCTCAAACGCGACGTGCGGGCGCGAGGTGGGGCGGGTGGTGAAGCTGTTGCCGCGCGCGCGGATATATTCGAACTCCACCGGAACCTTTTGCGCGGTCAGGAATGTACGAACATCGGCTTCAAAGGTCGGGCTCTTGGTATCGAAAGCCGTGCCAGCGGGCAGGGCGATGGGCACATCGGTGGTTTTGCCCTCGATCCCGGCCATCTTCAACCCGCCCGTCACCGCGACCAGCAGGAACACGGGGGCGAGCAAGGCCGCGCCATACAGATGCAACGTAATCAGCAAATTGCGCAGCTTTACCGTGTTCACACAGACGTCCTCTTCGTTGATTTCAGGAAGCTATAGCGGGAAACACGCAGGCTAACACCCCGTTATCCCGCGTCAAAATAGGGCCGGTCGCCCGCAATGGTCACGCGCTCCATCACGCGGCGCTGCGGGAAATAGTCCGACGCGGCGTAGTGCTGGCTGGCGCGGTTATCCCAGAAAGCGATGGAATTGGGCCGCCACACGAACCGGCACTGGTGTTCAGGCCGCGCCGCCTGGGCGTAGAGGTGGTTCAGCAGCCAGTCGCTTTCCTGGCGCGACAGCCCCTTGATATGGCTGGTGAAGGCGGTGTTGACGTACAGCGTGCGGCGGCCGGTTTCGGGATGCGTGCGGACCACCGGGTGTTCTTGCAGCGGATATTTGGCGAGCAGCTCGTCGCGGCTGGTGCCCAGCTTGGCGGCGAAAACGCGGCTGATATCGTGGACCGCAGTCAGCGTGCAGACCCAGTCCTGCATCGCGGGCGAGAGCGCATCGTAAGCCGCATCCATGGCGGCGAACAGCGTATCGCCGCCCACCGCCGGTACTTCGATGGCGCGCAGGATCGAGCCCAGCGACGGCTGCGCGCGCCAGGTCACGTCCGAATGCCAGAAGTTTTCGCTGCCCCTGGACTTGGGCCCGTGCGCGATCCGCAGGATTTCCGGATCGGCCTGGTCCTTGGGGGTGGCGGGGTGAATTTCCAGCGCGCCAAACCGGCGGGCAAAGGCGATCTGTTGCTGCGCGGTGATATCCTGATCGCGGAAGAACAGCACCCGGTGGTCCAGCAGCGCCTGCCGGATCGCGGCGATCACCGCGTCGGGCTGTTCGGCGCGCAGGTCAACTCCCCTGATCTCCGCGCCGATGGCGGGGGTCAGGGCCTGCGTTTCGATTTGCACCGCTGGCGTTAGTATCGCGCTGGTTGCCATCGCCTGGTCTCCCCCGTTGCCGATCCCCATGATGCGATGAAAGCGCAGGCCTGTCCAGCAGCGCGGGCGAGCGCGGCGGTGGCCGGACACATTCGCGCACGGCGCGTCCGAATTTTGCAATTCCGCACTGGGGAAATCCCGCAGAGGTCGCGCCTGAACGAACGGCAACCACGGCCGGGCGACCGGATTTGGGGGAACTGATGACATTGAAACGATACGCGGTCGCACTGGGTGCGGCGATCCTGGCGCTGGGTGCAGCCCCGCTGGCGCTGGCGCAGACCGCCATGCCCAAGCCCGCCGCTACGCAGAACGCGGTGCTGATTGCAGCGCCCATCGCCAAGCCAGCGCCGACCGCGCCGACCGCCGCGATCCCCGGCTATGCCGCGCTGGTGAAGCAGGCGCAGACCGAGCAGGTGCTGGTGATCTTCGCGCTGAACGCGGTCGCGCTGGGCGCGGCGGAGAGCCCGCTGGCCCCGGCCTCGTTCGAAGCCGATCCGGCGGCAATCAGCGCCGGGCAGGCACGCCTGGTCAAGCTGCTGGAACTGGCCAAGGCCGAGGCGGTCAAGCCGGTTTGGGGCCTGCCGCTGGTCGCAGCCCAGGTTGATGCGGCGCAGCTGGCCGCGCTGGCCGAATCCGGGCTGGTCGCGGCGGTGCATGAAAACCGCCTGTCCACCCCCATTCTGGCACGGTCAGTGCCGCACATCGGCACGCCAAATCTGCGCGCGGTCGGGCTGCGCGGGCAGGGGCAGATCGTGGCCGTGCTGGATACCGGCGTGCTGGGGCAGCACAACTTCTTCTATGACCAACCCACGCTGCGCAGCCGGGTCGTGCGCGAGGCCTGTTTTTCAACCGCCATTCCCGGCCAATCGAATTCGGTCTGCCCCGGATATATCCCGTTTCTGGAAGGCCCCGGCGCGACCACCCCATGCTGGATCATCTCGGCCTGTTATCACGGTTCGCATGTGGCGGGGATTGCGGCTGGCCGGGCTTATACCAACCTGCATTGACTATGACCTATTGGCCCATTGTCGGTGACCGATCGACATGATGCGCCACGGTTGATCGATGAGCTTGTTCCACGC
>JANORN010000223.1:0-17146 GCA_031415355.1 Novosphingobium sp. | reverse complement strand
GCGCCGCCACCAAAAGGTGGTCGAGGAAGCGCCATCGCCATTCGTCACGCCCAAGATGCGCAAGGCGATGGGCGAACAGTGCGTCGCCCTGTCGCGCGCGGTGGGCTACTACAGCGCAGGCACGGTCGAACTGATCGTTTCGGGCGCGGACCCCACGGGCGAGAGCTTCTACTTCCTCGAAATGAATACCCGGCTGCAGGTGGAGCACCCGGTAACCGAGGCGATCACCGGCATTGATCTGGTCGAACAGATGATCCGCGTGGCGGCAGGTGAAAAGCTCGCCATGACGCAGGACGATATCAAGATCGACGGCTGGGCCATCGAAAACCGCGTCTATGCCGAGGACCCCTATCGCGGGTTTCTGCCCAGCACCGGGCGGCTGGTGCGCTATCGCCCACCGGTTGACGGCTGGACTGAAGACGATGCCGGGAACGGCCGGCGCGGCGTGGATGGCGTGCGGGTGGATGACGGCGTTTATGAAGGCGGCGAAGTCAGCATGTTCTACGATCCGATGATCGCCAAGCTGATCACCTGGGGCGAAACCCGCGACGAAGCGGCGGACAAACAGATCGCCGCATTGGACGCGTTCGAGATCGAGGGCCTTGGCCACAACATCGATTTCGTCAGCGCGATCATGCAGCATCCCCGCTTTCGCTCGGGCGAGCTTACCACCGGGTTTATCGCCGAGGAATACCCCGACGGCTTCCACGGCGCGGCAGTTTCAGACGAGACGAAGCAGCACCTCGCCGCCATCGCCGGGTTCGTCGCCACCGCGCGCGCCGACCGCGCGCGGCAGGTCGATGGGCAATTGGCCGACGAGCTGGAGCCGCCCTACGACTGGTCCGTCACCATCGCCGGGCAGACCTTTGCGGTGAGCCTTGATGAAGACCTTACCGTCGATGGTGAACCGGTCGATCTGGCTATGGAATATACACCCGGCGATCGTTTGCTCATTGCAGAAATCACCAACCCCGCTCGCCCTGAGCCTGTCGAAGGGCCAGAGGCGGCGCGTGGTGCTTCGACGAGCTCAGCACGAGCGGATGTGGCGTATGGGATCAAGCTGGAACCCACCCGCACTGGCTTCAAAATGACCACGCGCGGCGCGATCCATCAGGTGCAGGTGCTACCCGCGCGGATTGCCGGGCTGACCAAGCACATGCTTGAAAAGATCCCGCCAGATCTCTCCCGCTTCCTGATCTGCCCGATGCCCGGGCTGCTGGTCGCGCTGAACGTCGCTGTCGGCAACAAGGTCGAGGCCGGGCAGCCGCTGGCGGTGATTGAAGCGATGAAGATGGAAAACATCCTCCGCGCCGAAAAATCTGCCACGGTAAAGTCGGTCAACGCGTTGCAGGGCGAGAGTCTTGCGGTGGATGCGATCATTCTGGAGCTGGAGTAGGATGCACCTGACCCATTCCTGCGACGATCCACGTGGTGATGAGATTGATTTTGAACAGTTCTTATCAGTTGATATCCGCATTGGCACGGTTCTTTCCGCCGCACCCTTTCCCGAAGCGCGTAAGCCGGCGTTTAAGCTGGTGATTGATTTCGGCCCAGCCATCGGCGTCAAGAAATCGAGCGCACAGATCGTGGATCGCTATGCCCTCGACGATCTGACCGGGCGGCAGGTCGCCGCCGTGGTCAATTTTCCGCCGCGCCAGATCGGCAAATTCATGTCCGAAGTCCTGACACTGGGCTTTGCCGATGCGGACGGGGCGGTGATCCTGTTTTCGCCAGACATGGCAGTGCCAAATGGGTCGCGGTTGTTCTAGATCGGCGTGCAAAATCGCGTTGTTCAGTCCACCAGCGCCACCGCCCTGATCCAGCCCGCGCTGGCCCGCTCGATCTTGACCGGAAAGCAGCTAAGCGTGAAACCGTGCGGGGGCAATGCCGCCAAGTTGGTCAGCTTCTCGATTTGCCAGTAGGGCCTGATCCGTCCCGCCTTGTGCCCTTCCCAGATGATGCTGGGGTCGCGGGTTTCGGCCCAGCGGCGGGCGGTGTGGCTGAACGGCGCGTCCCAGCTCCAGGCGTCGGTGCCGACCACTTCGACGCCGCGCTCGGTCAGCCACAGGGTTGCCTCTGCACCGAGGCCGACGCCTTGGTCGGTGAAATTGTCGGTGCCGTAAATCGCGCCCGACTGAACCAGCACGATGTCGAGCGGTTGCAGCTTGTATTCGATCCGCGCCAGCTCCGCCTCGACTTGTGCCGCGCTGATCACGGTGCCGTGAGGCAGGGCACTGAAATCGAGCTTCACGCCGGGGCGAAAGAACCGGTCAAGCGGGGCTTCGTCGATGCTGGGAGCCTTCCGCGCGCCGCTATCTGTGGTCGAATGATAGTGCCACGGCGCGTCCATATGCGTGCCGTTGTGCGTGGACAGCGTCAGCGTTTCCACCGCCCAGCCTTCGCCATCGGGCAGGTCTTCCTTGGTCAGCCCGGGGAAGAACAGCGCGATCTGTTCCCAGCTGGTTTCGTGCTTGGTGTACTGGATTTGCGGGCGCATCACCGGCGGGTCGGAAACGACTGCAGTGGTGATCGGGATCGAAAGGTCGATGAATTGCGTCATGGTTTGCAGTGTTGACGCGCTTTCCGTTAACGTCAATGGCAGCCCGATGAGCTTTCCTGAAACTCTTTCGACCATCCGCCGCAGCGCTGGCGGGTTTGCTACGGCGATTCCCGAAAACTGGATGCAGGGGCGCACCAGCTACGGCGGGTTTTCGGCGGCCTTGGCGCTGGAGGCTGCGCGCGGGCTGGCGGATGATCTACCGCCGCTGCGGTCGGCGCAGGTCAGCTTTATCGGGCCGCTGGCGGGCGAAGTGGAGGTGCGCGCACGGCTGCTGCGGCGCGGACGCAACGCCAGCTGGATCAGCGCGGAGGTGACTGGTGCAGATGGCAAAGTCGGCTTGGCCGCCACCTTCGTGTTCATGGGCCCGGTCGACAGCACACTGCACTTCAGCCAGCTGCCGCCCCCTGCCGGAATGATCGCGCCAGAGGATGCCAAGCCATTCCCCGAAGGCGCCGGCCCCGGCTTTACCCGGCATTTTGATCGGCGCTTTGCCGTGCCGCGCACGGCGGAAAAACAGCCCGAACTGGCCTGGTGGGTGCGGCTGAAGGATCGCGCGGGGCTTGATCCGTTCGTTGCGCTGCTGCTCTGCGCCGATGCCTTGCCGCCCGGTGTGATGCCGTTGATGGATGCGCGCTCACCGGTCAGTTCGATGACCTGGCTGATCAACCTGCTGACCCCGCAGCCGCTCAGCCGCGATGATTGGTGGCTGGTCCGCGCCGCGGGCAACTACGCGGAAAACGGCTGTTCCAGTCAGGATATGGCGATCTGGAACGCCGACGGCACCCCGATCAGCGCGGGGATGCAGTCAATCGCGATTTTCGGCTAAGCGGCGCGTCCCCGTCCAGCGCGGAAGGGGACCCAGCACAACTGGGGAAGGGGCACAGCCAAGTGCTCCCATCACCGTCACGCCTTCACCCTGCCGAGGTGGCTTGCGGAGTCAGGGCGGGCGAGCGGAACCTGCGGCAATTCTTGCAGGCGCGCAGGATGTAGGAAAGTGTTGGGATATTTGCGCAGTGGCTCCCGGTGTTGGCAGGTCGAGCGACGTCGACAAAGTTAATCGCTTGTCAGTTCTTTTACGCTAGCGCGCGTTAGCACAAGGTATAGGATTTGCGTTGATCCGTCGTTTTAGCCTGTTCAGAGCGATGTTTGGTTTGCTGGCTTTGGCGGCAGCAATCCCGGCATCGGCAGCGGTGTCATTCACTTTGACGACCGGCAAGAGCGCCACCAGCACTCAAGATATGACGTTCGACAGCAACCAGTGTCCCGCCCAAGGGCCGGTAGCAGCGTGGGTGGGCGGGATTGTTACCAATTCTGGCGGTTCAGCGGTTACCGGGATTTCGGCCAACCTTGCTGCGCTCGGCAACGGCTTTGCCTTAGTCTCGTCGTCCACTGCGACGCAAAGTCTTGGCGTGCTTGGAGCTGGCGAAACAGTCAGCGTTTACTGGCATGTCAGCTATTCATGCACCAACAACGCGGTTACCGCACCCATCGTTACGCTGTCATCATCATTGGGAACGCAGACATCATCCCTTACTCTAAATGCCAAGAAGGCGCTAAGTGCCAATGCCGGCGGCAATGTTGCCTCCGCCAATTTGGGGCCTGGAGCGGTGGTCGGGCAGACCGTTTTTTACGACACGACTTATAGCTTCGGAAGTTCGAGCGCCGGGGACGAGGTATTTCTGCAACCGGCCGGCAACACCAGCTTTAATTCTGCCTGTTTCCGCTTGAGCAAGACCCAGATCACGGCCAGCGCAATAAACGGGGTTCCGCTGAACGCCACAAATCAGCTGTATTTTGTGTCCAGCACGGCCAATGGCAATGGTGCGTCGGTGTCAGTGCGGTACTGGTTTCAATATCTCTGCGCCAGCACGTCAACGATTGCGCGGCCTTATGCCCAGCTAACCTCTGGAACCCAGCTCAAATATACTGGGAATTATGACGGTTCCGGCAGCATCGCGGTGTCTTACCCGGGCGCGACTAACCCGTTCACGATCAGCAAAACTGCGTCAATCACCAGCTTCCTGGCCGGGACAGCAACGGTAGTTACCTACACAGTCACGATCAGCAATCCGTCGGCGAACGAAACCTATCTTGGCAAAATCACCGATACGCTGCCTGCGGGGGTGACCTTCGGAGCGCTTGCCAGCGGCAGCGGGGTTACGGCCACCAATTCCAGCACGATGCCAGCCTCGGGGGCGACAGGAACAATCACGTTTACCGGCAAGCTCAATCAGAGCTACCTCTTGCCAGCCGGGGGTACAGTTGTGCTCAAATATACAGCGACGGTGCCGGGCACGGCGGGTAGCTATATCAACAACGCCTTTGGCACCTTTGGCACGTCCACCACGACGCCTGTCGCGACGGCAACCGTGACGGTGTCCAACCCTCAGCCGCTGGGCGTCACCAAAGGCAGCACCGCCCACACCGATCCGGTGAACGGAGCCATCAATCCCAAGCTGATCCCGGGCGGATTTCTGACCTATCTGATCAATGTCGAAAATCCCAATGTCGTCGCGCTTGGCACTGACAGTCTGATCATAACCGATCCGACTGCAACAAATCTTCATTTCAGCGTCGCAGACTTTGGCGCGGCTGGATCAGGCCCAGCCATTTTCACCAACGGTTCGAGCGCGTCTGCGCTGACTTACAGCTTCATTTCGCTGGCGAGTCAGACCGACGATATCGACTTTTCAAACAATGGTGGCCTGACCTGGACCTATGTTCCAGCGCCAGCCATCGACGGGACGGATAGCAATGTGAACACTGTGCGGATTCGCCCGAAAGGGGCGATGGCTGCGGCTTCAAGCTTCAGTGTGAGCTTTCGGTACAGGATCAATTGAGACAACAAGGTCTGCAACTGCGCGATTCCAGCGCCGCCATGCCAGAAATCCCTCAAAAAACCTCCCCCCCCAGCTCCCCATCCAGAAACGCCGCGACTTCATCCAGCGCCACGTCCCGCGCCAGAAATGCCTCGCCAATCCCGCGCAACAGGATGAACGGCAGGGTTCCGGCGTCCATCTTTTTGTCGTGGAGCATATGCGCCACCAATGCTGCGCCATCGCAGTTCAGGCCCAGCGCGGCGATTTCACCCGGCAAGCCAACATCGGCGAAGTGCGCGGTAATTCGCCTCGCGGCGGCGGGGTTCAGCAGGCCCAGCCGGGCGGAATAGCGCGCGGCCAGGACCATGCCGAGCGCAACGGCCTCGCCGTGCAGCAGGCGGTCGGAAAAACCGCATTGCGCCTCCAGTGCGTGACCGAAGGTGTGGCCGAGGTTGAGCAGCGCCCGCAGGCCGGTGGTTTCGCGCTCGTCCGCCGCCACCATCCGTGCTTTGGCGGCAACGGAATGCGCGACGGCATATTCGCGCGCCGTGGTATCGCCCGCCAGCAGCGCTGCGCCGTAGGCTTCGCACCAGCCGTAGAAGTCCGCGTCGCCCAGCAGGCCGTACTTCAACACTTCGGCATAACCGGCCAGCAGTTGCCGCTGGGGCAGCGTGTCCAGCACCGCCAGATCAGCGATCACCAGTGCGGGTTGGTGGAATGCGCCGATCAGGTTCTTGCCCGCCGCCGTGTTGATCGCGGTCTTTCCGCCAACGCTTGAATCGACCTGCGCCAGCAGCGTGGTGGGCACTTGGATGAACTGGCAGCCGCGCTTCAGGATCGCTGCGGCAAAGCCAGTCAGATCGCCGATCACCCCGCCGCCCAGCGCCAGAATGTGATCGCCGCGTTCGACTTCCTCGGCCAGCAGCCAGTCGGTGGTCGCCGCCAGCTGCGCCCAGCTCTTGCTGGCCTCACCGGGGAGCAGAATGTGCCAGACCGGGGTATGGCCGTGTGCCGACAGCGCCGCTTCCAGCTGCGTCCCCCAAGCGGCGTGGACGGTCCGGTCGGTCACGATCGGCACCCGCGGCTTGCGCAGCCGCGCGCCGCAAAGCGGAACCAGCTGCGCCAGCAGGCCCGCGCCGACGTGGACTTCGTAAGGACGCCCCGCGAGATCAACCGGGATTACAGCCATGCCTCAATGCCTTTCAATACCATGGCGACGGTGCGCCCGTGCGGAGCATTGCCGCTGGTCACCTTGATCGGGGCCTGGGCGTAGAACGGCTCGCGCTCAGTATACAGCCGGTCCAGGATTTCGCGCGGGTTGCCGGTGCGCAGCAGCGGGCGGCTGTCCTTGCGCCCGACCCGCTCCACCAGCGTATCGACATCGCAATCGAGCCAGACCGTGATTGCGCGCTGCAAAATCAGCGCGCGCGTTTCCGCATTGGCAAAGGCCCCGCCACCGGTGGCAATCACTTTGGGTGCGCCATCGATCAGCCGGGCGAGCACCCGCCGCTCGCCATCGCGGAAGTAGGGTTCGCCAAAGCGGTCGAAGATTTCGGCAATCGACATCTGCGCGGCGGTTTCGATGGCCTCGTCGGCATCGGTGAATGGCAGGTCCAGCGCCTGGGCCAGTTTGCGGCCGACGCTGGTCTTGCCCACGCCCATCATCCCCACCAGCACCACCGGGCGGTCAATCCGCCGGGCCAGGTGCGCGATTTCAGCGCTGGAAAGCGAGGATTCGTCTGGCACCATTGCGGCCCTGCCTATAGATGCGATAAGCGCCAGTGCAAGTTAGCTGGGCAAGTGGCTGGGCAAACAGCGGGACACGCAGCGGGAAAGGGCCAGAAGTGGCGGGTCGAATTCAGAGCAAATGGCTGATCGCGGGGGCGGCGGGGCTGATCGCGCTGGCGCTCGGCTGGGCCTGGTATGATGGCGGGCAGCAGCCGCTGCGGACGATGACCGCGCAGACCACGCTGCCCACGGTGGTGCAATGACCCCGCGGCAAGTGTTGCTGCTGGCTGGCGGCGCCGTAATTGCGCTGTCATCCGCGCTGGTTGCCGCGCAAAATTCGCCTGAATCGCTGTTGCCGCCGGGGTTTGAAAAGCCCGCAACACGCCCGGCGCGGCCGACGAATCCCGCACCGGCTGCACCATCGACAACGTCCAGCCCGGTGGTGCAGGCGCTTCCCGGCGCTGGCGACGGCGCGGGCAGCACTGCCACGCGCCCGGCCACCGGAGCTGCGGCCAAGCCCGGCGTGCCGAGCGGCGTGCGGATACCCTCGCTGAAAGAGCTGGAGGCGATGGCGCCAGATCAGCTCGACGATTTGTTTGATCTGAAGCCTAAGTCCGATATTCCGGCGGCCGTGCGGCGCTCGCTGAACAAAGTGGGCGTACTCGCCGAATGGGAAGGCGGGCTGCCGTCGGGCGCGCTGGGCCTGCAAAGCCCGGCATTGGTCAGCGCCGTGGTGCAGGGCAACAAGGGGCGGCTGGTTTCGCGCTGGGGACATATCCTGCTGCGACGCACGCTGGTGTCGCGGCTGGACGCTCCGGCGCGGCTGAACCCCGCCGATTTCGCCGGCGCGCGGGCTGCGCTGCTGGTGCGGATGGGTGAGGGCGAGGCGGCGCGGCGGCTGGTGCAGGATATCGATCCAGGCAATTACACTCCGGCGCTGACGCAGGCGGCGATCGATGCCTATGTATTCACAGGTGATATTACTGGGATTTGCCCCGCCGTGGCCATCCAGGGCGGCACGCGCAAGGATGCCGATTGGAACGTGCTGCGCGCGATCTGCACGTCGTTTGAAGGCAACGGCAATGCCGGGCTGACCCAGCTGGACCGGTTGCAAAACCAAAAAATTTGGCCGGAAATCGATCTGTTCCTCGCGCAGAAATACGCGGGCTCTGCGGGCAAGGCGCGCCGCGCGGTCAAGATCGAATGGGACAAGGTCAGCGAACTGCGCCCCTGGACCACCGCGCTGGCGCTCGCCACCGGGATCGAACCCCCCGCCGGTCTGACCAGCAAGGCCGGGTCACGCTATCGTCTGACTGTGGCAACCGCGCCGATGGTGGCGCTGCAAACGCGCGCCGGCGGTGCGGACCTGGCGGGCGGCTTGGGGATACTTTCGGCTGAAGCGATGGTGGACCTTTATGGCCAGATCCATGCATTGGGTAACCGTGAAGGCGCGTGGGCAGAGCGGGCCGAACAGCTGCGCGCGGCCTATGTTGCGCCCACGCAGGCAGGCCGCGTGGCAGCGATGCAACAACTGTGGGATGGCGGCGCGAACCAGGCCGAGCGCTATTCACGGCAAGTGCTGACCGCCTATGCTGCTGCTCGAATCGCGCCAAGCACTGACTTTTCTGATCAAGCGCCTGATCTGATTGCTGCAATGCTGGCTGCCGGGTTGGACGCCAATGCGCTGCGCTGGGCACGGCAAGCAGAGGTCGGATCGCAGGCCTGGGCGCTGCTTTCGCTCGCCGCGCCAGAGCGTAGCACGCCGGTAAGTCAAGGTGCGCTCGAATCGTTTTATGGCAATGATGATAGCGATGCAGCCCGCAAATCGGGGTTTTTGCTGGCCGGATTAGCCGGACTGGGACGGCTGGAACCGGCCACGACCGAGAGTTTCGCCAGCAAGCTGGAGATCGATCTGGCGCGCGAAACTCGCTGGACGCGGACTATTTCCGCTGCGGCCGATGTCAACAATTCCACGCTGGTCGCGCTGCTCGCCGGGCTGGGGATGCAAGGGGATAGCTGGGCGAAGATGACCCCGTTGCACCTGTACCACATCGTTTCGGCGCTCAACCGGGTCGGGCTGGAAGCCGAAGCGCGGATGATCGCGGCGGAAGCCGTGGCGCGGGGCTGATATCTCCGCTGCCGCTGAAGCCTTTCTGGCGATGCTCGCGGCGGAGCGCGGGGCGGCGGCGAATACGCTGGCGGCCTATCGCCGTGATCTGGCAGCGGCAGAAGCGGCGCTCGGCGATCTGCTGACCACCAACGGACCTGCGCTCGCCACGCTGGGGCAGGTCTGGTCTGATCTCGCCGGGTCGAGCCTGGCGCGGCGCTGTTCGGCGCTGCGGCAATTCTTCGGCTTCCTGGTCGATGAGGGCTGGCGCACGGACGATCCCTCGCCCGCTTTGCCCAAGCCGCGCCTGCGCCGCCCGCTGCCCAAGCTGCTCAGCCATGCTGAAATTGGCCAGCTGTTCCGGCTCGCCGAAGCTGAGGCTGAAGGCGACCGTTCAGCTGCGGTGCGAATGCTGACACTGCTCGAACTGCTCTATGGGTCGGGCCTGCGTGCGAGCGAGCTGGTGTCGTTGCCGCTGTCCGCCGTGCCGCGCGATGCGCCGCTGCTGACGGTGACCGGCAAAGGCGGCCAGCAACGCATGGTGCCGGTCAGCAACCGCGCCGGGCTGGCGCTGCGGCGCTGGCTGCGGCTGCGCACCGGCACGGGCAAGCACCTGTTCCCTTCGGCCAGCGCGGCAGGCTATCTCACCCGGGTGCGGCTGTTCCAGTTGCTCAAGGATCTGGCCTTGCGCGCCGGGCTCGATCCCGCGAAGGTCAGCCCGCATGTGCTGCGCCATGCCTTTGCCACGCACCTGCTGGCAGGCGGCGCAGACCTGCGGGTGCTGCAAACGCTGCTGGGTCACGCCGATATTGTCACCACCCAGATCTACACCCACGTCGATTCGGCGCGTCTGGTGGCGTTGGTCAATTCCCGGCACCCCTTGGCACATCCTCTTGCCCGCCGCCCCGCAGCGGGCTAGCGCAACGTGATGGTCTCCTATCTTGAGTTTGAAAAGCCGGTCGCGGCGCTTGATGCCCGCATTGCGGAACTACGCGCCACCTCGGCCAGCAGCGATGTTGACCTTTCAGTGGAAATCGCCCGGCTGGAACGCAAGGCCGCCGATCTGCTGGCCAGCACTTATGCGGCTTTGACCCCGTGGCAGAAGACCCAGGTCGCCCGCCACCCGCTGCGCCCGCATTTTGGTGATTATATCGGCCACATTTTCAGCGATTTCGTGCCGCTGGGCGGTGATCGCAATTTCGGTGAGGACCACGCGATTATTGGCGGATTTGCTCGATTGGGCAGTGAACCTGACGCACGGCGAGTGCTGGTGATCGGGCACGAAAAGGGTCATGATACGCACAGCCGCATCCGCCACAATTTTGGCATGGGCAAGCCTGAAGGCTATCGCAAAGCGATCCGGCTGATGGAATTGGCTGACCGCTTTGGCCTGCCAGTGGTGACGCTGGTTGATACCTCGGGCGCGTTTCCGGGCCTTGAAGCCGAAGAACGCGGCCAGGCCGAAGCTATCGCCCGGTCAACTGAGACCTGCCTGGCGCTGGGCGTGCCGATGGTCGCGGCAATCGTGGGCGAAGGCGGATCGGGGGGAGCCGTCGCGCTCGCCAGCGCCGAACGCGTGTTGATGTTCGAACACGCGGTCTATTCGGTAATCTCGCCCGAAGGCTGCGCTTCGATCCTGTGGCGTACAGCTGAAAAAGCGGCTGACGCGGCTGAAGCAATGAAAGTGACAGCACAGCACTTGCTGGAACTGGGCGTGATTGACCGCATCGTGAAGGAACCGGTCGGCGGCGCGCATCGCAATCCAGCCGCTGCTGCGCAGGCGCTGGGGCAAGCAATCGCCGAAGAACTGGGCACCTTGAGCAAACTCGCTCCGGATAAGCTGCGCGCCAACCGCGAAGAACGCTTTTTGCGCATCGGCACCGTCTAGCGCAAATCGCGCCCATTTGAGACTTTGGGGCTGTTCACGCACCGGTCAGCGGCGTAGCCTTAGGGTAGTCGCAGTTTTCCCAAGGAGCCGCCGAATGCTTCGATCCTATCGTTTTGCTCGCCCCCTGTTAGGGGCAGCCGCCACCCTGGCGCTTGTCCTGTCATCCAGCGGCAGCGTGGCGCAATCGTCCAGTCCTGCTGCGTCCGCGATGAGCGCAAAAGACCGCCAGCAGGGCGCCGCAGCAAATCCGCAACTGATCGCAGAATTCGGCGGGGCGATGACCGGGCCCCAAGCGACCTATGTGGAAACGATCGGCCGCAATATGGCGATGCAGACCGGGATGAGCAGCACTCGCAGCGATTTTACCGTCACCCTGCTCAATTCCCCGGTCGATAACGCCTTCGCGATTCCTGGCGGCTATATCTATGTCACCCGGCAACTTGTTGCGTTGATGAACAACGAGGCGGAGCTAGGCGGCGTACTCGGCCACGAATGGGTCCACATCCGCCAGCAACATGCCAAGAAGCGCCAAAGCGCCGCCACCCGCAACGCCGTGATCGGAATTCTGGGAACTGTCCTTTCCGGCGTTTTGCTCGGCGATGGGCAGCTGGGCCAGCTGGGCCAGCAGCTGTTCGGGCAAGGATCGCAAATGCTGACGCTGAAATATTCGCGTGGGCAGGAAACCGAATCGGACAACCTGGCGATCGATTACTTGACCAAAGCGGGCTATGATTCGCGTGCGATGTCTACTGTACTGCTCAGCCTGGCGAACCAGAACGCGCTGGATGCACGGCTGATGGGAACGAACAATGCGGTGCCGGAATGGTCATCGACGCACCCCGAGCCGGGCAAGCGCGTGGCGGCGGCGGCGGCTCGGGCGGGCAGTCAAGTGCGCGGTGTAACGAATCGCGACACTTTTCTCTCCCGGATCAACGGCGTGATGTATGGCGACGATCCTAAACAGGGCACCGTTGAGGGGCGCAAGTTCACCCACCCGGATCTGAAACTGACGTTCGATGCCCCCAACGGCTTCTACATGATCAACGGCACCCGTTCGGTTTCGATCGGCGGGCAGAGCGGCAAGGGTGAATTTTCGTCGGCGGCCTATGCTGGGGATATCGATGCCTATGTCCGCGCGGTGTTTGCCGCCTTGACCCAAGGCAGCCAGCAGCAAGTCAATCCTGGCGCTATTTCACGCACGACGGTCAACGGGATTCCGGCGGCTTATTCGACCGTGCGGGTCAGCAACGGCAACAGCCAGGTCGATGTGACCGTCTATGCCTATGAATTTGGCGCTACGTCCGCGTACCACTTCCTGACGATGACTCAGGCTGGTGCGGCCTCACCCTTTACCCCGATGTACCAATCGGTGCGGCGGATTTCAGCAGCGGAGGCCGCAGCAGTGCGCCCACGCAAGCTGGTGGTGGTGATTGCCAAGAAAGGCGACACCTTGCAAAGCCTGGGCGCGAAAATGGCCTATACTGATGCGCCGCTTGACCGGTTTCTGGTGCTCAACGCCCTGACCGCGCGCTCTGCGATCACGCCGGGACAGAAGGTCAAGATCATCACCTATTGACCGCAGGGGGCGGTGCAGGCTGGTTCTGCGCGTACTGGACACGCGAAAGGGGCGGCAGGTTTCCCTGCCGCCCCTCGCTGTTCAGCAATGCGCTGTGGCTTAGCCAGCAGCAGCAGCAGCGTTAGCAGCCGACATCGCACCCGAAGTGGTGTTGAACGTGGTCTGCAGCTCGGTGCCGAGGTTCTGCATTGCAACGATTGCAGCAACGGCGATCAGAGCAGCGATCAGGCCGTATTCAATTGCGGTCGCGCCTTCTTCGTTGCGGACGAGCTTTTTAATGAACTTCATTTTCAGTCTCCTGTTGGCAGTCTATTTACCCGGCTCTTTCCCTGTCACCCGGATTGAGCAAAATCCGAATTAGGTGGAAAAACTTGCTAAATGTTTAACCCGCTGGGGGGGGAATTGCGTCGGACACTTTTTGCGCCACATTGTTCCAGGTGAGGTTGCTCTCCCCGGCCATGCCCTGCATCGCAAACAGCGATGCGACTACGAGCAGCGCCGCGATCAGGCCATATTCGATCGCGGTCGCACCGCGACAATCAGCCAGCAATCGTTTGAACAGGGTCGTGAACACAGCTAGCATCCTCATGGCTTTTCCGCCGCAATGATGCCATTTTGCAGCACATCCTTAAGAAAACGTGCAGATCGGGTTTCAAAGTGCAAAAAAATCCGACAACGATGCAAGTGGTCGCGGCGGCATTGGTTAATCCGCAGGGCCAATTTTTGTTGCAGCAGCGCCCGTATGCCAAGGAACACGGCGGCCTATGGGAATTTCCCGGCGGTAAGGTCGAGCTGAACGAAACACTGAGTGCAGCGCTGATCCGTGAAGTGCGCGAGGAATTGGCGCTTACGCTCGTGGAGGCCGCATTGATTCACATCGGGGCTGCAACGGATGCAAACCGCGCGCTGGTGATTGATTTGTTCGCGTGCTGCGTTTGGGCTGGAACGCCGCAATGTCTGGATGCCGAAGCGCTGGGCTGGTTCGACTTTGTTGATCTGGCCGACTTGCGAATGCCGCCGCTGGATATTGAACTTGCCAAGGTGCTCAAGCGGACATTTACCCGCTTGCCAAGCGTGGACGGCCTGCCTATGTGCGCGCTTCCAGTGCACCCGTAGCTCAGCTGGATAGAGCACCAGACTACGAATCTGGGGGCCGGGCGTTCGAATCGCTCCGGGTGCACCACTTTTCTGTTGGCCTCACCGAAGCGCCAACCGCTATGCTTCCTAGTCAAATGACAATGGCCACGCTGCGCCGTGCGATTTGCATAGGACTGCGCTTTCAGAAATCCGCAACATCGCGATTGTCGCCGACAAATCTGTGTGATGATGGTCCCCTATCCGGGTCATTCTGTCAGGATTGATGTCGTCGGGGCGGCATAACGATTGATCACTCGACCTGCATCAACCCTTCAGGAGCGGACACGCCGGTTACGCTGACTGGGGTTGCGCTGACTTGGGGTTGCGCTGACTTGGGGTCACGCTGACTGGGGTTACGCTGACTGGCGTGATAGGTTTCAGCCAACTGGCCAATGCGCGCGCTGCGGGTTCTTCCAGCGCGATTGAGCCCGGCCTGCGGGCGGCGCAGGCCGATGGCGCGCGGCAAGGCCTGTGTGGGCGCTTGCCCCGCTGCACCGGTGCGCGGGTCTTGCAGGCGCAGCACCGCGATCCCGCTGGCCTCGATCAGTGCGAGCTTCTCGGCCAGAGCAGGCTCAGGCCTGGACACGGCACGGTCCTGGCTGTCGCCTAGGAAGGCAGCGTTCCGCCGCGCGCGACCCCGCGCTGAAAGGCGCTGACCACCTTCGGCGCGATTTAGGGCGGCCGTTCTTTCCGCATATTCCGCCGACAACACCGCGACGCGATCGTGCCGCCCAAAACTTCTGCTCCGGCAAGGCGAAAAATTGCCGCATGCAGATGGTTGCAAAGCGGCCTTGCTTCCTGCCAAGTGCACCATCGGGCAAACTGAGCCTTGCGAAGCGAGAGGAACGGCCGCGTGGCCGCGTTACAGACTATTCAACTGCTGGGCTTGCTGGGAGCTGCATCGTACGGCCTGGCGCGGTTGGCGCGTGCGTCGCGCCGGGCGGCGTGGCACCGCTATGCAATCGTCGCGCAGCCGCGCGCTGGCGTGCCGACCATGCCGCGCGGTTATAGTGTGCGCGAACTTTCGGCCAGCACGCTGGCGGGTCATCCGGTTGACGCCAGCCCGGCGGTGCAGGCGGCGCGGTTTGCAGGCGGGTTGACCTGCCTGGGGGCGTTTGATCCGCGCGAACGGCTGACTGGACTAATCTGGCTGCGCGCTGATGATCACGATGAAGACGAAGTAGCGGTGCGCTTCTTGCTGGCGGACCGCTGCTGTTGGGACACTGGGCTGTGGATCGCGCCGGAACACCGCATGGGGCGCAGTTTTGCCGCGTTGTGGGCCGGAACGGCGGGCTGGATGGACGCGCGCGGGTTGACCTGCTCGCTCAGCCGGATCAGCGATTACAACCGTACTGCATTGCATCCCCACTTGCGGATGCAGGCGCGGGTGCTGGCGCATTGCACCTTCGTGCGGTTCGGCAATTGGCAATGGAGCGCTGCGGCGCGGCCGCGGCTGGTGCATCTGCGCGGCGGGCAGGAACCAGCCCGCGCGGTGCTGGACCTGCGCGGGCTTGATTTCTCGGTTCAGGCGGGGAGTGTCAAAGCCTCGTAGCGTTCAAGGTGATAATCGACCGAGCCGAACTGACGTTCGATCATCGTCCCGCGCTTGAAATAATGGCCAACCCCCAGCTCAACCGTGATTCCGATCCCGCCGTGGGTCTGGATCGCATTCTGACCGACGAAGTTCAGCCCGCGCCCGACCTTCGCCTTGGCCATCGAGACGGCGGCTTTGCGCGCATCGGCGGGCTCGTCGAGCTTAAGCGTGCCCATCAGCGCCATCGAGGCGATCTGTTCGGCTTCGCAGAACATGTCGCTCATCCGGTGTTGCAGCACCTGGAATTTTGAGATTGGCAGGCCAAATTGCTTGCGCTGCTGGGTATATTCCACCGTCTGCTTGACCATGGTGCGGGCGATGCCGGTGGCTTCGGCGCAGGCCGCCATGGTCCCTTCGTCAACCACGCGCTCAATCAGGTCGATGCCGCCCGCCAGCAAGGCCTCGCCGGGAATCGCGACGTTTTCAAAGTAGACTTCGGATGCTTGGAAGCCATCAACCGTGGGATAGTCGCGCCGGGTGATTCCAGCAGATTTCGCGTCGATCAGGAACAGCTCCACCCCGGCACGTTCGCGGCGGCTGCCGCCAGTGCGCGCGGTGACCAGCAGGTGCGTGGCCCACGGCGCGGCATAGACCACCGATTTGTGTCCATTGAGCACGTGTCCGCCGCCATCGGCCTTGGCGCTGGTGGCGATGTCCGCCAGATTGTAGCGTCCTTGCGGCTCGGCATAGGCAAACGCGATCACACAATCGCCGCTGATGATCTGCGGGATCACTGCATCGGCCATGGCACCGCCGGCGGCTTTCAGCGCGCCGCCGCCGATCACCACGGTCTGCAACCACGGCTCGATCGCGATGACCTTGCCCAGTTCCTCCATCATGATCATGTTTTCCAGCGCGCCGCCGCCCATGCCGCCGTGTTCCTCGGCAAAGGGTGCACAGGTCAGGCCGAGTTCGCTCGACAGCGCTTTCCAGATCCCCGGATCGCGCCCTGCGGGGCTGGCGAGCATCTGCTTGCGCGCTTCAAAACCGTAAGTGTCAGCCAGAAACCGGGCGAGTGTATCGCGCAGCATGTCCTGGGTTTCGGTGTAAGCGAGGTTCATGTTCAATCCATCCTGCTCGCCGGTAAATGGGGACAGTCCCTATTTATCGGCTGAAATTCGATTTCGGGGCGGCGGTGCGATGTAAATAGGGACTGTCCCCATTTATTTTCGCGCCGCTTGTCCCCATCAAAGCCCCAGCACCATCTTGGCGATGATCCCGCGCTGGATTTCGTTCGACCCGCCATAGATCGTGGTCTTGCGGGTGTTGAAATAGGTCGGCGCAGTGCGGGTGGCCCAATCGGGGCCGATCGGGTGCTCGTTGTCACCTTCGCCAAAGCCGCGGAAGTACGGCGCGCCGTAGTGCCCGGCTGCTTCCAGGGCGAGTTCGGTCAGGCGCTGCTGGATTTCCGAGCCCTTGATCTTGAGCAAGGAGCTTTCCGGACCCGGTCCCTTGCCGGCGGCATCGCCAGCCAGACTGCGCAGTTCGGTATATTCCAGTGCGGTCAGGTCCATTTCGAGTTCAGCGACCTTGCGGCGGAAGAATGGGTTGGCCAGCAGCGGCTTGTCCCCGTCCAGTTCGCTGGTGGCAATCGCCTTGACCCGCTCGATCCCACGCTTGGAGCTGGCGACCCCGGCAATCCCGGTGCGTTCGTGCGCCAGCAGGAACTTGGCGCAGGTCCAGCCCTTGTTCTCTTCGTAAATCCGCTGGCTGACCGGAACGCGGACATTGTCGAGG